>NZ_CP088156.1:7832230-8134037 GCF_021088345.1 Bradyrhizobium ontarionense | reverse complement strand
ATGTCCCAGGGCTCGGCGATCAGCTTGACGCTGTTCAGCACCGGGTCCTGGCGGCAGGCATCGAGAAAGCTGCCGCCCTCGTCGAAGCCATAGGGCTCGCGCGCCAGGATGGTGGCGAGGTCGAAGCGGAAGCCGTCGACCCGCATCTCGGTCGCCCAGTAGCGCAACGAATCGGCGACGAGCTGCAGCACCCGCTGGTGCGACAAATTCACCGTGTTGCCGGTGCCGGTGTCGTTGATGTAGTAGCGCCTCTGGTCCGGCAGCAGCCGGTAGTAGCTGGCATTGTCGATGCCCTTGAACGACAGCGTCGGTCCGAGCTCGTTGCCTTCGGCGGTGTGGTTATAGACCACGTCGAGGATCACCTCGATGCCATGGGCGTGAAACTGGTTGACCATGGTCTTGAATTCGGTCGCGAACGGCGCCTTGAGATAACGCGGTTCGGGCGCAAAGAAGGCGATCGAGTTGTAGCCCCAGTAGTTGCGCAATTCCTTCTCGACCAGGTAGCTGTCGTCGATGAAGGCATGGATCGGCAACAGCTCGGCCGCGGTGATGCCGAGCGAGCGCAGATAGGCCGGAATGTCCTGGTGCGCGAGGCCGGCAAAGGTGCCGCGGTCGGCTTCGGGGACCAGCGGATGCAGCTTGGTGAAGCCCTTGACGTGCATCTCGTAGAAGATCGTCCGCTCCCACGGGATCTCAGGCTTGCGCGACGTGCCCCAGGTGAAGGCGGGGTCGATGACCCGGCATTTCAGCATCAAGGGGGCGCTGTCGCGGTCGTCGAACGAGAGATCCTTGTCGGCATGATCGAGCTGATAGCCGAACAGCTCCGGACCCCAGCAGAGCTGGCCGACCAGCTGCTTGGCATAGGGATCGATCACGAGCTTGTTGGGATTGAACCGGTGGCCGGCATCGGGCTCATAGGGTCCGTGCACCCGATAGCCATAGACCGTGCCGGGGCGTGCGGTCGGCAGATAGCCGTGCCAGACCTCGTCGGTATATTCGGGAAGCTCGATGCGCTCGAGCTCGGTCTCGCCGGCATCGTCGAACAGGCACAGCTCGACCTTGGTGGCGTGCGCAGAAAAGATCGCAAAGTTGACGCCCAGCCCGTCCCATGTGGCGCCGAGCGGAAACGGGCGGCCTTCACTGATCTTGGCCTTGCGCAAACTGAACGCGGCCCGCGTCAAAGCGTCACCGAGGTCGGTGCGTTGGTCCATCCTTTGCCCCCTTCGTCCAATGCCCCAGGTCGATTGCCGGGTGTCGATGATCCCGATTGCTAGGTTGCCGCCGGTGTGTCGTCCGGCATGATCAACTCGGCCTTGGTCTCGGTCACCGTCACCGAGGCGATTACGGTGCCGGCCGGCGCCGGCAGCTTCGCTGCCCGCTGCTGCGTGACTTCCTTGTTGATCGCCGTGATGGAATTGCCGATGCGTCCGACCATCTCGGCCAATTCGGCGGGCGACATCTTCAGTCGCTTGGTGACGACGCGGACCTGGGCCTGATCGGTCAGGTCGAGCTTGTTGCGGGTCGGCTGAATTTTGGCGCGGCGCATTGGGAGTCCTCCTGCATGCCAGCTAACCTTGGCTGCGGAATTTGGTTCCCGCGCCGGGAGTGTCGCTCCCCCCCGTTGCCATGGCGGCATGCGTCACGGCTCTCGCGGCGCCATGCACCCGAGTGATGTCATCGGTGTTGCCCTCTGATCAGGCAGAGGGCGCAGGGAATGCCGGGCGCTGGCCGCGACCCATGGCCCGCCTGCAGAAAAAAAGCAGGCGGCAGTCACCACAGGTACAGCCGAGACAACCCGGCATTCCCTGCGCGATGGTTTTCACGCTTACTTCGCGATCTCCCCGGTGTCCGGCTTGTTAGCCACCGTCGCCCTCGGGATCATCCCCCGAAGACTTGGCGCCAGCATCGGGGCGCCAGGACCACGCGACTTCACGTCCGCAACCTGCCGTTCGTCCGCGCATCAGAGACACGCTGCGGCAAATTGCGGCCACCGCATCCCGCGCCCGACGTTCCATGACGATCGCGAAGCGCCCCTCTCGAGGAGCACGGGATGGCGACAATAGAGCACGTTTTCCGAAAAAACGAAAGCAAAATCTTTCGGCGACGGGCTGCACGGAGCATCGACTTGACGACGTTCACGAAATCGTCCTTCACGCGCAGATGCGAATGCTCGCCACGACTTTCTCCTCATCGTCATTCCGGGGCGCGCGTAGCGCGAGCCCGGAATCCATAACCACAGCTGTCAGCGACAGCTCGCGATGCTCGCCACCGCCGTCTCGCATCTCACCGCCGCCTGTGGCTATGGATTCCGGGCTCATTCGCGCTGCTTCAAAATGGCTTCGCCATTTTGCGCGCGAACGCCCCGGAATGACGCGCGGAGAGATTGCGCTTTTTCTCCCCAATCGGGACAGCCGTGGCGCCGCCGCCAGGCGGCGCGTGCCCACCATTGTCACCGTTCGAACCGCGCGGTGGGCACGATGCGACGCGGCGTTGCCGCGTGCGCCTCTTTGCCCACCCTACGGATCTGGCGCATGTCAGCCGCGCGGGCAGCCTCCGCCCTACCCGAACAGATGTGCCAGCCAGAACGCCGCACCGGCAGCGAGGCCACCGACCAGCACGGTCTGCAGCGCAGACTTGATCCTGCTGGCGCCGGTGAAGTGGCCCTTGATGGCGCCGAACACGAGCAGGGCAAGGCCGGTCGAGACCACGGAGATTCGGAGCGCGCTCGTGATGTCGTGGGTCAGCATGTATGGGATCAAAGGGATCAGCCCGCCGATCACATAGGAGCCGCCGATGGTCAACGCGCTGACCGGCGCGCGCTTCGGATCGGGCCGTTCGAGGCCGAGCTCGAAACGCATCATGAAGTCGACCCAGCGCTTGCGATCGGAAGCGATGGACTCGACCACCGTGGTCAAGGCCTGACCTTCGAGACCATAGCCGCGGAAGATCGCCGCGACCTCCTCGACTTCGCGGCCGCGGAGGTGCTCGATCTCATCATGCTCCCGCTTCTCCTCGGCGGCGTAATGTTCGGCGTCGGTGCGGGCGGCGAGATAGCCGCCCAGCCCCATCGCGATCGCGCCGGCGACGACCTCGGCGAGGCCGGCCGTCACGATCACGCTGGTCGTGGTGATGGCAGCCGACAATCCGGCTGCCAGCGCGAACGGAACGGTAAGCCCGTCGGCCATGCCGATCACGACGTCACGGACGGCTTCCGTGGCCGTGAAGTGCTTTTCGAGATGTGGCGTTGCCGGCATGGAGGCCTCCGATTCGATCTTCGACGGAGGTTTCTAGCCCGCCTGGATGACAGACATCATCACCGCAATCCCGGCACCATCCGCCGCAGGGTCCGGTCGTGCAGCCAGTAATGATGCAGCAACGCCGCGCCGGCGTGCAGGCCGATCAGGATCATCAGGCCGTTGGCCAACGCCTCGTGCATCTCCTTCAGGTCGTGCGCGAAGCCGCGATCGCCGGCCCAGGGCGAAGCGATGTCGACGAGCCCGAACACCGGCAACGCCTCGCCGCTGGCGAACTGGGTCAGGATACCGAGGACCGGAATGGCGAACATGATGCCGTAGATCAGCAGGTGCGCGATCTCGCCGGCATGAACGGTCCACGTCCCGAGCTTGGTCGCTTCGGGGAGCGGCGGCGGATCGGCCAGACGCCAGGCCAGGCGCGCCAGCGCGAAACCGAGCATCGACAGGCCGAGGCAGACGTGCATGAGCAGGCCCGTGTCGTGAGACCCGCGTGGCAGCACGTCGCCGAGATGACCTGAGATCCAGGCCGCCGGCACCAGCACGGCGACGATCCAGTGCAGTCCGATCGCGACGGATCCGTAGGACTTGGCGGTGTTTCGCATACGCATGATCAGCTTCCTTCAGGCTTTGGGCACCTCGCTGCCGGCGGACCGGAGCGCGGGGTGGCTTGACCCGAGGGGATAGCCGACCGTGGGGGTCGCGGCGCTGACGGCCGATGTCAGCCTGTTGTCAGGATCGAACGCATCTGCTTCCGTGCTGGGGCCTGCGACGGCAAGCCGCGTGGCGCGGACACCATGGCCGGCGCGATCGTGATCTTCGCCCCGCCGAGCCCGGAGCGGCCGATCTGCAGCCGCCAGCCATAGGCCTCCAGCACATCCTGCACGATCGCGAGGCCCAGCCCGCTGCCGGGCCCCTGCTCGTCCAGGCGGCCGCCCCGTTCCAGGACGCGGCCGATCTGTGTCTCCGGAATCCCCGGACCGTCATCCTCGACCGTCACGACCAGGGGGCTCGCGGTGGTGACGATGCGAACCGTGCTCGCCGCGTGACGCGCGGCATTCTCGAGGAGATTGCCAAGCACCTCGGCGAGATCGGTCCGATCGATCGCCACCCGCAATCCTGCCGGCACCTCGCCGTCGAAGCTGACATGCGCTGCGGCCGGCGTGCGGCCGAGCGTTCCGAGCAGCGCATCCACCAGCGGCGCCAGTTCGGTCGCAGCCTCCGGCTCGCCGCGCGCCTTGCCGCGCAGCCGCGCCAGCGCGAGCTCGCGATCGACCTGCCGACTCATCGCCTCGGCGACGCTCTCGACGTTGCGTGCCAGCTCGATCTGGCCGAGCTCTTTCAGCCGCGCAGCGTCCGCGGTCAGCGCGGCGAGCGGCGTCTTGAACCCGTGCGCCAGATCGGCGGCGCGGCTGCGCGAGCGCAGGATCTCGCGCTGTTGCGCGTCGAGCAGCGCATTGACCTCCTCGACCAGGGGCGCCACCTCGGTCGGCACGTCGACCGGAAGGTGCCGACGTTTGCCGCTGCGGATCTCGGCGACGCCGAGGCGCAACACCGCCAGGGGACGCAGGCCGAGGCTGACCTGAACGGAGGTGCCGACCGCGAGGATCAAGGCGAGCACGCCGAGCGCGATCGACAGATCCTTGGCGAAGGTGCGCACCGCGATGGTGGCGCCGTCGAGGTCGTAGGCGACGGCGGCGCGCACGCGGGTCTGCTGCTCGGGATTCATCAGGATGCCGCGCTCGGCGACCAGCACGCGCGCGCCGTCGGGACCGGCCAGATCATGCTGATGCACGTCGCTCGGTCCGGGCTCGTCGATCGGCAGCGCCAGGATCGTATCCCACAGCGAGCGCGAGCGCAGCAGCAGGCCGTGATCGTCGGATATCTGCCAATACAACCCGGACAACGGCACGGCGAAGCGCGGATCGGCGGGCGGCCGGGACACGACGATGCGGCCATCGGCGTCGACGTCGAGACCATTGAGCAACTGGCGCAGATGGATGTCGAGATCGCCGGCCAAGGTGCGCGCAACGTGGCGCTGGAACAGCACGACCATGCCCAGACCGGCGACCCCGAGCGCGACGAGAAGGGCGATGGTGCCCGCGGCCACCAGTCGCAGCCGCAGCGAGCCCAGTCTCATTCCGCCGCCTCCGGAATCATGTAGCCGAACCCGCGGCGGGTCTCGATGATGTCGGCACCGAGCTTCTTGCGCACCCGCCGGATCAGCACCTCGAGCGCGTTGGAGTCATGATCATGACCGAGGCCGTAGACATTCTCCTCGAGCTCGTGCTGCGGCACGACGCGTCCGCTCTGTCGCAGCAGAAAGGCGATCAGGCGATATTCGAGCTGCGACAGCGCCACCGGCACGCCGCGCAGGCTCACCTTCATCTGCCGCTCGTCGAGCGTCAGCTCGCCCGACGACAGCACCGGGGATGCATGACCGGAAGATCGCCGCACGATCGCGCGCAGGCGCGCGAGCAGCTCCTCGTTGCGGAACGGCTTCGGCAGATAGTCGTCGGCGCCGGCATCGATGCCGTCGACCCGCTCGGCCCAGCTGGCGCGCGCCGTGAGAATCAGCACCGGCATGTGCCGGCCGGAGCCGCGCCAGCGCTTCAGCACCGACAGGCCGTCCATGCCCGGCAGCCCAAGATCGAGGATCACGGCGCCATAATCCTCGGTATCGCCGAGAAACCAGGCCTGTTCGCCCTCGCCTGACGTCTCGACCAGATAGCCGGCCGCCTGCAGCGTCCGCGACAGATCGGACGCCAGCCGCGGATCGTCCTCGACCAGCAGCACGCGCATCTACTTTTCCTCGATCCCCTCGATCTCCCCGCTGCGCGCATCGACATAGACGTCGCGCACGCGGCCGTCCCGACCGATGATACGAAACTCATAACGCCAGTGGCCGCGCTGACGCTCGACGTCGACGCCCGTCACGTCGCCGGCGATCCGGCCGCGCAGCTTGGGCAGAATCTGCGACAGCGGCATGGCATCGCCGGACTCGACCGCGCGGCGCATCGCGTCGCGACGTTCGCGGTCGTCATCGCGCGCGTCCGTTGCCGCGGCGGCCGCCGTCGAGATCAGCATCGCCAGCGCCGTGACGCGCATGAACCGTCCAATTTGAGGCAATTGCATGATCTACCCGGGGCCTGGCACTCTGATATCCGAAATAATACGATTCGCTCCATCCAACGGTTTCAGACGCCGAGCATTTGCAACGCTAGGGACGTCGTGCGGCTTTTAGTTGGGACGTCCGATGTCGGAATTGCGCTTAGATCGATGCATGCTTGGAAAACGTGCATATAGCAGCATCCTGCCCGAGATAAGCTGACAATTCGCTGACGCGACGCGACAGGATGCCGTCAGCACAGCTGCGGCATGATCCGACCTCGGCCCGGCCGACCGACAACCGGCCGGCCAGCAGGAGAGTAAGCGTGCGCTTGACATTGACATTCGCGGCCCTGGTGGCGGGACTTGGCGGCATTCTGGCGGTAGCCCAAGCCGGCGAAGAGACGGCGCCGGAGCTGGTGCCGGTGAGCCGCGCCCATGACGGAGCCTGGACGCATCTCGCGCAGTTTGTGGCCCTGCAGGAGCAGGCCGAGAGCCGCTCGCTGAGCTACGAGCCCGCCCGCAGGGAGCGTGAAGGGGACGACGACGAGCAGGACGAGCCACGCCACTGAGGCAGCCGGGCTGGCGTTCCGATCGCGGGAGTCGCGACACCGGTTGCGACACATCCGGCCTCCGTCTACAGACGCGATCGAGCTGCCCCGCCGCAACGACGATCGATGCGAAAGCGCGACACGGCTGCGTCGACGGTCGAACCCGGAATGACGGGTGGCTATGATGCAGCAGGACCAGGCTCTAGGCCTGCAGTCCCGCTTCGTACCATCCCCGGGTGGCCTTGACGATGCGCACGACCGACAGCATCACGGGGACCTCGACGAGGACACCGACGACGGTCGCAAGCGCGGCCCCGGAGTCCAGCCCGAACAGGCTGATGGCGGCGGCGACCGCCAGCTCGAAGAAATTGCTGGCGCCGATCAGGGCGGCGGGAGCGGCGACGCACCAGGCCACGCCGAGCCGGCGGCTCAGCCAATAGGCGATGCCCGCGTTGAGATAGACCTGGATCAGGATCGGCACGGCGAGGATTGCGATCACGATCGGCTGCTTCAGGATCTGCTCACCCTGGAAGCCGAACAGCAGCACCAGCGTCGCCAGCAGCGCCATGAGAGAGACAGGCTGCAGTACGCGCAAGGTCCGCTCGAAGGCGCCGCCCTTCGTCCGCAGCATGGCCCGGCGCCAGAGTTGCGCGATGACGACGGGCACCACGATATAGAGCAGCACCGACAGCAGCAGGGTGGTCCAGGGCACCGAGATCGAGGCGACGCCGAGCAGCAGGCCCACCAGCGGTGCGAACAGGAACACCATGATGACGTCGTTGAGCGCCACTTGGCTCAACGTGTAGTGCGGCTCGCCGTCGCAGAGATTCGACCACACGAACACCATCGCCGTGCATGGCGCGGCCGCCAGCAGGATCAGACCGGCGATGTAGGACGACAGCTGCCCCGCGGGCAGCATCGGCGCGAACACGTGGCCGATGAACAGGCTGCCGAGCAGCGCCATCGAGAACGGCTTGATGGCCCAGTTCACGAACAGAGTGACGCCGATGCCGCGCCAATGCTCCTTGACGCCTCCGAGCGCGGCGAAATCGATCTTCAGCAGCATCGGGATGATCATCAGCCAGATCAACGCCGCGACCGGCAGGTTGACCCGGGCGATCTCGGCCGAGGCCACCGCGGCAAAGAAGCCCGGCATGAGATGGCCGAGGCCGATTCCCACGATAATACAGAGCAGGACCCAGATCGTCAGATAGCGCTCGAAGGTCGTCATCGGATCACGCCACGTCGGAGCGGAAGGACGTTGCCCCCTCGCCCGTCCCGATCTCGCGCAGCCGCGTGCCGAGCGAGAGGCGATCGATGCTGTCGAGCGGCAGATTGATGAAGGCGCCGACCCGGTTCTTCAGAAAACGGAAGGCGGTCGTGAACGCCGCGAGCTTCTCCAGCTCGGTGCCTTCGACGGCGGCGGGATCCTCGATGCCCCAATGCGCGGTCATCGGCTGCCCCGGCCAGACCGGGCAGGCTTCGCCGGCCGCATTGTCGCAGACTGTGAAGACGAAATCCATCACCGGTGCGTCCGCGACGGCGAACTCGCTCCAGCTCTTCGAGCGCAGATCGTCTCTCGGATAGTCCATGCGCGCGAGCAGCTCGACGGCCAATGGATGCACCGCGCCTTTCGGCGTGCTGCCGGCGGAGAAGGCACGAAAGCGGCCGGCACCGTCCTTGCGCAGGATCGACTCGGCCAGCACCGAGCGCGCCGAATTTCCGGTGCAGAGGAACAGCACGTTGTAGATGCGATCAGGCACGACTCTTCTCCTTGCGCTTCGGCGCACAACAAGGGGTGAGACTTTCGATGACGGGGGCGCAGACCTCCGGCCGTCCGCCGCAGCAGTCCTGCAGCAGAAACAGCGCGACCTTCTGAAATTGCACGAGGTCGACCCGGTAGACGATCGAGCGGCTGTGCCGCTGCGAGGTGACGAGACCGGCCCGCGCGAGCACGGAGAGATGCGCGGACAGCGTGTTCTGCGGCACCTCGAGCAGACGCGCGAGCTCGCCCGCCGGCAGCCCCTCGGGCTCATGCTGCACCAGGCTGCGAAAGGCCTGCAGGCGCGTCGGCTGCGCCAGCGCCGCCAATGCAAGAACGGCTTGCTCGTTTTCCATATATCCAGAATTATCGATATATAGGCACGGCGTCAAGGCCGACAGCCTCGAATGGTCCTTTAACGACAAGAGACGAGACGCCCGAAGGCTCATCGCAAGCGCAGGCGGGTGCCCTCGACGATGAGTTCGCCGTCCTGCTCCATGCGCGCCAGCGCGCGATAGAGCGCTTCATGGGTGACTCCGAGCTCGGCTGCCCAGTCCTTCTTCGACCGGCCGAGCTCGACCTTTCCGCCCTCCCCCTCGGTCTCGATGAAGTGGACGATCCGCTCGCGGGCGGTCTTCAGACTGAGCCGCTCCGATTGGGCCCGGACCTTGCGCAGCTCGCGGGCGAGATGGTCGCACCATCTGTCCCTGATCTCGGGATGGCGCAGCGCCTCGGCGAAGGCCTTGCGGTCGATCGCGAGCAGCGTTGAATCCTGCGCAGCGACGGCGTCGCAATGATACGACGCCTGATCGAGGCTGGCCTCGGCGAGAAACCCCTGCCGCGCACGCTGCAGGATGATGTCGTCGCCGGCGCACGAGCGGCGCAGCAATCTCACCTCGCCGGTCAGCACGAAGAACATCGCCTGCGGCCGATCCCCCCGGCAGAACACCGTGCCGTGGCGCGGCAGCTGGATGCGCCGCGTCTGCAACCTGGCGGCCACCGGCAGAGCGGCGAGCAACGGCGACAGCCGTGCGAGGGCGCGCCAGTCCAGCAGCGGGCGCGTGCCCTCGGGCGGGAGATGGGCGGTCCTCGGCATATGATCAGGATCATATGCGCCGTCCTGCGGCGCAGTCTACTGAAGACCCCACCGCGTTCGATCAAATGGAAGGTCCTCATGCGCCTGCGTCTTGCCGCCATCACGCTGGCCTTCATTGCGTCGGGCGGCATCGCCGCGGCGCAGCACCACGGCCATCACGACCACGGCAGCCACGGGGCGCTCGCGACAGACCAGCGCGAGCGGGTGGCCTTTCCGCCCGACCTCGTCGAGCACACCCTCGCCGACATGCGCGACCACCTGCTGGCGCTGCAACAGATCAACGACGCACTGGCGGCCGGCGAGCCGGACAAGGCCGGCCAGATCGCCGAGCAGCGCCTGGGTATGACCTCGCTACGGCTGCACGGCGCCGCCGAGGTGGCGAGGTTCATGCCCCAGGGCATGCAGGAGGCCGGCACCGCCATGCACAAAGCGGCGAGCCGCTTCGCCATCGAAGCGCAGAACGCGGGCGTGACCGGCGAGCTCAGGCCGGCCTTGAAGGCGCTGGGCGAGACGATGGCCGCCTGCGTCGGCTGCCATGCCGGCTACCGGCTGAGATAGCGCGCCGGACAACCGACCGCGAGCGAGGCGCGCTCGGCAATATTTCCAATCTTCTAGAAATATCGTTTGACTCCGGCGGACCGCGTGCCGCATCCTCCACGTCATGAAGCTCGATGACGCTGCTGCCCGCCTCGAAGCCCTCGGCAATACCACGCGCCTGAAGATCTACCGGGCGCTGGTGCGCGCGGGCCATGCCGGCCTGCCGGTCGGACGGCTGCAGGAGCGGCTGAAGATCCCCGCCTCCACCCTGTCGCACCACGTCAAGACGCTGGTCGCGGTGGGGCTGATCTCGCAGCTGCGCGAGGGCACCACCCTGGTCTGCCATGCCGAATTCGACGTGATGCGCTCCCTGCTCGGCTTCCTGGTCTCGGAATGCTGCGCCGAGGACAGCGGCTGCAGCACCGCGAGGCCGGCGGCGTGATCATTTGTCGACTAATTCGATCATTCTAGAATAATAGGAGGAAGCATCATGGCAAGAGCAAAGACGGTCGCCATCATCGGCGCCGGCCCGGTCGGGCTGGCCGCAGCAGCGCATGCGCTGGAGGGCGGCCTCACGCCTATCGTGCTGGAAGCAGGTCCCGAGGCGGCACATGCAGTGCGGCAGTGGCAGCACGTCCAGCTGTTCTCGCCATGGAGATACAACATCGACACGGCCGCGGCGCGGCTGCTCGCGGCGACGGGCTGGAATTCGCCGGACCCCGAGGTCTATCCGACCGGGCGCGAGCTGATCGAATTCTATCTTGCGCCGCTTGCGACACGCAGCGCGCTGCGCGAATTCATCAGGACGTCGCATCGCGTCACCGCAATCAGCCGTGTCGGTTTCGACAAGGCCAAGTCGAAAGGACGCGCCGGCGCGGCGTTCGAGATCCGCACTCGCAACGGCAAGGGTGACGCGGCGCTGCAGGCCGACGCCGTGATCGACGTCTCCGGCACCTGGTTCTCGCCCAATCCGGCCGGCAGCAACGGCCTGCCCGCGCTCGGCGAGACCGAACATGCCGGACGCATTACGTATGGGATGCCCGATGTGCTGCAAGCGCAGCGCAGCCGCTATGGCGGCAGGACCGTCGCCGTGCTCGGCGCCGGCCATTCGGCGATCGGCACCCTGATCGACCTCGCCACGCTGGCCGAGGACGCCGCCGGAACGCAGGCGATCTGGCTGCTGCGCAGTGACGACCCGGCCAAGGCGTTCGGCGGCGGCAGCGCCGACCAGCTCGCCGCCCGCGGCGAGCTCGGCATGGCCTTCGCCGCGCTGGTGCGCTCGGGACGCATCCGGGTCGAGACCGGATTCCACGTGTCGCGGATTGCTGATGATGGTGGCCAGCTCTCGATCATCGCCGTCGGCGACCGCAGCGTCAGCGCCGACGAGCTGATCGTCGCCACCGGCTTCCGGCCCGACTTGTCGCTGCTGTCGGAGCTGCGGCTACGGCTCGATCCCGCGATCGAAGCCCCGGTGGCGCTGGCGCCATTGATCGATCCGAACGAACATTCCTGCGGCACGGTGCGGCCGCACGGCGCGCGCGAGCTGGCGCAGGCCGACGAGCCCGGGCTGTATGTTGCGGGCATGAAGAGCTATGGCCGCGCGCCGACCTTCCTGATGACGACGGGCTACGAGCAGGTACGCTCGATCACGGCGGATATCGCCGGCGACAAGGCGGCCGCAAACCGCGTC
The DNA here is from genome assembly GCF_021088345.1 of Bradyrhizobium ontarionense. Taxonomy (NCBI): domain Bacteria; kingdom Pseudomonadati; phylum Pseudomonadota; class Alphaproteobacteria; order Hyphomicrobiales; family Nitrobacteraceae; genus Bradyrhizobium; species Bradyrhizobium ontarionense. The sequence goes on along the minus strand of NZ_CP088156.1, from coordinate 8,122,042 downwards.
GAGTTGAAGCTGCCCGAGACCGGCGTCTGCACCCGCGGCGGACTGGAAAGCATTGCAGCCTTGTCGGGCTGCTGTGGCGGCCCCGCTCCGTCAGGCGTAGACACTTGCTGCGCCGACGACGCCAAGGAAACGACCAAGGCCAAGGCTGCGGGGCGCACCGGCTGCGGCTGTTCGTGACGCCGCGCCAACGAGAGGGTTCAAGGGAATGCAGGCACGACGGCTGGGCGTGGTCATCGCTCTCGGCACCGCCCAGACGCTGGCATGGGGATCGAGCTACTATCTGCCGGCGATCCTCGCCGACCCGATCGCCAGGGATCTCGGTCTCTCCAACAACTGGTTCTTCGCCGCCTTCTCGGCCTCGCTGATCATCTCCGGCCTGCTCGGCCCGCGCATCGGCCGCCAGATCGACCGTGTCGGCGGCCGGCAGGTGCTGTGCGCCTCCAACATCGTGCTCGCGATCGGCCTCGCTTTGCTCGGCCTGTCGCACTCGCTCTGGGTCCTGGCAATGGCGTGGCTGTGGCTCGGCGTCGGCATGGGCCTCGGCCTCTACGACGCCGCGTTCGGCGCGCTCGGACGCATCTACGGCCGTGATGCGCGCGGCGCGATCACCGGCATCACCTTGATCGCGGGCTTCGCCTCGACCGTCGGCTGGCCGCTGAGCACGCTGGGCCTCGAGACGATCGGCTGGCGCGAGACCTGCTTTGCCTGGGCGATCGCGCATCTCGTCATCGGCCTGCCGCTGAACCTGTCGCTGCCACGCGCGATCGAGGCCGCAACCGGCGACGCGCAGACCACCAAGCCGAACATCCCGCTCGACCGCGCGATGGTGCTGATCGCCTTCGCGATGGCGGCGGCCTGGACCGTGACCGCGGCGATGGCGGTGCACCTGCCGCGGCTGATGCAGGCGTTCGGCGCGACGCCGGCGCAGGCGCTGTTCGCGGGCATGATGATCGGGCCGGCGCAGGTCGCCGCGCGCGTATTCGAGGCCGGTTTTCTCAGCCGCTTCCATCCGCTCGCCTCGGCACGGCTCGCCTGCATCACCCACCCGATCGGCGCCCTGACGATCGCGCTGTTCGGCGGCGGCGCCGCGGCCGCCTTCGCGCTGCTGCACGGCTCCGGCAACGGCATTCTGACAATTGCCCGCGGCACGCTGCCGCTGGCGATCTTCGGCCCCGCCAACTACGCCTACCGGCTCGGCCTGATCGGCGCGCCGTCGCGGATCTGCCAGGCCTTCGCGCCGCTGCTGTTCGGCCTGCTGATCGACGTGCTCGGCCGCGGAGTGCTGATCGTGTCGGCGAGCCTCAGCCTGTCGGCACTGGCGGCGCTGACGCTGCTGTCGGCCACGCGCAAGGAGGCGGCCATGCCGGGCAGCGCGTCCGACAAGGCGGCATAATCCCGCAAGCCGGGCCCTGGCGCGTAGGACTTCCTTAACCAGCATTCGGCGTCCGCGCGCCCGTTGACCGCTGTCGTGCAGCGTCGGGGCTCGCATATACGAAAAGTTGAAGGTTGAAACGGAACGATGCTCCGTGATCATACGGGGGGCGTTCACGACACGATGGCATTGCAACGCACACACATGCTTCGTGTCGGGGCGGTCGTCGCCTCCGTCGGGATTTTCCTGGCCGGCGCCGATTTTGCGGTGACCGCACTGATCGGCGACCAGACTGCGCGCCAGATCAACGAACTCAGCAAGGTCGCACTGCGCCGCTCCGAAGCCGCGATCGATTCGGCCGGCGCGATCCTGAACCGTCTCGTCGCGAAAGGCCCGATGGATTGCAGCGCCGGCGCGCTGCAGGCGCTTCGCCTCCACGTCTATCAAGGCACGATCGTGAAGGACATCCGCACCGTCGACCGCGAGGGATCGGTGCTGTGCGCGGCCTATTCCGAGACGCTCGAATTCGACAATGGCTGGGCACGGCGGGAGGAGATGTTCCAATCCGCAGACGGCCAGCTGCGGCTGTTCCGTGTCCCGCAGTTCACCGGCGCCGCTTTCGGCGTGCTGCGCGACATCGATGGGCAGCGGTCATTGGCGGCGATCCTGCGCATCGACGGCAACCTGCTCGACGTGATGCCGGTGGGCCTGCGGACCCAGAGCGACGTCACCCTGACGTTGCCCAACGGCGAGCAGGTGGCGGGCTATCATCCCGACGCGTCCTCCAGGCCGCCGGCGCAGACCGTCGCCTTCACCACGGTGTCCGATCGCTATCCGCTGCAGGCCACGATCCATGTGCGGCCGCAGAGTCTGAGCGCGCGCCAGGACATGGCCTACCTGCTGACGATGCTCGCCGCGGGCGTGCTGGGCGGCGTGTTCGGGTTGCTGCTGGCGAGCTATCTGAACCGGCCGGTGGATCCGGTCGCCGAGCTCGATCGCGCGCTCGCCGCGCACGAGTTCAAGCCCTATGTGCAGCCGACCTTCAGACTGAAGACCGGGGACATCATCGGCGGCGAGATCCTGGCCCGCTGGGAGAAGCCGGACGGCCGGCTGATCCCGCCGATGAGCTTCATCCCGCTCGCCGAGAGCAGCGGCCGCATCGAGAAGCTGACCTGGCAGATCCTCAAGAGCGCGCTGCGCGAGCTGCAGCCCGAGATGCGGCAGGACAAGCTGTTCAAGCTGTCCGTCAACATCACGCCGCGCCATCTGCTTGGCGACGGCTTCGTCGATGATTTGCGCAAGGTGGTCGCGTCGTCGTCCGTCTCGACGCGCCAGGTCGTGCTCGAGGTCACCGAGCGCGAGGAGCTCGCCGATCTCAACAAAGCGACTGATGTCGTGAAGGAGCTCGGCGAGTTCGGCTTCCGCATCGCACTCGACGACGTCGGCATCGGCCATAGCGGCCTGTCCACCATCCAGCGGCTCGGCGCGCGCATCCTGAAGATCGACAAGTTCTTCGTCGACGCGATCACGCGCGACCAGTCCGCGGTCGTCGTCGTGCAGATGCTGGTGGCGCTGGCGCGCGAGCTCGACATGTCCGTGGTCGCCGAGGGCATCGAGCAGCAGGAGCAGGTCGATGCGCTGATCGCCTGCGGCGTCGAGGAAGGCCAGGGCTACCTGGTCTCGCCGCCGCTCTCGCTCGATCGTTTCAAGCAGTTCCTCGACGTGCACAACGCCTCGGCAGCGGCGGAGGGCCGGATCTCCAAGCCCGAACTGGCGGCGTGAATAGTCCTTGTTGCGAACGCGCTGCACTGCACCGCGACTGTAAGAGACTCACTGCTTGACCATCTGGCCGCGGATCTCGCCGCCCGGATTGGCCTGTGTGTGGACGTTTGCATACCATTTGCCCGCGAGCAGATCGGTGGCCTGCGCGTCGGTCAGCACGGCGGTCCCCGTGATCGGCGGCTCCGGGCTCTTGAACGGCAGCACGATGCCGGCATTCTTGCCGGGCTCGCTCGGACCGTGGAAATGCGCGCCGATCGGAATGCCGGTCAGGCCGGAAAAAGTGACCTTCCAGGTCAGTGTTCTGGTGGCGGTGTCGAAGCTCGCCTCGGCGGCGCCCGTCGCGGTGCTGGCGTTCGGCGGCACCTCGTTGGCGGCCTTGAGCTCGGACTTCAGGACAATGGTCTCGGCGTGGGCCTGCGGAGCAGCCGCGACGCAGACGGCCACGGCCAGCAGCGCCAGATGAACGAGTTTCCGATGCATGGTTTCCCCCTTTTGGTTTTGTGCACTCTGAGCGTCGGAGACCCCGCAGGCAAGCCGATATTCCGCGGAGCGCGTTCGGATGCATGCGGTAGCGACGGTGGCCGCGTTGATTGAACAATCCCGCCCCCTGTGCCAAACAGGACGGGAACACAGAGGCCTCGATAGAAAGCCATGGCGGATCGAATGGTTGCTTCGAAGACGGCGCGCGGCAAGGTCGGGCGGCCATCGCTCGAACGTGCCGGCGAGGTCGAGGAGCGCATTCTGGATGCCGCCAAGACGGTGTTCCTCGCCCACGGCTTCGAAGGCACGAGCGTCGACGAGATCGCGCAGACCGCGCGCGCCGGCAAACCGACGATCTATGCGCGCTTCCCCAGCAAGGCGGCGCTGTTCGCAGCCGTCATCGGCCGCCAGGCGGCGCGCAACACGCAATATGAAAACCTGGTGCCGCAGGGCCGCACCCTCCGCGCCAAGCTGATCAGCCTCGGGCTCACTCTGATCGAGCGCGCCTTCTCGGAAGAGGTGGTTGGGCTGATGCGCTCGGTCATCGCGGAAGGTCCACGCTTTCCGGAGCTGACGTGCGAAATCCAGGACTCGGCTCGCCAACGCGCCACCCTCAACGTGGGCCGCATCCTCGGCGAGCTCGCACGCACCGAGGGTCTCGCCGGCAAGGGCGCTTTCGCCGCTGACCGGATCGAGGACACGGCGAAGATATTCATCGATCTGGTGGTCTTTTCCGTGCTGTTCCGCGGCCTGCTCGGCGAGGACATACGCGCGTTGAAGAAGGAGGCGCAGGCGCATGTCGAGAAGCGTGTCGACTTCTTCCTTGCCGCGACGACCTGCCGCTAACCCTTTGCGTCCCTGTGCGCGCCTCTTGCGTTGCGCAGCTCCGGAAAGATCGTCTCGTCCTGCAGGATGACGTCGGCCGTCCGCTGGTATTGCGCCGTCAGGAGCTGCACCGCGTGCTCGACATCGGCGTTCAGCACGGCCGTGACGATCGCGGCGTGCTCTTCGCCGACGGCGCGTGACGGAAACGCCTTGCGCATCGACAGCCTGCGATAGCGATAAAGCTGGTCGGCAAGCTGGCCGCAGAACGCGATCAGGGATTGCGAGCCGCAGTTCGAGATCAGGACGCGGTGATAGATCCGGTGCAGCTTCTCCCACTCCGGGTTGTCCTCGAAGGTGGTCGCGCTGAGCGAACGCGGCGCCCGGCTGAGCCGATGCTGCGCCAGCACCAGCTGCTCCTCCCATTGCGGCGTCGCAGCCGCCATCGACTCGCGCAGTGCCAGCGCCTCGACCCAGCAGCGCGTCTTGGTCAGCTCGGCGAGCTCGGCGCGGCTGATGTCCTTCACGTAGAAGCCGCGCTGCTCGCGCACCTCGACCAGGCCGTCCGCCGTCAGGCGGTTGAGCGCCTCGCGCAGCGGCGTCTGCCCGGTCTGATAGGCCTCGGTCAGAAAGCGCATCTGCAGCTTGCGCGACGGCGCGAGCCGCCCGGACAGCAAGTCCTCGCGCAGCCGGTCATACACATGGCTCGCCTGGGTCGACGGGCCCTGCCCCTCGGCCTCTACAACCGCATCCACGCCCAATCTCCTCTGAATCAGAACGACATATATAGAGCCTGGCTAGGAATCATAAAACTTATAAATTCTGATTGATTTAGATTTTTTATGTAATAAAAGAGCTGAGCCGGATCGCCGGCCACGGACAAGAACATCGCGCGCCCCCGAACCGGGGTTCGCGGCTGGAGGACACGCTCATGACCCGGTTTCCGGTCACGGCTCTGCGCAGTGTCGATCTGGGCACGCCCGATCTGGCCCGTTCGGAAGCGTTCTATCGGGAGACCTGGGGGCTGGAGCGCGTCGCTGCGGCTGACGGCGCCGTCTATCTCCGCGCAACGGGCAGCGACCACCACGTCGTCGCGCTGCACCGGAGCGACCGCACCGAGCTGAAGGCGGTGACGTTTCGTCTCGCCGATTCCGACGATTTCGATGCCATCAGCCGCAACGCCATCCGCGAGGGCGCGACGCTGCTGTCAGCGCCGGCGCCGAACCCTGCACCCGATGGCGGCGTCATCATGAGCCTGCGCGGCCCCGAAGGCGGCGTACTGCGCTTCGTCCGCGGCGATATCAGGCACGAGGCCAAGTCGCCCAGGCCGGAGCTTCCGGAGCGCCTCGCCCACGTCAATCTCAACAGTACCGACGTCGACCGCACGGCCGCGTTCTACCAGAACGCGCTCGGCTTCCGTCTGACCGACCGCTCGGCGGCGATGGCGTTCGTCCGCTGCAACTCCGACCATCATGCGGTGGTGATCGCTGCGGCCAAGGTGAACGGGCTCAACCACGTCGCCTTCCTGATGCCGACCTGGGAAGGCGTGATGCGCGGCGCGGGCCGCATGATCGATGCCGGCTACCCGATCGCCTGGGGCGTCGGCCGCCACGGTCCCGGCGACAACGTGTTCGCCTACTTCATCGATCCGGTCGGCACCGTCATCGAATACACCGCCGAGGTGCTGCAGGTCGACGACGACTATGTCGTGCGCGGTCCCGAACATTGGATCTGGCCGCCCGGCCGCACCGATCAATGGGGCATCGCGCCGCCAAAGGCCGATCACGTGAAGGCCGCGCAGCTCGCGGTCAGCTACGCCGCCTGATCAGATCCTTCCTTCAGATACGAGTTCGAGCTTCATGTCCGCCTCGTCAGATAAGAAACATTTTGAGGTCGTCGTGATCGGCTTCGGGCCGACCGGCGCCATCGCCGCCAACTTGCTTGGCGCTGGCGGCATCACGACGCTCGCGATCGACCGCGCCCGCGACATCTACGACAAGCCGCGCGCGATCGCGCTCGATCACGAGATCATGCGGCTGTTCGACAATCTCGGCATCGCCGAACAAGTCAGCCGCCATGTCGCCCCGTTCCCGGCCTCCGAGCATTTCGGCGCGCAGGGACAATTGATCCGGCGCATCGACATGGTCGCAGAGCCCTACCCGCTCGGCTACACGCCGAGCATGGTGTTCACGCAGCCGCCGGTCGAACAGGTGATGCGCGACCATGTCACGAGCTATACCTCCGTCACGGTCGAGCTCGGCACGACCCTGGTCGCGATCCGGCAACACGCGAAAGCAGCCACGGTCGTGTTGGAGCAGGACGATGGTGGCATTCGCGAGATCACCGCCGACTACGTCATCGCCTGCGACGGCGCCTCCAGCGCCGTGCGCCAGCAGCTCGGCATCAGCTTCGATGATCTCGACTTCGACGAGCCATGGCTGGTCGTCGATCTTCTCGTCAATGAGTCCGCCATCGGCAAACTGCCGGCGACCGCCGCGCAGTTCTGCAATCCGGCGCGGCCGACCACCTACATCGTCGGCCCCGGCAATCATCGCCGCTTCGAGATCATGCTGCGGCCGTCCGAAGACCGGCACGCGATGGAAGACCCGCAGCAGGTCTGGCGGCTGCTCGCCCCCTGGCTCGCCCCGGAGGACGGCAGACTGTGGCGCGCGGCGAGCTACCGCTTCCATGCCCTGGTGGCGAGCCGCTGGAGCCAGGGCCGCGTCCTGCTCGCCGGGGACGCCGCGCATCAACAGCCGCCCTTCATCGGCCAGGGCATGTGCCAGGGCCTGCGCGACGCGGCCAACCTGTGCTGGAAACTCGCGCGCGTGCTGCGCGGACAATCAAGGGCGGCGCTGCTCGACAGCTACGAGGCCGAGCGCAGCACCCATGTGCGCGAGCTGACCACCCGCATCAAGGCCATCGGCCGCGTCATTTGCGAGCAGGATCCGATTGCTGCCGCGGCACGCGATGCGCGTATCCTTGCCGAAGGCGGCGGCGCGCCGCGCACCATCACGCGGCAGGAGATCGTGCCGCCGCTGACCACGGGCCTGCTCGCGACCAAGGCGAACGCGGCCAACGGCACGCTGTTTCCGCAGCCCTGGATCATCAGCGATAGTGGACGTGCACTGCTCGATGGTGTCGCCGGCACCGGATGGCGGCTTGTTCTCGACGGACGCGGCGCGCTCAATTCGAGCGCGATCGATGCTGCGACGCGCGACGCCGGCATCAATACGATCACCATCGGCGGCGCTGGATTGGCCGAGGAAAGCGGCGTCGTCGCGCGCTGGTTCGAGCGCCACGGCTGCAGCGCCGCGCTGGTGCGACCCGACCACTATGTCTACGGCGTCGCGACGGACGCGCCGGAGCTCGCCGCGCTGCTGAGCGAGTCGAACGAACGACTGCACTAATCAAAACAAGAATATCAAACGGGGAAACGCCATGACGACATCAGCCGACACTGCCAGAAGCCCTGTGGGAGGACGCGCGATCGCCGTCCTGATCATGCTGTTCCTGTTCCAGACGCTGAACTTCTTCGACAAGCTGGTGTTCGGCCTCTCGGCGGTGCCGATGATGAAGGAGCTGGGCCTGAGCCCGAAGGATTTCGGCCTGATCGGCAGCAGCTTCTTCCTACTGTTCTCGCTGTCGGGCATGGCGGTCGGCATGTTCGTGGTCGGCCGCTTCCCGGTGAAGTGGCTGCTGCTCATCATGGCCGGCGTCTGGTCGGCGACGCAGATCCCGATCTTCTTCTCCGGCTCGATCGCGGTGCTCGTGATCTGCCGCATCATCCTCGGCGCCGGCGAAGGCCCGGGCCTGCCGACCGCACTCCACGCCTGCTACAACTGGTTTCCCGCCGACAGGCGCAGCGTGCCGAGCGCGGTGGTGCTGCAGGGCATCAGCGTCGGCCTGCTCGCCGGCGGCCCGATCCTGACCACTATCATCGTGAGCTACGGCTGGCGCACCGGCTTCCTGTTCTGCGGCCTGCTCGGCCTTGCCTGGATGCTCGGCTGGTTTGTCGTCGGCGGCGAAGGCCCCTACTCGGCCGCGCAAGCGCCGGAAACTGCAATGGCCAAGGACAAGGCGCTGCCGGCGCGCGTGCTGTGGGCCGACCCGACCGTGATCGGCGTCATCATCATGTCGACGGCGTCGTACTGGATCGTCGGCATGTCCGCGACCTGGCTGCCGCCTTTTCTGCAGCTGGGGCTCGGCTACAAGCAGGTCGAGGTCGGCTGGATCATCTCCGGCATCTATCTGTTCCAGTCGCCGCTGCTGCTCGGCGGCTCCTGGCTGACGCAAGTTCTGCAGCGCAGGGGTTTCAGCCTGCGTGCCTGTCTCGGACAGGCCTCGGGTCTCGCGCTGCTTGCCGCCGGCTGTGCGCTGCTGCTGAGCATCGTCACATCAGGCCCGCTGCAGCTCGCCTGCGTCGCCATCGCCTTCGCGGCGCCCAGCCTCACCACGATCTTCGGCCCGGTCGCGCTCGGCGCCATTGCGCCCGCGGTGCAGCGCGGCCGGCTGATCGTCGTGATCTACTCCGGCAACGCGGCATCGGCTCTGGTGTCGAATGCGCTCACCGGCTGGATCGTCGGCGAGGCCGGCGCCAACGCGCCGCTCGGCTATGCGCATGCCATGACCTTCACCGCCGGCGTGCTGATCGTTGGCGCCATCTCGGCCTTTGCCCTGATCTTCCCGGAGCGCACCATGGCGCGCTTCGCGAAGTCGGCGCAAGAACCGGCTTCTCCCTCCGCCGTACCGGCGGTTTCGACCTGAGGACATCAGATGAAATTTGCAAGCTTCACCATCGACAATGCGCCGACCTGGGGACTGGTCGAGGGCGACGCCATCGCCGATCTCGGCGCGGTCCTGCACGATCGCTTCCCTGATCTGAAGTCGGCGATCGCGGCCGACGCGCTGAAGGAAGCGGCTGCAGCCGCGTCCCGCGCCAAGCGGCATCCGCTGTCCGCCATCACCTTCCTTCCGGTCATCCCCAATCCCGACAAGATCCTCTGCATCGGCCTCAACTACGAGACCCATCGCAAGGAGACCGGACGCTCCGAGGTCGAGAATCCCACCGTGTTCGGCCGCTTCGCCAACAGCCAGACCGGGCATCTCACCAACATCATCCGGCCGCGGGTCTCGACCGATCTCGATTTCGAGGGCGAGCTCGCGATCGTCATCGGCAAGCCCGGCCGCTACATCAAGCGCAGCGAGGCCTTCCAGCACATCGCAGGCTACGCCTGCTACAACGAAGGCAGCGTGCGCGACTTCCAGCGCCACACCCACCAGTTCACGCCCGGCAAGAATTTTCCCGCCACCGGCGCCTTTGGCCCGTGGCTCGTCACCGCGGACGAGATCGACGATCTCGGCCCGCTGCGGCTGCAGACGCGGCTGAATGGCGAGGTGGTGCAGGACGCCACGATCAGCCAGATGATCTTCGATATCCCGCGCCAGATCGAATACTGCTCGTCGTTCACGCGGCTAGAGCCGGGCGACGTCATCGCCACGGGCACACCCGGCGGTGTCGGCTCGCGCCGCACGCCGCCGCTGTGGATGAAGCCCGGCGACGTGGTTGAGGTAGAGATCGACCGCATCGGACTGCTGAAGAATGGGATCGTAGACGAAGCGGTTTGAGCGTCCGCTCTCTCCGCCGTCATTCCGGGGCGCGCGACAGCGCGAGCCCGGAATCCATAACCACGAACGTCAATCATGTTCGAGGTGCATGCCCCAGCGGTCTCGCCAAGCCATGACCGCCTGTGGCTATGGATTCCGGGCTCATTCGCGCTGCCCCAAAATGGCTTCGCCATTTTGCGCGCGAATGCCCCGGAATGACGGTGCGTTTGGCGAAGCAGCGCCCCCGCTCAACGTACCATTGATGGCCGAGCCTGCCCAAGCGACCGCAGCGGCTCAGCGCGGCGATGCTGGCCCGGCAAGGCGCACCACCAGCGCCAGCGCGGCGACGATCGGCGGGACGACGAAGCACCAGCTGCCGAGCCGCACGAACAGCAGCGCGGCTGCGCCGCAGCCGAGCGCAAAGGCGAGCACGTTGACCGCCATCTGGACGAGACGCGCGGACGGCGGCGCCTGGCTCTTGTCACCGACGTAGATGCGATCCGCGAGGTCGATCATCACCTGCGTCGTGGTGCCGGTCATCAGGGTCGAGGGTGGCGCAGTCGGCAGATGAATCCGGTGCACGGCGTTCTGGATCGCCATCGCCGCCACCAGCACCATGCCGGTGATGATGGCCTCATGGCTGTCGCCGTTGTCGAACGGGCCGAAATGGACGGCGAGCGCGGCACCGAGCATGAGCAGCACGAGCTTGACCGCGATCAGCACCTCGAACGCCCGCGACCACCGCCGCGACAGCAGCGTGCCGGCGAGCCGCGTTGCGATCACGACCACGCAGAACACCGGCAGCGCCAGCAGCTTCGCGACCGCGCCGGAGGTGCCGAGCGCCAGCGCCGCGCCGAGCGTCACGAAGTTGCCGGTGACGTGGGCCGTGAACAGGCCCTGCAGCGCCAGGAAGCCGGCGGTGTCGACATAGCCTGCGTTGACGCTGAGCAGCAGCGGCACGACGCGCGAGTCGGTGGAAGCCATGTGATTCCGCTTTCGTTGTTCAGAGCGCGTATTTGAGTTCGAGGCCGATGTAGTCGCTGTCGTGACCACCAACGCGGCGCAACGTATCACCGATCCTGTAGTGCACGGCCTCCAACGCGCCGGTGAGATTGGCGTTGAAGCGGTAGTCGGCACGCAACTGCGCGTAGACCCCAGACCACAGACTGCCCTGCCCAGCCGTGCCGGCGACCGCGACATTGGGCTGGACATAGATCGCATCCGCCGCGGTCGCGCGCCACTGCAGGCCGATCGCCGCCATGACCGAGAGATCGGCCGCCGGCTTGACCGTCAGCGACGGCTTGACATGGATCAGGTTGGTGTAGCCGGTGAAACCGGCGAGCGAGAAATAGTAGCCATTCGGAAACAGCGGATTGAAGGTCTCGATCCTGTTGTCACCGCGATGGCGGTCGCCGGAGGCGCCATCGAGCTGCAGGCCGATGCGCGGCTGCCAGGCGAATTCGGCAAACGTGTAGCCGGCCCGCGCGCCGGCGCCCCAGGCCCGGATCTGCTTGGCCCCGACCGATCCCGCCTGCCCCATTGCCTCGAGATCCCAGTCGAAGCCCGCGAGCTTGCCGGCGAAGCGGATGTCGAGCACATGGCGACGCTCGTTGCCGGTGGCATCGAGGAAGCGCACATTGTCGCGCTGATAGTAGGAATAATACGACGACAGCTCGTTGGTGCCGAGCACCTGGCGCTCGACGCGCAGGGTGTGAAACTGGAACTGGCCATTGGACGTGTCGTCGAACGGCCGCACCAGATTGTACTGCACCGGCTGGCTGACGAAGCCGATGAAGCGCCACGGGCCGCTCTCCCAGTCGGCCCACAGTGCATCGAAGGACTGGCGCACGTTCGGGCCGTCGCGCGACGACACGAAGCGCTGCAGGTCGAAGTCGAAATCCTGCCGGCCGACACGGGCCTTGAAGGTGCCCTTCTCCGTCGTGTCGACATAGGCGAGGAACGCGAGCCGGAGATCGAGCGGGTCCTGGTCGACCGACGTGATGTTGGCCTTGCCGAACGCGCGGTCGTCCTCGAGCTGGACGAACAATTGCCAGTGCTCATTGAGATGCGCGTCGGCGTGGATCTGCAGCCGCTGCAGCAGATGCGAATCGGGCTTGGTCCCGCCGATGCCGAAGCTTGCCGCGTCCAGGCTCTCGAACCGCTCGCGCAGGGTCATGCCGAACGAGACATAGCTCTGCGGGTTGCCGGGCTGCAGCGGGATGTACTTGATCGGGTCGAACGGGGCCGTACGCAGCGCCGGATTGGCCAGGACGGACCAGTCCTCCTGCCAGCGATTGGTGCGGATCGTGGGGCGCGCGGCATTGTCCTCGGCAAGAGCCGAATTGGCAGTGCATAGCGCAGCGAGCATCACGCTCGCGACCGCCGCCTTCGCCAGAGCCCGTGCCATCCGCAACTTCGCCGGCATCTCCCCCAAGGCTCCTACTTCACGACCGCATGAATCTCCGCGACATAGCCGCCGGGAAACTGCACGACCGCCTGCTCGCGCTTGTCCGAGGTGAACGGCTCGACCAGTACGGTCGCGCCTGTTCCTTTCGCCTTGTCCAGGGTGGCCTTGAGATCGGCAACCTCGTAGCCGGTCATCTCGCGACCGAACGGATACGGCAGATGGCCATCGGTGACCAACACTGTCATTTTTCCGAACGCAGACTCGATGCGGATGCGCCGATAATGATCGTTCGAGCGCCCGATCTCAATGCCCGGCGCCTTCGCCTCGTCGGACACCACCTTGCCATGGGAAAAACGCAGGAAGGCGCGCGTGAAGGCTTCGGCACGCCCGCGCGAGACGTAGACGCGATTGTCCGGAACGGTCTGGAACGCGGGATAGGACGGCTTGGTCGTGTGCCAGTACAGCTGCATGTTGACGCCGCCCGGCCATTGGATCACGGCATCGCGTCCGATCGGATCGGGGAACGGCGCCACCACCACGTCGGCGCCGGCGGCCCTGGCCGCCTTGATCGCATCATCCAGGTCGGTGACGAGATAGCCGGTGCGCTCGGCGCCGAACGGATACGGAATACCCGTCTTGAAGCCGAACAGCGACACGGTGCCGACCGGCGTCTGCAGCAGCTGCGAGGTCGTGCTGCTCGGCGTCGGCGTCACCGTCACCACCACCTGCTTCGTACTCTGGCCGCCGAAGGTGGCGAGGAAGCTGGTCGCGAATTTCTCGACATCCTCGGGCGCGACGTAGACGTGCGTGGTGTCGTATTGCGCGCCGACGCCGATGAGCGGCGCGGGCTTTTTCGCGAGAACGGGCGCTGCGAGCAGCGTGGCCGCGAGCGCAGCGCTGAGCAGAGAACGACGACGGAGCATGGCAACCTCGAACGAATGGATGAATTTACGCGCGGCGCGCGCGCATCGACATGGAGACGAGCACGAGGCCGGCGATCAGCCCGAGATGCTCGAAGAAGGCGTTGAGGGCCATGAACCGGTCATGGCCATCCATGTGCCAGAAATCGTTGGCGGTGAGCATCGCCACTGATGTGAGCACGCCGAGCGCGCCGGCGCCGAGCCAGACGAAGCGGTTTACGATGACCAGCACCGAGCCGATCAGCTCGACGGCGATGGCAGCCACCGCCCAGAGCCACGCCGGCTGCAGGCCGAAATGGGCCTGCTCGGCGATGGCGCCAGGGAAGTCGACGAGCTTCTGGATGCCGCCGATCAGATACGCCGACACCAGCGCAAGCCGTGTCAGTGGCCATAGCCACGGCCAGTCGAGAATCGCGGCGATTGGCCGTGGCGTGTCGGACAGCGCCGTCATCTCAGACCGCCCAGCAGGCGCAGCCGAGCGCGCCCCAGAAGCTCTTGAGATCGGACACCGGCAGGCTGGAGGACCAGGCGCGCGCATGATCGTGGCCATGCATGCCGCAGGCGCTGGCACAGCCGCACATCTGCATCGCCTGGGCGCGGACGGCGCCGTTGTCGTCCTTCTCCAGCCAGGCGCCGTAGCCGCCGAAGCGGCGCACCGGCGACCACTCCGGCATCGCCGGCGGCGGCGCGGCCTCGTCCAGCGCCTTGAAGTCCGACGCCGCGTAGACGATGCGGCCGCCGACCATCGTAAGCTCGCTCGTGGTGTCGGCGATCTCAGCCTCCGCACAGGAGAAGTAGTCGCGATCCGGCACGATCAGGTCGGCGAGCTGGCCGACCGCGATGCGGCCCTTCTTGCCCTCTTCGTTGGAGAACCAGGTGACGTTCTCGGTCCACATCCGCAGCGCGGTTTCGCGATCGAGGCAGTTGCGCTGCGGCGTGAGCCTGAGGCCGCCGACGGTGCGACCGGTGACCAGCCAGGACAGCGAGACCCAGGGATTATAGGACGCGACGCGGGTCGCGTCCGTGCCGGCCGAGACCTTGACGCCCTTGTCCAGGATCTTCTTCACCGGCGGCGTCGCCTCGGCTGCGCCAAACCCGTAGCGCTCGACGAAATATTCGCCCTGATAGGCCATGCGGTGCTGCACGGCGATGCCGCCGCCGAGCGCCGCGATACGGTCGATCGACTGGTCCGAGATGGTCTCGGCATGATCGAAGAACCAGTGCAGGCCGTCGAGCGGGGTATCTTGATTGACCCTCTCGAACACGTCGAGCGCACGCGAAATGGTCTCGTCATAGGTCGCGTGCAGCCGCCACGGCCATTTGTTCTGCGCGAGAATGCGCACGACCTCCTCGAGCTCGCCCTCCATCTCGGCCGGCATGTCCGGCCGCGGCACGCGGAAATCCTCGAAATCGGCGGCCGAGAACACCAGCATCTCGCCGGCACCGTTGTGGCGGAAATAGTCGGTGCCCTGCTTGTAGGACGATGTCTGCGTCCAGCGCAGGAAGTCGTCCTTCTCGCCCTTCGGCTTCTGCGTGAACAGGTTGTAGGCCAGCCGGATCGTGAGCTGGCCGTCATCGGCGAGCTTCTGGATGACGGCATAGTCGTCCGGATAGTTCTGGAAGCCGCCGCCGGCATCGATCGCACCGGTGACGCCGAGCCTGTTCAGCTCGCGCATGAAGTGCCGCGTCGAGTTGAGCTGATAGTCGAACGGCAGCTTCGGCCCCTTGGCGAGCGTCGCATAGAGGATCGCGGCGTTCGGCTTGGCCAGCAGCAATCCGGTCGGATTGCCCTTGATGTCACGCATGATCTCGCCACCGGGCGGCTGCGGCGTGTCCTTGTCGTAGCCGACGGCGCGCAGCGCGGCGCCGTTCAGAATGGCGCGGTCATACAGATGCAGCAGGAACACCGGCGTGTCCGGCGCGACCGCGTTGAGCTCGTCGATCGTCGGCAACCGCTTCTCGGCGAACTGGTGCTCGGTGAAGCCGCCGACCACGCGCACCCATTGCGGCGGCGGCGTGATCGCGACCTGCGCCTTCAGCATCGCCATGGCATCAGCGAGCGAACGGACACCGTCCCAGCGCAGCTCCATGTTGAAGTTGAGCCCGCCGCGGATGATGTGCAGGTGGTTGTCGATCAGGCCCGGCAGCACGCGCCGGCCCTTGAGGTCGATCACCTTGGTCGCCGGCCCTGCCAACGGCATCACGTCCTGCTCGTGGCCGACGGCCGTGAAGACGCCGTCCTTGATCGCGACCGCACTCGCCGTGGGATTGGAACGATCGAGCGTCGTGAGCAGGCCACGATGCAGGATGAGATCGGGATGCTCGCTCATGAGGCCTTCTCGCCTTGCGCCGGAGGATTGGTGGTCTCTGCCCGGCCGTGATGGCCGGGCAGCAGGCCGAAGATGTGGGTGGCGCAGGCGGCCTTCTGCCACGCTGCCGAAAGGCTCGTGCCGTCGAGGAGCTGCTTGCTCACGGGAATGACCTGCTCACCGAGCAGGATTCCGAGCAGGCCGACCAGCGCCACCAAGGGCGGCGCCGGCGAGCGCACCTGGAGCAGGCTGTAGATCACGCCGACCAGCAGCCCTGCCCCGAGCGAAAACAGATAGATCTTCATTGCGCCGCCTCAGGCCACCTTGGCGCCGCCCTCGGAAGCGTGTTCACCGAGCGCCCATTTCGAGAAGCGGACCTGGATGCCGTAGGGCGAATGCGCCTTGAGGATCTCCATCATGCCGTCATAGGTCTCGGCCCGCGCCCAGTCCTGCTGCAGCTCGAAGGCGTATTGGCAGGACGTGATCGGCACCGCACCGGCCTGGATCGCCCGCTCCATCGAACGGTTATGCGCTTCCACGGACAGATCGCCGCACGCATCGGCCGGGATGTAGATCTCATAGCCTTCCCTCAGCATGTCCAGCGTCGGAAACATCACGCAGGCCTCGGTCCACAGGCCCGCGATCACGAACTTCTTGCGGCCCGTGGCAGCGACGGCCTTGCGGAAACCCGCGTCCAGCCAGGAGTTCATCGAGGTGCGGTCGATGATGTCGTGGCTCGGATACAGATCCGTGATCTCCGGCATGAAGGGCCCGGAGAAGGAATCCTTTGCCACGGTCGTCAGCACGGTCGGGATCTTGAACAGCTTGGCGGCCTTGGCGAGAATCTGGACGTTGTTGAACACGCCGAGACGGTCGTGCGACTGCACGCCCTGATACATCGCCGGCTGATAGTCGATCAGCGCGATGGCGCTGTTCTGCGGGGTCAACATTTCGAGCTTGGACATGAATATCTCCGTGGAAAACGATTCGATTGAGTGGATCAGGTGAGTGGATCAGGCGAGCGAGCCGCGCGGCGCAGCGCCGCCCGGTGCGAAACGGCGCCACGCCAGGACGCCGAGGAGAATGAAGAGTGCGAGCGTGACGAGTTGTGCCGCCGCGAACGGCGGCTCGCTCTGGGTCGGCGCCAACGCATTGAGCACGCCGATCTTCTGGAACGACTGCACGATCGCGACGAAGACGTTGAGATAGAGCGAGAGCAGCGCTGAGACGACGTAGACCGACCGCCACCGCCCCGACAGCGCGAACACGTAGAGCGCAGCGGCGGCCGCAACGAGCAGCGCGAGCAGGATGATGCCGATGATCCGCGGCGGGTCGAGACCGAACGGCGGCAGCGGAAAGCCGGTCACGCCGGTGAGGAAGGTCGTGGCCAGGAACAGCGCCGCCCAGACCGCCAGATGGCGGCCTGCCAGCATGCCCGCGAGCATGACGAGCCCGGTCGCAATTCCGATCAGGCTCAGCACCACGTGAATCTGAAGAAACAGAGTCGTCGGAATTCCCCAGCTCATGCAAGCCTCCTCTGATCAGCTCTTGATGAAGGACAGCAGATCGGCGTTGATGGTCTCGGCCTCGGTCGTCGGCATGCCGTGCGGAAAACCCTTGTAGGTCTTCAGGGTGCCGTTCTTCAGGAGCTTGGCCGACAGCGGCGCCGAGTCCGCGTAGGGAACGATCTGGTCGTCCTCGCTGTGCATGACCAGCACCGGCAGCGTGATCTTCTTCAAGTCTTCGGTGAAGTCGGTCTGCGAAAAGGCGACGACGCCGTCATAATGCGCCTTCGCGCTGCCCATCATGCCCTGGCGCCACCAGTTCTGGATCACCGCTTCCGACGGCTTGGCGCCGGGCTTGTTGTAGCCGTAGAAAGGTCCTGCCGCGACATCGCGGTAGAACTCCGCGCGGCGGGTGGCGACCTGGGTCTGGAAGTCGTCGAACACCGCCTTCGGCAGGCCACCCGGGTTGGCGGCCGTCTGCACCATCAAAGGCGGCACCGCGGCGATGATCGCGGCCTTCGCAGCCCTGCTCTCGCCGTGACGCGCGAGGTAATGCACCACCTCGCCACCGCCGGTGGAATGACCGACATGGATGGCGTTCTTCAGGTCGAGATGAGTCGTGAGCGCCGCAAGATCGTCGGCATAATGGTCCATGTCGTGACCGCCGGCGACTTGGGCCGAGCGGCCATGGCCGCGGCGGTCATGGGCAACGACGCGGAAGCCGCGATTGAGGAAGAACAGCATCTGCGCATCCCAATCGTCGGACGAAAGCGGCCAGCCATGGCTGAACACGATCGGCTGCCCCGAGCCCCAATCCTTGTAGTAAATGTCTGTGCCGTCGTTGGTTTTCAGAACAGCCATGATCTCTCTCCTGCGTCCCGTCTCGCGCCGGCGGCTGCGACGAAATTCGTATCGCGGCCCCGCCTGGCAGATGCTATGCAATCTCATGTGCACCTGCACAATGATCCGAGGACGCCAAACCACTGGCTCCAGAAGGCCAAGGGGATGCCGCAGCTTCGAACAACATCGTCCTCATGGATGAGGGGCGTCGCCATCACGCTGAACGAGCAAGGGCTCGACGCGGCGGCGCTGTTTGCCGAGGTCGGCCTCTCGATCAAGGACCTCGACGATCCCGATCATCGCTGGCCGACCGAGGAGCTGAGCCGGCTGTGGACATTGGCTGCCGAGCGCTCGGGCAATCCGGACATCGGCCTTGCAAATCTCGATGCGCCGCGTCCCGATCACTATGGCGTTGCCGGCTATGCGATGATGTCGAGCCCTGATCTGTTGACCGGGCTCACGCGTCTCATCCGCTACATGTGCCTGGTGAGCGACGCCGTTGTCATCACGCTCGAACCGGGCAAGGGCGGCCGCTGGGTGCGCACCGACGTGTTCAGCGGCGAATGCCCGATCCCGCGGCAGCGCTATGACTATGGCGTCGTCAATCTGCTCAATCTGTGCCGCTGGATGCTGGACCGGCCGTTGACGCCGCTGGCCGCACGCTTTTCGCACGCGGTGCCGATGTCGATCGCGGCCTACAACAAGGCCTTCCAGTCGCCGCTCGAATTCGATGCACCGTTCAACGGCTTTCTGGTGTCGGACCAGGATCTCGCCTGCAAGCTGACGACATCAGCGCCTCAGCTCGCCGCGATTCACGACCGCATCGCCGACGAAGCGCTCGAGCGTCTCGTCAAGACCGATACCGCACATCGCGCGCGAGCGGCGATCGCCAAGCTGCTGCCCGACGGCAGCCCGCTGCGCTCGGCCATCGCAGCCGAGCTGGGCTTGAGCGATCGCACCTTCCAGCGCAGGCTTGCCGATGAAGGCCTCTCCTTCAGCGATCTCGTCGAAGACACGCGACGCGAGCTCGCCCAGCGCCATCTTGCCGATCCGCGCATGACGCTCGCCGACATCGGCTATCTGCTCGGCTATGCCGATCAAAGCACCTTCTTCCGCGCCTCGAACCGCTGGTTCGGCGAATCGCCGGGCGAGTATCGCTCCCGGGTGGTGAACGGACACCGCCGGGAAATCGCGCTCGCGCGCGGCACGTAACCCGCCGCCACAGGCGCGTTCAGAAGGCCTGCTTCAGAACATCCCGTTGGTATTGGCCGACTGTTCGGGAATCGGTTGCACCGAATCCCAATGCTCTTCGATCTTGCCGTCCTTGAGGCGGAAGATGTCGACGATGGCATTGCCGCGGGTGCCGGGCTCGCGGATGGCGTGAACCCGCAGCACGACGAAATCGCCGTCGACATGCACCTGTGTGATCTCGCTGTGCGACTGCGGAAACTTGGTCTTCAGAAATTCGATGAACTTGCGAAAACCTTCCGGGCCATCCTCGGCGTTCGGATTGTGCTGAATGTAGGTGCCGAGATATTTCGACGCGCTTTCGAAATCCTTGCGATTGAGGCCCTGCTCATAGAAGTCGAGCACGATCGCCTTGTTACGCTCCTCCTGAGCCGAATAGGCGCGCTGCGCCAGCGCCGGTGCCGCGAGCACGGCGGCAAGCGCCGCGGCCAGCACGACGGCGAAAGGTTTCTTCATCGTGTCATCTCCTCTGAACGGCCGCGCCAGGCAGCAGCGGCCTGCCTATCCGGGCTTGGATGGGATCATCTGCGATGATGCAGACCTCATCGCATGAGGTCGCATCAATAATAGCGGTAGAAATGATGCACTGGGCCATGGCCGTGCCCGACGGTGAAGCGATCGGCCGCCGCGATGGCGCCGGAGATGAAGGCCTTGGCATTGCGCACAGCGACCTCCATCGTCTCGCCCTTCGCAAGCCCCGCAGCCACCGCCGACGACAGCGAGCAGCCGGTGCCGTGCGTGTTGCCGGTCGCGACGCGCGGCGCTGCGAGCGCGATGCTGCGCTCGGCGGTGATCAGGTAGTCGGTGCTGTCAGCGCCCTGCCCGTGGCCGCCCTTGATCAGCACGGCCGGGCAGCCGAGCGCCAGCAGGCGGCGGCCCTGCTCTGCGACGGCCTCATCCGACGTCGCCATCGCCTCGCCCAGCAGCGCGGCGGCCTCCGGCAGGTTCGGCGTGAGCAGTGATGCCTGTGGAATGAGCCGGCTGCGGAGCGCCGCGATGGCATCCTCCGGCAGCAGCCGCGCGCCCGATGTCGCGACCATCACCGGATCGAGCACCACATGGGCCGGCCGCCAGCGTGCCAGGCTCGTGCTGATCGCATCCGCGATCGGAGCCTGGGCGACCATGCCGATCTTCACGGCGCCGACGAGGAGATCGTCGAACACGGCGTCGATCTGCTTGGTGACGAATTCCGGTGGCACCAGGTGCACCCCGGTCACGCCTGTCGTGTTCTGCGCGGTCAGCGCGGTCAGCACCGAGGCGCCGTAGACGGACAGCGCCGCGAAGGTCTTCAGGTCCGCCTGGATGCCGGCTCCCCCTGAGGAATCCGAGCCGGCGATGGTGAGTGCGACGGGGGTGCTCATCCCGCTTTCCTAGCGCGGGCCGGCCGCGCTCGGCAAGCAGGCCGGGCCACCGGAGAAAGCGTATCGACTTCGCCGGAAAACGCTATATTGAGGCGAAAGACGCCTTCCGGAGACAGCCCGCAATGGTTCCCTTCTTCGTCCAGATCAAGTGCAAGCTCGGCCAGTCGTATACGGTCGCCAATGCGCTGGCAGAAGCCGAGATCGCCTCCGAGATCTACTCGACGGCAGGCAATTACGACCTGCTGGTGAAGTTCTACGTCGACAACGCCACCGACATCGGTCACTTTGTGAATGAGAAGGTCCAGGTCCTGCCCGGCATCCAGGACACTCACACCATCATCACGTTCAAGGCCTTCGGCGCGAGCTAGCCGACGCCCGTCGCGCCGGATCATGTCTCGGGGAGACAAAAGGCGCCCGCCGTTTCCGACGGGCGCCGACGTCATGAAAATCGTACAAGCATGGTTTCGTCATGAAAGACGATGGCCGGCCGGAGGCCGATCTCCGGACGCGGCAGGTTCTGCCCTACGGCCAAGCCTCGGCGCGAGCCGGGGCGGCCGTTCATTCGAGCCATTCCCAGGACTGCATTCCACCCGGCCAAATCGTCTTGGGAGGTCGGAAAGCCGGACCCTTCGACGTGAGGGGCTGGGGGACCGTCGAACGGCCCGGCTTTCCTTTTCCGCGACTTGGCGATAGGGCTGCTATAGCGGCAGCATGCAGCACCGGGTCAAGACGAGCGGACCAATCGATACGGTCGATCAAGAAGTTGAGACAGAAGCACAAGAGTCTGCGGCGCGTTGCGTGACGAGTGAGATCAAAACCGTGTCGTCCCTCGTGCCGAGCTATGGCTTCTCGGCCGAGCAGATGGAGACCGAAACCAATATTGCGGCCTGGCGCGAAGCGACGTCCACGTTCTTCGACGTCGATGAGCTCGCGGCGGCTGACGCGCTGCCGTTTCGCGCGGATGTGCTGTCCTATGCCCTGGGTCCGGTCCTGTTCGGAATGGCGCGAGCCAGCGGCCAGCGCTTCCGCCGTACCGCCGAGACCATCGTACGCAGCGGCGTCGACCACATCATTCTGCAGCTCTACGTGAAGGGCAGCTATGAGGGCGTCACCGGGGGCCGGCCGATCCGCGTCGACGCCGGAGACATCTGCGTGCTCGACCTCGCCCAGACGCTGGAGACGCGCGCCACCGCGTTCGAGAACTTCACCCTGGTGGTGCCGCGCCCGATGTTCGACGCGCGCCTGCTGCGGGTCGAGGACCTGCACGGCCTGGTATTGCCCGCCCAAGGCGCGCTCGCACCGCTTCTGGCGCGGCATTTCGGCGCATTGTTCGACTACGCACCGCGCACGAGCTTCGACGAATGCCAAGCGGTGATCGAGGGGACGATCTCCCTGGTCGCCGCCTGCCTGCGCGGCGAGCTCGAGCGCCGCGACGCGGACCGCAACGTCACGGCGGACGCCTCGCTGCTTCGCGTCCGCCAATACATCGAAGCGCAGCTGTCGAGCGCCGAGCTGAGCGCCGACGCCGTGGCGCTGCATTTCGGCCTGTCGCGCGCATCGCTGTACCGCCTGTTCGCACCGATCGGCGGCATTGCCGACTACATCCGCAGCCGCCGCCTGCACCGCGCCTTCTTCGAGCTCGCGTCCGCCGGCTCACGCCAGGTCAGGATCAGCGAGGTGGCGCGGCGCTGGCAGCTCGGGACGGACGCGCATTTCGCGCGCCTGTTCAAGGCAGCCTACGGCATCACGCCGAGCGCCGCGCGCGAAGTGGCTCTGTTCGGCGCCCGGCAGGTCCCGCCCGGAGGCAACGGCGCGGCCTCTCCGCTCAGCCGTTGGATGCGAGAGATAGCACCGCCGCGGAGCGCGGAATGAGCGCGACGACGTCGGCCGAGTGCGCATCTGCGTCCTCGGGCGCTTCGGCATCCGGCTCCGCCTCGCCGGCATCGCGGGCGGTCCGCGCGATCTCCAGATGCTCTTCGAGCTGCTCGACCGGCATCGGCCGGCCCAGCAGGTAACCTTGCGCGAAATTGACCCCGAGCGAGCGCAGCTGCGTCAGCTGCTCCTCCGTCTCGACGCCCTCGGCGGTGATCTGGATGCCGAGCCCGCGCGCCAAGGTCACGACCGAGGAGATCACGGCCGCGCTTTCGTCGCGCACGCTCAGATTGGCGACGAATGATTTGTCGATCTTGATCTTGTTGAACGGGAATGCGGTCAGCGAGCGCAGCGACGAATAGCCGGTCCCGAAATCGTCGAGCGCCAGCGAAATGCCCAGACCCTTGAGCTTGTCGATGAAGCTCTCGTTCTCCGCCGCACGCTCCAGCAATACCGATTCGGTGATCTCGATCTCGAGACGTTTCGGATCGAGACCGGAGCGGGCGAGCGCCGACTGGATGACGTCGAACAGCTCGGCCTGCTTGAACTGAACGGGCGACAGGTTGACCGCGACCTTGACGTCGTCGGGCCACGCAGTCGCATCGTCGCAGACGCGGCCGATGATCCACTCGCCGAGCGGCACGATCAGGCCGGTCGATTCCGCAAGCGGAATGAACTTGTCCGGCGGCACCAGTCCCTTGACCGGGTGGCGCCAGCGCACCAAGGCTTCGACGCCGCGGCGATCGCGGCTCTCCGCATCGTAGAACGGCTGATAGTGCACTTCGAACTGACACTGCGCGATGGCGTCGCGCAGATCGCCCTCCAAGGTGTTGCGCGCCTCGAGCTCGGCGGACATCGCATCATCATAGAGCGTGTAGCAGCTGCGGCCCGCGGATTTCGAACGATAGAGGGCAAGGTCGGCCTTCTTGAGCAGATGCTCCTGGTCGCGGCCGTGCTCGGGCGCCAGCGAGATGCCGATGCTGGTGCCGATCTCGGCCCGCTGCCCGCCGAGCAGGAACGGTTCGGCGATCAGCTTCGTGATCCGTTGCGCGAGCTCGATGGCTGCCGCGCGCTGATCGGCGCCGCCGACCTGGATCAAGGCAAATTCATCGCCGCCGAGCCGGGCCAGCACGTCCTCAGCACGCAGCTGCGACTTCAACCGCTGCGCGACCTGCACCAGCAACTCGTCGCCCGCACCGTGGCCGAGGGAGTCGTTGACGTTCTTGAAGCGATCGAGGTCGAGCAGGAACACGGTGAACCGGCCGCTCGTGTCGTCGTTGATCCGCTCCATCTCCTCCAGGAAGAAAGCACGGTTCGCGAGCCCGGTCAGGGCGTCGGTCTGCGCAAGCTCGAGCACGCGGCGATTGGCCAGCGCGAGCTGCTGCGCATTGCGGCTCGACAGCGCGAGATAGACCGCGAGGAAGATCGTCGTCGCAATGCCCGCCGCATACAGCGCCAGCGCACGGTTATGGGTGGCTATCAGCCCGCCGCCGGCGGGTGCCGCCTGAAACACCCAGTCGGCGTCGCCGATCCGCAGTGTCGTCGACCAGATGTTGGGGGCCGCCGGCCAGCGTTGCGGATCCACTCCGGAGGCATTGATGACCCGCTCCGGCGGAAGCAGGTTGATCGCGAGCGCCGGACTGTTGGGATTGTTGGCTCGTACCGATTCCAGCAGCATCGGCAGATCGAAGACACCGACGATGAAACCGGTGAGATTGCGGCGGCGATCGGCGACCGTCGTGCGCGAGGTCCCCTTGGCGTAGACGGGAATCCCGATCATCACCGCATTCGCGCGCTCGCTCTGGTTGATCAGATTCTGCCGGGTCCGCAACGCGCCGATCATGTCGTAGTCGCGCGACTGCTCGAGCACGGCGCGGTGGTCCGGGATGCTCCAATAGTCGAGGCCGTAGACCGGCGAAGTCTTCGCCTCCGTGGAGAAGTAGACGGGATAATACTCGTCGCTCTCCGGCGCGACGGTGCCGTCCGGATAGGATTTGATGCGGAAGGCAGGAACGCCGTCGGTGATCGCCGCGGCCTCGTATTCGCCGCGCTCCTTGCGCTTGATCCGCGGCAGCCACGCCAGACGCAGCATGCCGCGATGCGCCTCGAACAGCCGCGCGCTGAAGGTCTGATATTCGCTGCGGGTGATGTCGTCGTTGGCGGATTCGAAGCGCGTCCGCAGCGCGGTCAGCCGGCTGACATATTCGTTGACGCCGTTCTGCACCAGGATCGCCTGCGCTTCGGCGACGCCCTCGAAATCGGTACGCGCCAGCCGGTTTTCCCAGCGTCCGACTGCAACCGTACCAACCACCGACAGCACCACGCCGACGCACGCCGCGATGATCGCGGGACGATAAAGGCGGTATCGCGATAGCGACGCGCGAAACCTGTCACGCCCGCCACCGTCGCGAGCATTGTCCTGATCTGTCAGCAGCGTCGGTGCGCTGTACTCTTCAACCTGCAAAACCTGGCCCCCGCCAAACGGCTGCCCCTTACTACGATCCGACGGATGGGACACCGTGCGAAGTTAAGGACGGTCAAAGATGATGACATGTCCGGTGTTGGATCCCACGGCTTGGTTAACACCTGACTGTTGGGGGCCGCGCAAAACGCGATCAAGCGCGAGATGCGTCTTTAGCGAGGTCTTCATTCAAGGCGCGTAGGGTGGATTTCGGTCAAGCGCACGGTTCATCGAATATCGCTATGAAGTGGCTTTCAAAGTTCTGGACTTCCATCATCGTCATCCTGGTCGCCGGCGTGCTGCTGCCCGCCACGACGAGTGCGGACGAACTCGGCGTCACCAACGACTCGATCCTGTTTGGTCAGGTCGCTGCGCTCGAAGGCCCGTCTGCGGCACTCGGCCAGGCGGCGCGTCAGGGCCTGCTGGCCGCGTTCAGCGAGCTGAACGCCAAGGGCGGCGTCTACGGACGCAGGCTGAAGCTGGCGAGCCGCAACGACGGCTACGACCCCGATCGCTCGGTGGTCGAGACCATCAAGCTGATCTATGAGGACAAGGTGTTCGCGCTGATCGGCGCCGTCGGCACGCCGACGGCAATGGCCACCGCGCCGATCGCGGCCTCGAACGACGTGCCCTTCATCGGGCCGATCTCCGGTGCCGAATTCCTGCGCGCGCCCGAGTTTCAGAACGTCGTGAACATCCGCGCGAGCTACGCGGCGGAAGCCGAGGCCTCGATCAAATATCTCACGGAAGAGCTTCGCCTGACGCGAATCGCGATCTTCTATCAGGATGACGCGTTCGGCCGCGACGTGCTGGCCGGCGTAAAGACCTATCTCGATCGCCGCGGCCTGGAGCTGGCCGCTGAAGGCACGTTCGAGCGCAACACGCGGGCGGTCGGCGCGGCGTTGAAGGTCATCCGGCGCGCCGAACCGGAGGCGGTGATCCTGGTCGGCACCTATGGCCCATGTGCCGAGTTCATCAAGATGTCGCATCGCAGCGGCTTCAATCCGACCTTCACGGCGGTGTCCTTCGTCGGCGGCAACGCGCTCGCCAAGGAGCTCGGTCCGGAGGGCCGCGGCGTCATCGTGTCGGAAGTGGTCCCGTTCCCATGGGACACCGACCGCCGCGTCGTCGCCGACTACCAGGCCGCGATGAAGGCCCTCGACCCCAGCCAGACGCCGGACTTCATCGGGCTGGAGGGCTACATCACCGGCCGTCTGGTGGCGCGGGCGCTGGCGATGACCGGGCCCAACCCGACCCGTGCCGAGCTGCTCAGGATCATCAACGAGGTCGGCCAATTCGACATTGGCGGCCTAATCGTGAGCTTCGGCAACGCCCGCAAGGAGAATCCGCCGCCGGTATCGCTGACGGTGATCCAGAGCGACGGCAGCTTCAAGCCGATCTAGCTGTCGTCGGGCGGCTCAGCCCACCGGCTTCTTCGGCTTCGGCGGTCCTTCGACCGGCGGCAGGGATTTCAGATAGACCGCCATCGCCTTGCGATCGTCGGCGCTCAGCTGCGACGTATTGCGGATCACGCGCGCCATCGACCCGCCCGCGTTGTCGCCGTCCGGCAGCTGCCCGGTCTCGAGGAAATAGCTGATGTCGCTCTCGCTCCAGTCGGACAGCCCCTTCTGGGTGATGTTCGGCACGAAGCCCTGGCCTTCCGGCTCCGGCCCGCCGGCAAAGCGCTGCGCAGTCTTGATGCCGCCAAGCGGATTGCGGGGGCTGTGGCATTCCGCGCAATGACCGAGGGTGTTGACGAGATAGGCGCCGCGATTCCATTCGGCGGAGCGCGAGCCGTCCGCCACGAACGGTCTGTCGTTGAAGAACAGCAGCTTCCAGACGCCGACGGTGCGGCGGATGTTGAACGGGAATGGCAGCTCGTGCGTGCGCGAGGGACCAGCGACGGCCGGCAGCGTCTTCATGTAGGCGAAGAGATCGCTGATGTCGTCGACCTTCGCCGCCGCATAGGAGGTATAGGGAAACGCCGGATAGTAGTGGCTGCCGCCGGGCGAGACGCCCCTGACGACTGCATTCACGAAATCGGCCTCGCTCCAGCGTCCGATACCGTCATTCGGGTCCGGCGAGATGTTGGGCGCGTAGAACGTGCCGAACGGAGATGTCAGCGGCAGCCCGCCGCCGAGCTTCAGGCGATCCGGCTGGTTCGGTACAGCATGGCATGACGAGCAGCCGCCAATGTTGAACATCTCCTGCCCGTTGGCGAGATCCGGCGCTCGCGCCGCAGCCGCGAGCGCCACGGTCGCGGGGCTGGTCAGCCACCAGAATACCGCCAGGCCGGCGGCGCCGAGCACACAGACAGCAAGCAGAAGGCGTCGCAGCATGGTCGCTCCGTCACGGCGGGGAGGATGTCGTCGGTTGGCCGCAAGCCGCTGGACATCGACGGCGATCGATACGACAGGACGCCCGGGCGCACAAACAAACGGGGCGAACGCGCAGCACGCGTTCGCCCCTCGCATGAGATCACATCAGGTCAGCTGGCCTTGAGCCGGAAGGTCTCGTGGCAGCCGCCGCACTCCTTGCCGATCGCCGGCGCCGTCGCCTTGAGGCTGTCGAGATCCTTGATCTTGGCCTTGGCCTCGACGACCACCTTGGCGAAGCCGTCGATCTTGGCCTTGAAGCCGGCCTGGTCTTCCCAGATCTTCGGCGAGGGGCTGTAATCGCCCTCGAACTTCGCACCCTTGACGCTCGCGGGATACATCATCGGCAGCTTCTTGGCCGTCTCGTCGAGCTGCGCAAGAGCGGCATTGACCGCGGCCTGGTCGTACGGCTTCTCGCCCTTCACCATGGCGATCAGAACACCGCCGAGGTTCTTGGCGTTGGCCTTCATCGTGTCCTGGCTATGCTTGACCAGATCCTGCTGCGCCATCACGGCTCCGGCCCCTAGCAGCAAAGCTGCGACAGCCACGACAGTCCGCTTCATCAATTCGCTCCTTTGTTGTCACAATCTCGTCCCGCCCACCTGGACGGGTCGTTGCCATCAGTCAACCCCAACTCCGGGGGGTTATTCCGGAATTGAGGCGGATATCGGAGATCCCCGCGAAGACTAGTCAGAGACTATGACGGCGATGCTGCTCCCGGATCGCGATCCACACGCGCTCGGGGGTCGCCGGCATGTCGATGTGATCGATCTTGTACTCGCGCCAGAGTGCCTCGACGATCGCGTTGACCACGGCCGGACATGAGCCGATCGCGCCCGCTTCGCCGGCGCCCTTGACGCCCATCGGATTGGTCTTGCAGGGCACGTTGTGGGTCTCGAAGGTGAAGGACGGCGCATCGGCCGCGCGCGGCAGCGCATAGTCCATGAAGCTGCCGGTCACCAGCTGCGCATCGGAGTTGCTGTAGACCACCTGCTCCATCAGCGCCTGGCCGATGCCCTGCACCGCGCCGCCGTGCACCTGGCCGGCCAGCAGCAGCGGATTCAGCGTCACGCCGAAATCGTCGACGATGACGTAGTTCACGACCTTGATGATGCCGGTCGCGGGATCGATCTCGACCTCCGCCACATGCGTGCCGTTCGGATAGGTGCCGTCGGCGCTGGCGAAGGTGGCACTGCCGTTGAGCTTGGCGGGATCGACGCCGGGACGCTTGGCGAGATCGGCGAAAGAGATCGTGCGGTCGGTGCCGGCCACCCGCACCCGCCCGTCGGCGATCTCGAGATCGCCCAGCCCTGCTTCCAGCGCCTCGGCGGCGATCTGCTTGAGCTTGTCGCCGAGCTCATGGGTGGCGCGCTGCACGCTGACGCCGCCCGAGGGAATCGAGGCCGAGCCGCCGGTGCCGAGGCCGGTCGCGATCTCCTGGGTATCGCCCTGGTGGATGTGCACGCGCTCCGGCGCAAGGCCGAACTGCTCGGCGACGATCTGGGCATAGGCGGTCTGGTGGCCCTGCCCGCTCGACTGCGTGCCGATCAGGATGGTGACGTCTCCGTTGGGGTCGAGCCGCACATTAGCGGTCTCCTCGCCCATCACGCCGCAGACCTCGACATAGCTCGCGAGCCCGATGCCGCGGATCAGCTCGTTCTTCTTGGCCGCCTTGGCGCGCTTCGGAAACTCTTTCCACTCGGCGATCTCCATCGCGCGCTTGAGATGCGCGTTGAAGTCGCCGGAGTCATACACTTTGCCGGTCGCGGTCTTGTAGGGCAGCGCGCGCGGCGCGATGAAGTTCTTGCGCCTGACGGCATCGACGCTCAGATCGAGCTTGCGCGCGCAGGCATCGACCAGGCGCTCGATGACGTAGGCAGCTTCGGGGCGGCCCGCGCCGCGATAGGCGTCGACCGGAACGGTGTGGGTGAAGATGGTGCGCACCCGGCAGTGGAACGCCTGGACGTCGTAGAGCCCCGGCAGCATGCCGGCGCCGCCATGCGGGATATAGGGCGCGAAGGTCGAGAGATAGGCGCCCATGTCGCCCATCAGATCGACATCCATCGCCAGGAACTTGCCGTCCGGGGCCAGCGCCATCTTCGCTGTGGTGACGTTGTCGCGGCCCTGGGCGTCGCCCATGAAATGTTCGGAGCGATCGGCCGCCCAGCGCACCGACTTGCGCAGGCGGCGCGCCGCGACCGCCAGCAGCGCGTATTCGCGGTAGGGGAACAGCTTGGTGCCGAAGCCGCCGCCGACATCGGGGCAGATCACCCGCATCTTCTCGGTCGGGATCTTCAGGACGTTCTGGCACAGAATGTCGCGCAGGCGGTGGCTGCCCTGGCTGCCGGCCGTCAAGGTCAGATGGTCGCGCTTGACGTCGTATTCGCAGACCGCGGCGCGCGTCTCCATGAAGCTCGCCACCACGCGCGGATTGACGATGCGGATCTCGGCCACCGCATGCGCTTTCGCAAAGGCGGCCTCGACCGCGGCCTTGTCGCCGATCGAGACGTCGAACAGCACGTTGCCCTTGTGCTCGGCCCACACCTGCGGCGCGTCGGACTTGATCGCATTGACGACGCCGGTGACCGCCGGCAGCGTCGTCCACGCGACCTGGATCGCCTCCAACGCATCGCGCGCATGATCGAGCGTGTCGGCGACGACGAAGGCGATGGCATCGCCGACGTGACGCACCTCGTCCTTGGCGAGGATCGGATAAACAGGCGCGGTGAACGGATCGGTTTCCAGGTTGAACAGGCAGGGCAGCCCGCCAAGTTCCGCGGTGTCCTCCGCCGTCAGGATCAGCGCCACGCCCGGCAGCAGCCGCGCCGCAGCGACATCGATGGTGAATTTGGCATGCGCGTGCGGCGAGCGCAGCACCAGCGCATGCAAAGCGGCCGATGGCGCGAGATCGTCGGTATAGCGGCCCTTGCCGCGAATCAGCGCGTCATCCTCTTTCCGGAGAACGCTTTGTCCGACGCCGAACTTGATTGGAGCAGCCATCTGTTTCACTTCCCGCTTCGCTTTGGCGATATTGGCGCCATATTGCAGCGGATCGACGACCCGCGCAAACGCCATATGGTCGGCGCCGGAAAACGAGTGGTCAACTCTCGGCCAGCGTGGGCCGCGGCCTCATGCCGCACTGCAACGGATCAACGCCGCACGAGCACCTTGAGCCAGCGCGGGCCGAACAGCGCGAGGATCGCGCCCGCATAGATGACGGCCCCGACCACGATCAGCACGCCGAGCAGCGCCTCGTCCTGCATGCGGCCGAGGACTGCGAGATGGCCTGCGCCGTAGCGAGCGGTCAGCCACAGCGCAGCCGCGAGCACCACGCCGGTGCCGGCGAATTTGAGCAGCGACGAGGTGAGCCGCCGATCGAAGCGGAGATAGCCCTTGTGCACGGCAAAGCCGAGCACCAGCAGCAGATTGATCCACGCCCCCACCGCCGTCGCCAGCGCCAGGCCGACCTGGGCCAGCGAGCCCATCAGCAGCACCTTCAGCAGCACGTTGACGCTGAGGCCGGTGAGCGACGCCTTGACCGGGGTCGCCGTGTCCTTGCGCGCGTAGAAGGTGGACACCGCGCTGCGGATCATCACGAAGGGAATGAGGCCGACCGCATAGGCCGCCAGCGTCGCGCCGGCCGCCGCCGCATCCCCCCTAGTGAAGGCGCCGCGCGCGAACATCGCGCGCGTGATGACGTCGGGCACCGCCAGGAAGGCCGCCACGAAGGGGACCGAGAACAAGAGCGTGAAGTCGAAGGCGCGGCGCTGCTGCTCCATGGCGCCGTCATGATCGTTCGCGGTGAGCCGCCGCGACATCTCCGGCAGCAGCACGGTGCCGATGGCGATGCCGATCACCCCGATCGGCAGCTGGTTGAGCCGGTCGGCGTAGTACAGCGCCGACAGCGCACCGGCCGGCAGGAAGGTCGCGATGATGGTGTCGGCGAACATCGCGACCTGCGTCCCCATCGAGCCCAGCGTGGCCGGTCCCAGCGCCCGGAAGAAGGCGCGGATGTCCTCATCGAGCTTCAGCGGCGCAAAGCGCGGCAGGCCGCCATGGCGGGCGAGATCGCCGGCCAGCAGGACATACTGCAGGAAGCCGGAGATCAGCACGCCCCAGGCCGCGGCATGCCCGGCATTGGGGAAGAACGCCGCGAGCGCCAGGGTCGCCATCATCGCGAGATTGAGGAAGATCGAGGCGGCGGCTGCGCTGGCGAAGCGCTGCATCACGTTGAGCATGCCGCCATACAGCGTCACCAGCGTGATCAGCAGCAGATAGGGAAAGGTGATGCGCGTCAGCGTGATCGCCAGTTCCCGCTGCGCCGGGTCGTCGCCGAAGCCCGGCGCCAGCAACGTCATCGCCTGCGGCATGAACAGCCAGGCCAGGATCAGCAGCACCACCTGCGACGCCAGCAGCAGCGTGAAGATGCGGTCGGCAAACAGGCTCGCCGAGGCCGGCCCCTTCTCGCCATGGACATGCGCATAGGCCGGCACGAAAGCGGCGTTGAACGCCCCCTCGGCGAAGATCGCGCGAAAATGGTTGGGCAGCCGGAACGCGACGAAAAACGCGTCCGCCACCGGCCCGGCGCCAAGAATCGCCGCCAGCATGATGTCGCGGGCAAAGCCGGTGAGCCGAGACAGCAGCGTATAGCCGCCGACAGTGAAAATACGTCCGAGCATGGGGGGCTTCTAGAGCATCGAGGGGCTAGTTTGAAGCGGAACGTCTGCTCGCGTTGCTTGCGGCTAAAATGCGGCGCCCCGGTCGCGTCCCCCCGTCCCGCTGGAGGCAACGGCTGGAATGCATTTTCTGAGGCCCGCGGGCGCCGGCTGGAAACCTTCCCCCACTTGCAGCAGGCTTTCGCCCTATGGCGCTCCACATTTTGCGCCCGTCTGCTTCCAGTCGTCATGGCCGGGCTTGTCCCGGCCATCCACGTCGTTCGGCACTCTCTGTACGACGTGGATGCCCGGGACAAGCCCGGGCATGACGGAGTAACTCATTGGGCACTACATGCGACGAATGAGCGAAGTGTCATCCGTCGCGCCCGGCGCGAACACCGACAGATGCCGCATCTCCAAACCGGCGCTGGTTGGCTTTAACGAACGTCCGCCAACCACGGCACAAGCCCTCGCGCCTCGTTCTCGGCTGTCTCTGCAGTGTCATAGATTCCGCAATCGGGACCCGGCGGTCCCCATTCGCCTTCGAGTTGCTCGCCCGCAAGAATGATGGGGCTGTCCGGATCGTCATTGGGCAAGCTCGCCGACAACCACTGCCTTTGATACGTATAAGCTCCATCTGGTCGGCGCAAAATTAGCACGCGCTCGCGGCCATTGATGCTTTCAAGCGTCTTGACCGTCGAATACATTGCGCGTTGCTCTCGTTCTGAAATTATGATGCGGATGGCAGCCGGTGGGGAGGATCAGCACGGCCTGATCCGCCGCGCGCGGTCACCAATCCAGATTGACCGCCATACACCGACTGCAGAGCAAGGCCCCTCTTGGGATCTCTTGCTTGCAGTTGTGACACCGTGACTCGGCGTCCCGCATATGAAGGACGTTGGCCTTCGCCTGATGAACGTCACCCCCCGACACGCGCGTGAGCATCTTGATCGCCTCGGCTGAATTCGCATGATGCAAGCGCGCGATTTCGCCCCTGTCCACCGGTGAGAGGCCCTCGAAGAGCAGAACGATCGCACGACAATGCGGGCAGACCAGATGCCATCGGCCGTCGGGCGAGAAGGTTTCATAGGACCATGATTGATCTGCGAAAGCGTCGAGCAACTTCAGCGTCATTCTCTTTGGCATGAACGTCCTCAAGTTTGGCGACGAGGCTAGCCCGCTGGGCGGATGAGCGCAGCGTCATCCGCCACGCCCGGCTCGAACACATCGACGATGTCATCAGATCGCCGACAATAGCGCCAAGACGGCGGACGACGCCAATCCCTTACGCGATGGTCTTCCGATTGGCGCCGTCGGGACCGCCCCCAAGGACTCATTTCGCGAGCCGGCCCAAGCACATCCTCTCATTCACTCGCTTCGGAAAAAAAAACTATTTCTTTTTACCAGAAATCATGATTGTATATCCGCATCCCGTCTCGATCAGAGGGGCGCTTCGCGGTCGTCACGGACGTTGAGGCGGGATGCGGTGGGCGTGTCGATGCTGCAGCGTGGTTTTGTCCGCGCCGACGAACGGCAACGATGCGCACGGTCAAGTCGCGTGGTCCTGGCATCCCGACGCTGATGCCAAGTTGGTGCTGATGCGCAAGGCGCGCGGTGCCGATGACGGTGGCCAAAAAGCCCGGAGCACCGGGGAGAACGCGAAGCAGCCGTTCCAACCATTGCGCGGGGAATGCCGGGTGTTCTCGGCTGAACCTGTGGTTCCTGCCGCCAGCATTTTTTTCAGCTGGCGGGCCATGGGTGCGGCCAGCGCCCGGCATTCCCCGTGCCCTCTGTTTGGAGAGGGTAGGTCCATCGGCAAAGCTCGGACGCGAAAGGCGCCGCGAGAAAGGGAACACATGTCTCGCCACCGTCATTGCGAGGAGCGAAGCGACGAAGCAATCCAGGGCCGCACGCGCAGCCCTGGATTGCTTCGCTTCGCTCGCAATGACGGAGGATAGACCGATCTCACGCCGCGCGGGTGACCATTGGCAGCATTCGCCAGGACAAAGCCAGTGGGAGAAGTCGGTAGAAAGATGCCCGCTCCACACTTCGCCGTCATCCCGGACAAGTCCGCCGACGCAGCGCGGCGGCGGGCGCCGATCCGGGATCCATATGCCGTGCAGACGATGGGGCGCGGAATGCGCCGCCTGCCCGTTTCAGGCATCACGCGGTATGGGTCCCGGCGTTCGCCGGGACGACATTGTCAGTTGGGATTGCCGGCGGGGCATATCACTTGCGGCCGCGCTTTCGTCATGGGGAGAGCGCGGCCAAGTGAGACCGAGATCGAGTGAGCCAGATCGCGTGCGCGGTCAGCTCAGCAATGCGTGAGACCTCAGGCCTGGACCGCGCCGCGGACCACGTCGATGATCCGCGCCTGGGTCGCCTCGTCGAGATAGGCGTGCATCGGCAGGCTGATGACGTCGCTGGACAGCTGCTCGCTGACCGGCAGGCCGCCGTCGGCGCTCGGGAAGATCCGGTAGGCCGTCTGCTGGTGCATCGATTTCGGGTAGTAGATCGCGGTCGGAATGCCCTGCGCCTTCAGCGCCGCGGCGAAGTCGTCACGTCCGACGCCCCTGGGCAGGCGGATGGTGTATTGCGCCCAGACCGAGGTGCAGCCGTCCGCAAGGCGAGGCACGTTGACGACGTCGGCAAGGCCCTTGGTGTAACGCGCCGCCGCCACATCGCGCGCCGCGATCTCGTCCTCGAAAATCCTGAGCTTCTCGATCAGGATGGCCGCCTGGATGGTGTCGAGCCGCGCGGTGAGGCCAAGGCGGACGTTGTCGTATCTGTCGGTGCCGCCGCCATGGGCGCGCACGCTGCGCAGGCGCTCCGCCAGGCCGGCATCGTCGGTGAGGATGGCGCCGCCGTCGCCGAAGCAGCCGAGCGGCTTGGCCGGATAGAAGCTGGTGGCGGTGGCGAGCCCGAAGGTGCCGATGCGGCGGCCCTTGTAGCTGGCGCCAAAGCCCTGCGCGGCGTCGTCGAGCACGAACATTCCTTCGTCCGCAGCGATCGCGGCAACCGAATCATGGTCCGCGCTCTGCCCGAACAGGTCGACCGGGATCACGGCCTTGGGCTTGAGGCCCAGCCTGCGGGCGGTGGCGATGCCACGGCGCAGCGAGGCCGGATCGATGTTGAAGGTCTCCTCCAGCACGTCGACGAACACAGGCGTAGCGCCGGTGAGCGCGACCGCCTCGCCGGTCGCACAGAACGTGAAGGACGGGCACAGCACGGCATCTCCGGGCCCGATGCCCTGCGCCATCAGCACCATCAACAGCGCATCGGTGCCGCTCGAGCAGCTCACGGCATATTTGGCGCCGCAGAACGCTGCGAGCTCGGCTTCGAGCTGGATGATCTCGGGGCCGCCGAGAAACTGGCAATGCGCGAGCACGCGGGCGACGGCGTCGTCGAGCGACTTGCCGAGCCGCTGGCGCTGCGCGGCGGTGTCGATGAACGGGATGGGCTGCTGACGCAGATGCTGATTCATGGCGGATGCTACTACGGATTGGGAAGTGGACATCGGGCGAAGGACAGGCCGGCGTCAACCAGCGGCAGCGCGCAGCTTGCGCGCGGCTGCCTCGGCCGGACGATGGCTCGAAGTCTCCAGGCACTGCGTGGCGATCGCGAGGCTCGCAACGCCCTCGTCACCGGTGACGGCCGGGGACGTGCCCGAGCGCACCGCGTGCAGGAAGGCGATCAGCTCGGCGCGCAGCGGCTCGTCGTGACCGACCGGCAGATGGCGCATCGAGTAGCTGCCGTCCGGCTTGAAGCCGAAGCATTCGGTGACCTGGCGCGTCAGCAGATCGCCCATGATGTACTTGCCGCGCGTCGCCACTGTCACGTTGCGCGCCTTGAACGGCGTCAGCCAGTTGGTGTTGATGTGAGCGAGCACGCCGGAGGCGGTGCGGAACTGCAGCAGCGCGATGTCCTCGCGCTCGGCCACCGCGCTCGACAGCTGCGGCTGCACCTCGATGATGTCGGATTCGGTGAACCAGCGGATGAGATCGATGTCGTGCACGGCGAGATCGATGACGACGCCGACGTTCGACATGCGCGGCGGGAACGGGCCGACGCGGGTGATGGCGATCGACAGGAGGTCCTCGCCCGCGATCGCCTTCTTGATCGCGGCCACCGCCGGGTTGAAGCGCTCGACATGGCCGATCATCAAGGTGACGCCGGCGCGATGCGCGGCCGAGACGATCTCCTTGCCCTCATCCACCGTGGAGGCGATCGGCTTCTCGACCATCAGGTGCACCTTGCGCGCGATGCAGGCGAGCGCAAGCTCATGATGCAGATGCGTCGGAGCGGCGATGGTGACCGCGTCGACGCCCTCGGACACGAGCTCATCGAGGGTCTCGAAGGTCGCGCAGTTCGCAAGCTCGTTGACGCGGCTGCGATGCGCCGGCAGCGGGTCAACGACGCCGACGAGGTGGACGTCGGGCAGTCCGGCGAGCACGCGGGCATGGTTGCTGCCCATCACGCCGGCTCCGATCACGCCGACCCGCAGCGCCTGCCTCATCTCGGCCTTGTGGCCCGCCCCCTTCGAACTCATGTCAGCGACCCCATCGATGTCCCGGATTGGCCTCAACAGTTAACGAACTGCAAATCAGCCGGTCGAAGCTCTCCTAGCACGCCACCTCAAGCGAGGCGAATGCGGAAACCCTTTTCAGGACACGATTTGATTCAGAAAGTTACATCCGAAGAGAACGAAAAACGAAGTATTTTGAAGGGCCTGCGGCGCGGCCTTCGCGTGTGGCGAGCGCCCCGTTCACGCATCGCGACAGATCATGGCCACAATGGTCGAGCCGTCTTCACGCCTGCGTGTGCGTCACGTGAGGAAGGTAACGCGGTGGATCCGACCGGCGAAGGACCTCTTACCAGATCGCTGGAGGATCCCATGATCGCACGCCTCGCATCACTCGCTTTCACGTCCGCTGTGGCCCTCGTCTCCCTCGGCGCCACGCCGTTGCCCGCGACCGCCGGCGAGCGCCCGGTGGTGATCGAGTTGTTCACCTCGCAAGGCTGCTCGTCCTGCCCACCTGCAAATGCCTATCTGAACGAGCTGGTGCGGCAGCAGCGCGATGTGCTGCCGCTGGCCTTCCACGTCACCTATTGGGACCGGCTCGGCTGGAAGGATCCGTTCTCACTGGCCGCGGCGACCGATCGCCAGGCGCGCTATGGCAGCCGCTTCGGCGACGGTTCCTACACGCCGGAGATCGTCGTCGACGGCAAGACGAGTCATGTCGGCTCCAACCGGGCCGAGGTCGGACCGGCGATCGACCGCGCCCGAGGCGCGCGGTCGACTGCGGCGACCATCAAGCTCGCCCGCAACGGCAACCAGATCAGCGTGGAGATCGGCGGCGGCGAGGGTCGCGGACGCGCTCTGCTGGTCGGGTTCGACCATCGGCATGAGACGGCGATCGGTCGCGGCGAGAATAGCGGCCGGAAGCTGGAGGAGCTGAACGTGGTCCGCTCCGTCCGCGCGCTCGCCGATTGGAGCGGCGCCGCGCTGCGCCTCACCGAGCCGATGCCGGAGGGCGAGGATGCCGCCGTGATCCTCGAAGCCGCGGATGGACGCATCGTCGGTGCCGCGCGCCTGTAGCCTTGGCCGCCTGTCAGGCGGACGCGCAGAAGCGGCGCCAGAACAGGCGATAGCCCTCCTCGACCTTGCGCGCATAGGTCTCGACATTGCCGGCGGCGGAGCTTGCGACCATCGCCGGCAGCTCCGCCCGCAGCTTCGCCAGCTCGGCTGGCTGCGCGGCCTGCTCCATGGCGATGGCGATGTAGCCGTCATCGTCCTCGGTTACCCAGTCGTGCAGGCCGACCGCCTTGACGATGCCTCCGGCCGCGCGCGAGGCCGCGCTGAGACCGAGCTTGGCGACGACGGGCACCCCCGCCTGCAGCGATTCCCAGGTGCTGACGCCGCCATTCTGCGGGAACGGGTCGAGCGACATGTCGATGTCTGCGAACTGCGCGATGTGTTGATCGCGCGTCGACAGGCCGAGGCAGGTGATGCGCTCCTGCGCGATGCCATGCGCCACGAAACGGGCGACGAGACCGTCGCGCAGGAAGGGATCATCGAGCGCGCCATTCTTGATCACGATCCGGGAGTCCGGCAGCGCGCTCATCAGCCGGGACCACAGCGTCAGCGCAGGCTCCGAGATCTTGTCGATCCGGTTGAACACGCCGAAGGTCACATGGCCGTTGCGCAGCATCGGCAGCGGCGTCGGCTGCCATCCCTGCAGCGGATCGGTGGTGATCACCGCCGGCAGGTCGTAGACCCGCTCGGCAAACAGGTGCCGCGCAGGCTCGGGCACCGTCACCGGATCGGCAAAGAAATAATCGATGGTCGGCAGGCCGGTGCCGGTGCCGCTGCCCCAGGCCGTGACCTGGACCGGCGCGGGCTTGCGCGCAAACACCGGCAGACGGTTGCCGGCGGAATGGCCGGAGAGATCGACCAGGATGTCGACCTGGTCGGTTTCGATGCGGTCGGTCAGCTCCTCGTCGGACATCTGCCAGGCATCGACCCAGACGTCGGCTGTAGCGCGGCATTGCTCCGTCATCACGTCTCGCAGCGGCGAGCAGGAATAGCAGACGACCTTGAACGCCTCGTGATCGTGATGGCGCAGCACCGGCAGGAACACCAGGGCGGCCGAATGGGTCCTGAAATCGGACGAGACATAGCCGATGGTGAGCCGACGCTCCGGATCGCGGTCGCGCAAGGGCTGTGGCCGGCGCGCGATCTGGGCGCCAATCCTGGTCCACCATTCCCGCCTGACGGCCTGATGCTGGGCGAAGTCGGCGTCAGGCATGAAGTCGAGCAGGAAGATCTTTGCGGTGATCGCATCGCCGAAATCGGGCTTGAGCTCGAGCGCGTGCTCGACGTGCTGCAAGGCCGTGGCGAGATCGCCCTGCTTCGAGAAGCATTCAGCGAGCCAGGTCCAGGCGACTTCAGACGCAGGGTTCTGCTCGAGCACCTTGCGGCAGGCGTCGATCGCCGGCGCGATGTTGTTCTTGATCACGCTCAACTGGGCGAACCCCAGCAGCGCCACGTCCTGCCGCGGATCGAGCGCCAGCGCCGCATCGTAGTCGGCCTTGGCCTGGTCGAACTGCCCGGCCTGCTGCTGCAGCCGGCCGCGCTGCGCCAGCACCTGCACGGCTCTGGGCCTGATCGCGAGCGCGGCATCGAACGCCGCCAGCGCATCGTTGAAATGACGCAGGTTGATGCTCGCCAGCCCCTTGCCGAACATCGCCTCCATGTGACGCGGGTTGAGCGACAGCGCCCGATCGAAGCTCTGATTGGCCTCGGCATTGCGATTGAGCGGCAGCAGCGCCATGCCGCGGTTGCAATAGGCGTCGGCGTAATCAGGCTTCAGCGCAATCGCCCGATCGTGGGCCGCAATCGCCTCGTCCGGCCGGCCCAGGCGCATCAGCGTGTTGCCGAGACCGGTGAGCGCGACCACCAGATTGGGTTTCAGCGCGATCGCCCGTTCCTGGCATTTGCGCGCCTCCTCGTAGCGTTTGCGGTTGAACAGCGCGAGGCCGAGATTGGACAGCGCCTCGGCATTGCGCGGCTCGATCTCGACGGCCTGGATCAAGGCCTGCTCGGCCAGATCGAGCTGGCCACCATCAAGTGCCGACACGCCGAGCAGATGCAGGGTATCGAAATGGTCGGGCAGCAGCGCCAGGATCTGACCGCAGATCGCCTGCGCCTCGGCCGGCCGGCCGGCGCGATAGGCCGCGACGGCGCGCGGCAGCAGCTCATCGGCCTGCTTGCGATGCTTCTTCTGAAGCCTCGCATTCTGGAAGGCGCGAGACCCGACATTGCTTGCCAAAGATGGCCTCCCCAGGTGACGTGCAAAACCTACAGCATGGACCGACTTGAACTCCGGCACCGCTTCATGCCGTACCAGACGGCACTCAGCCGGCGCCGGCACAATGCCGACGCCAGAACAGGCGATAGCCTTCTTCGACCTTGCGCGTGTAGATCTCGACATTGCCGGCCGCGGAGTTGGCAACCATTGCCGGCAGTTCGGCCCGCAGCTTCGCCAGCTCGGCCGGCTCCGCTCCGTGCTTCAACGCGATCGCGACGTAGCCGTCATCGTCCTCGGCCACCCAGTCGCCGAGCCCTGTCGCCGTGACGATGGCCCCGGCGGCGCGCGACGCCGCGCTCCGTCCGAGCTTGGCGATGACGGGAACGCCGGCCTGCAGCGATTCCCAGGTGCTGACGCCGCCATTCTGCGGGAACGGGTCGAGCGAGATATCGACCAGAGCAAACTGCGCGATCTGCTGCTCGCGTGTCGACCAGCCGAGACAAATGATGCGCTCCTGCGTCACGCCTTGCGCGGCGAAGCGGGCCAGCAGGCGGTCACGCAGCAGGGGATCGTCGAGCGAGCCGCTCTTGAGCACGATGCGCGAGTCCGGCAGCTCTCGCATGATGCGCGTCCAGACCATCAGCGCCGGATCGGAGATCTTGTCGAGCCGATTGAACACGCCGAAGGTCACGTGGCCGTTGCGCAGCATCGGCAGCGGCGTCGGCTGCACGCCCGGCAAGGCTTCCGTGGTGATCACCGCGGGCAAATCATGGACCTGCTCGGCGAACAAATGCCGCGTGGCCTCGGGCACCGTGACCGGATCGGCAAAGAAGTAGTCGATGGTCGGCAAGCCGGTGCCGGTGCCGCTGCCCCACGCCGTCACCTGAACCGGCGCGGGCTTGCGGGCAAACAGCGGCAGACGGTTGCCGGCGGAGTGGCCGGAGAGATCGACCAGGATATCGACGCCGTCGGCCTCGATGCGATCGGCCAGTTCGTCGTCGGACATCTGCGAGGCATCCACCCAGAGGTCGGCGCAGGCACGGAATTGCGCCGTGACGGCGTCCTGGACAGGCGAGCAGGCATAGCAGGCGACGCGGAAATCCTGCCGGTCGTGATGCTTCAGCACCGGCAGAAAGGTCAGCGCGGCCGAGTGATTCCTGAAATCCGAGGAGACGTAGCCGATGGTGAGGCGCCGCTCCGGATCGAGATCGCGCGGCGGCAACGGTCTGCGGGCGACGTGGCTGCCGATCCGCTGCCACCATTCGCGCCTGACGGCCTGATGCAGTTCGAAGTCGGCATCGGGCATGAATTCGAGCGTGAAGATCTTTGCGGTCATCGCCTCCGCGAAGTCGGGCCTGATCTCCAAGGCCCGGTCGAAATGCGCGACGGCAGCACTGACCTCGCCCTGCTTGCCGTAGCAGACGCCGAGCCACAGCCAGGCATCCTCGGAGCGCGGGTTCTGCTCCAGCACCTTGCGGCAGGCATCCACCGATTGCGCCACGTCCTTGAAATGGCCGAGCTGGGCCTTGCCGAGCAGCGCCATCTCCAGCATCGGATCACCGGCCAGCGCGGCATCGAAATCCGCCCTCGCCTGGTCGAAGCGCCCGGCGATCTGATGCAGCCGCCCGCGCTGCGCCAGCACCTGCGCTGCGCCGGGCTTGATCGCGAGCGCGGCATCGAAGGCCGCGAGCGCCTCGTTGAAGTGACGCAGGTTGATGCTGGCCAGCCCCTTGCCGAACATCGCCTCCATGTGGCGCGGGTTGAGCGACAGCGCGCGATCGAAACTCTGGTTGGCGTCCTCATTTCGGTTGAGCGGCAGCAGCGCCATGCCGCGATTGCAATAGGCATCGGCGTAATCAGGCTTCAGCGCGATCGCTCGGTCGTGAGCGACGATCGCCTCGGCCGGCTGGCCCAGGCGCATCAGCGTATTGCCAAGGCCGGTCTGCGCGACCACGAGCGCAGGCTTCAGCGCGATCGCGCGCTCCTGAGCCTTGCGGGCCTCGTCGTAGCGCTTCCGGTTGAACAGCGCGAGGCCGAGATTGGACAGCGCCTCGGCATGACGCGGCTCGATTTCCACCGCCTTCGTCAGGGCCTGCTCGGCGAGATCGAGCTGGCCGCTGTCGAGCGCCGACACGCCGAGCAGATGCAGGGCATCGAAATGGTCGGGCAACAGCGCCAGGATCTGTCCGCAGATCGCCTGGGCTTCGGCCCGGCGACCACCGCGATAGGCGGCGACGGCCGCGGGCATCAGCGCATCGGCCTGCTTGCGATGCTTCTTCTGAAGCCTCGCATTCTGAAACGCGCGGGAACCGACATCGCTTGCCACAGATGGCCTCCACCGGGGGTGACGCGTAGATCGACAGAGTGGACTTGTTGCAGCCTCGCTCGATGCAGCCGCAGGCGGCACTCAGCCGGCTTCCGCGCAATAGCGGCGCCAGAACTGCCGGTAGCCTTCCTCGACCTTGCGCGTGTAGGTCTCGACATTGCCCGCCGCAGAATTCGCAACCCGCGCCGGCAGCTCCGCCCTGACACGCGCCAGCTCGGCGGGCTGCGCGGCATGTCTCAGGGCGATCGCGATGTAGCCGTCATCGTCCTCGGCAACCCAATCGTCGAGCCCGATCGCCTTGACGATCGCGCCACCGGCCCGCGACGCCGAGCTGTTGCCCAGCTTGGCGACGACCGGAACACCCGCTTGCAGCGACTCCCAGGTGCTCACGCCGCCATTCTGCGGGAACGGATCGAGCGAGATGTCGATGTCGGCGAAGGCTGCGATGTGCTCCTGCCGCATCGATGCGCCCATACAAGTGAGCCGGCTCTCGCCGATGCCGTGAGCGACGAAGCGCGAGATCAGCCCGTCACGCAGGAATGTGTCGTCCAGCGCGCCGTTCTTGATCACGACGCGGGCATCGGGAAGCGCCCGGAGCAGTGCCGACCAGACGGCAAGCACGTGATCGGAAATCTTGTCGATGCGGTTGAAGACGCCGAAGGTGACGTAGCCGTTGCGCAGCATCGGCAGCGGCGTCGGCTGCGCGCCCGGCAGCGGATCGGTCGTGATCAGCGCCGGCAGGTCGTAGACCTGCTCGGCGAACAGCGGCCGAACGGCCGGCAGCACCGTGACCGGATCGGAAAAGAAGTAGTCCATCGTCGGCAGACCGGTGCCGGTGGCGTTGCCCCAAGCCGTGACCTGGATCGGAGCGGGCTTGCGCGCGAACACCGTGAGGCGATTGCCGGCCGAATGACCCGAGAGGTCGACGAGAATGTCGACCTGGTCCGACTGGATGCGATCGGCAAGCTCATCATCCGACAACTGCCATGAGTCGACCCAGCCATCGGCGACCGCCTTGCACTGGTCCGTCACCGAGTCCACCAACGGCGAGCAGGAATAGCAGATGACCTCGAAGGCCCCGTGGTCGTGATGGCGCAGCACCGGAAGGAAGGTCAGCGCCGCCGAATGGCTGCGGAAGTCGGACGACACATAGCCGATCGTGATACGCCGACCTGCGTCGCGGTCGACGGACGCGAGTTGCCGCTGCGGAATGTGGGCGCCGATGCGGTCCCACCATTCGCGCCTGACGGCCTGATGCACGGCGACATCCGCCTCGGGATAGAAATCGAGCGCGAAGATCTTCTTCATGATCGCGTCCTCGAAATCCGGTTTGATCTCGAGCGCGCGGTCGAAGTGCTGGATTGCGGTGGCCGTATCGCCCTGCTTGGCGAAACAGGCGCCGAGCCAGACCAGCGCGATCTCCGACGCCGGATTGTGCTCCAGCACCCGTTGGCAGGCGGCCATGGCCGGAGCGATCCGTTCGGTGAGCACGCAGACATGGGCCTTGCCGAGCAGCGCAGCCTCCAGCATCGGATCAGTGGCCAGCGCGGCGTCGAAATCCGCCTCGGCCTCCTTGAACCGTCCCATCTGGATGTAGAGCCGGCCACGCTGCGCGATCACGGCGGCCGTTCCCGGCTTCATGGCGAGCGCCGCGTTGAAGGCTGCGAGAGCCTGGTCGAAATGCCTCAGATTGATGCTGACCAGCCCCTTGCCGAAGGTCGCCTGCATGTGCCGCGGCGCCAACGCCAAGGCGCGCTCGAAGCTCTGTCGCGCTTCTTCGTTCCGCAGCAGAAGCAGCTGCGCCATGCCGCGGTTACAGTAGGCG
The DNA here is from genome assembly GCF_021088345.1 of Bradyrhizobium ontarionense. Lineage (NCBI taxonomy): Bacteria > Pseudomonadati > Pseudomonadota > Alphaproteobacteria > Hyphomicrobiales > Nitrobacteraceae > Bradyrhizobium > Bradyrhizobium ontarionense. The sequence continues at coordinate 8,078,064 of NZ_CP088156.1, read as the reverse complement.
TCGGCGAAATCGGGCTTGACCGCGATGGCCCGGTCATGCGCCTCGATCGCCTGCTCGAACAGCCGCATGTTCATGAACGTATTGCCGAGACCGGTCAGCGCGGTTGCGAAATTCGGCTTCAAGGCGATGGCGCGCTCCTGGGCGGCGCGGGCTTCCTCGTAGCGCTTCATGCTGGAGAGGACGAGGCCGAGATTGGCCTGAGCCTCGGCATTGCGCGGCTCGACCGCAACGGCACGGGTCAGCGCCTGCTCGGCCAGATCGAGCCGGCCGCTGTCGAGCGCGGAGGCGCCCAGAAGGTGCAGGGCCTCGAAATGATCGGGCACGAGCGCCAGGATCTGTCCGCAGACCGCCTGTGCATCCGCATGCCGGCCGCCGCGGTAGGCCGTGACGGCTTGCGGCAGCAGGCCATCGGCCTGCTTGCGGTTCTTCTTCTGCATGCGCGCGTTCTGGAACGCGCGCGATCCGATCGTGCTTTGCAAGGATGCTCTCCGGCGGAGGACTCCGGGGCTATCTAGCACGCCTCGCGTGATTCGAGGCGATACACCGCCCTACTCGCGGCGGTAATCATCCTCGATCCGGATGATGTCGTCCTCGCCGAGATACGAGCCGGTCTGGACCTCGATGAGCTCCAGGAGAATCTTGCCCGGGTTCTCCAGCCGATGCACCGCGCCCATCGGGATGTAGATCGATTCGTTTTCGTGCACGGTCTTGACGGTCTCGTTCACGGTGACCCGCGCCGCCCCGCGCACCACGATCCAGTGCTCGGACCGGTGATAGTGCTTCTGCAGCGACAGCCGCTGGCCCGGCTTGACGACGATGCGCTTGACCTGGTGCCGTTCGCCATTGTCGACCGACTGATAGCTGCCCCAGGGGCGATGCACCTTGATGTGAGCCTCGGTGACTTCCGGAGCGACCGTCTTCAACCTCGCGACCAGCCGCTTCAGTCCATTGGCATCGCGCTGGCGCGACACCAGGATCGCATCCTGCGCAGCCACCACGACGAGATCATCCACGCCCTCGAGCGCGACCAGCGCCTTGTCGGTGACCACGTTGCAGTTGCGGGAATCCTCGAACACTGCGATACCGCGCGCGGCATTGCCCTGCGCGTCCTTGTCGGACAGCTCCCAGACCGCGTGCCAGGAGCCGACGTCCGACCAGCCGCACGACACCGGCGCAACGGCGGCGCGCTCGGTCTTCTCCATCACGGCGTAGTCGATCGAGATCGGCTTTGCCGCCGCGAAGGAGTCGGAGTCCAGGATGATGAAGCTGAGGTCTCGCCCGGCCCTGGTCACCGCATCGGCCACCGTCTGCACACTGCCGGCATCATACTTGCGGTATTCGTCGAGCAGGACGCCGGCCCGGAACATGAAGTTGCCGCTGTTCCAGAGATAGCCCTCGCGGATGTAGCGCTCGGCAGTCGGCTGATCCGGCTTCTCGACGAATTTCGCGACGGCCCGCACCTCTCCGGATACCGGCGAGCCCGGGCTGATATAGCCGTACTCGGTGGCGGCACGTTCCGGCTTGACGCCGAAGGTGACGATGCGCCCGCTCTCGGCGGCAGTCAGTCCGGCGCGGCAGGCGTCGAGGAAGGCCGCGGTATCACGCACGACATGGTCGGCGGCGAGCGCCAGCACCACCGCGTCCTGATCGCGCGACTGCGCAAAGGCAGCGCCGGCCGCGATCGCAGGTCCGGAGTCGCGTCGCATCGGCTCCAGCAGCACGTCGGCCTCGATGCCGATTTCGGCCAGCTGCTCCAGCACCATGAAGCGATAGGCCATGTTGGTGATGATGATCGGCCGCTCGAACAGATCGGCATCCGACACACGCAGCAGCGTGTCCTGGAAGGTGGAACGGGCGCCGAACAGCGGCAGAAACTGCTTCGGCCGGACCTCGCGCGATGCCGGCCAGAGCCGGGTTCCGGCGCCGCCACACATGATGAGAGGAATGATGCGTCCGGTCATGAAATGAGGCCCTCAAATCCGATGATAGTCGCGATACCAGCGCGCGAACCGCGCGATACCGTCGGCGATCGCGGTTGCCGGCCGAAAGCCGATGTCACGCTCGAGATCGCTCACGTCCGCATAGGTCGCTTCGACGTCCCCGGGCTGCATCGGCAGCATCTCCTTGATGGCCGGCCGCCCGAACTCCTTCTCCAGCAGCGATATCACGTCGGTCAGCTGTTCGGGGTGATTGTTGCCGATATTGTAAATCCGCCAGGGTGCCCGGCTGCTCGACGGGTCCGGCTTATTTCCGTCCCAGTTCGGATTACCTGCCGGCGGGCGGCCGATCAGGCGGACGATGGCCTGCACGATGTCATCGACATAGGTAAAATCGCGCTGCATCTTGCCATGATTGAACAGCTTGACCGGCTGCCCCGCCAAAATGGCCTTGGCGAAGATGAACATCGCCATGTCGGGCCGGCCCCACGGGCCGTAGACGGTAAAGAAGCGCAGGCCGGTGGCCGGCAGCCGGTACAGATGGCTGTAGGAATGCGCCATCAGCTCGTTCGCCTTCTTGCTCGCCGCATAGAGGCTGATCGGATGATCGACATTGTCCCTGACCGAGAACGGCAGCTTGGTGTTGGCGCCGTAGACCGACGAGGACGAGGCGAACAGCAGATGCTCGCAGCCGTGGTGCCGGCAGCCTTCGAGCACGTTGATGAAGCCTTCGAGATTGGCATCGACATAGGCGTGCGGATTTTCCAGCGAGTAGCGCACGCCCGCCTGGGCGGCGAGATGCACCACCGCGGGAAAGCGATGCTGGGCGAACAGCGCCTTGATGCCGGCGCGATCGACCAGATCCAGTTTGTGGAAGGTGAATCCGGGCTGCGTCTTCAGAATGTCGAGACGCGCTTCCTTCAGTCTCGGATCGTAGTAACTGTTGAGGTTGTCGATGCCGACGACCTGGCGTCCCTCGGCAAGCAGCCGCTGCGTCAGATGAAAGCCGATGAAGCCGGCCGCGCCAGTCACGAGGATCGGGTTGTCTGCCATGGTCGCTCCGTCAGGGTCGCCACAGTTCGATGGCGTCCGGTTTGCTCGCGCGGTCGAGCTTCATCTTGACGTCGAGCACGAGGCCGCTCTCCTCGCGCAGCAGGCCCTGCACCAGAGGCCAGCCTCCGGTGAGATACTCATCGTGCGAAACGGCGAGCACGACCGCATCGGCTGGACGCAGCGCTGCCATCGCCGTGAGGCCGATGCCATATTCCTCGTGAACGGCCGCGGCATCGGCCAGGGGATCGGCGACCTGCACCTCGACGCCGAACGACTGCAATTCGCTGATGATGTCGATCACGCGCGAGTTGCGGATGTCCGGCACGTTTTCCTTGAAGGTCATGCCGAGGATGGTGACGACGCCGCTGCGTCCCCTGCGCTTCAGCAGCCCGCGGATGCATTCGCGCGCGATCCGCCGGCCCATTTCGTCATTGATGCGACGTCCCGCCAGGATGACCTCGGGATGATAGCCGGCCTTTTCGGCGCGATAGGTGAGGTAATAGGGATCGACGCCGATGCAGTGCCCGCCGACCAGCCCGGGCGTGAACGGCAGGAAGTTCCATTTGGTTGCCGCCGCCGCCAGCACATCGCCGGTATCGATCTCGAGCGCCTGGAAGATCAGCGAGAGCTCGTTCATGAAGGCGATGTTGAGATCGCGCTGGGTGTTCTCGATCACCTTCGCGGCTTCGGCCACCTTGATCGAGGGCGCGCGATGGATCCCTGCCGTGACCACCGATCCGTAGACGTCGGCGACGATCTGCAGCGTTTCCGAATTTTGCGCCGAGACGACCTTGGTGATGGTCTCGAAACGATGCGTCTTGTCGCCGGGATTGATGCGCTCCGGCGAATAGCCGACGTTGAAGTCGCGGCCCGCCTTCAGCCCCGAGCAGCTTTCCAGCAGCGGGACGCAGTCTTCTTCCACGGCGCCCGGGTACACGGTGGACTCATAGACCACGATGTCGCCGCGCTTCAGCACCGCGCCCACCGTGCGCGTCGCGGCCAGCATGGCGCTCAGGTCAGGTCGGCGCGCGCTGTCGATCGGAGTCGGAACGGTGACGATGAAGAAATCGGCCGTGGACATGTCACCAGGCTCGCTGGTGAAGCGCAGGCCCGGGCGCCTGAGATCGACCGTGTCGACCTCGCAGGTCCGGTCCTTTCCGTCCCTCAGCTCGGCGACCCGTCCTGAATCGATGTCAAATCCCAAGGCAGGACAGCCCGCGCGTGCGAACGCAGCCGCGACCGGCAGGCCGACATAACCAAGGCCTATTACCGCAATCTTCCGGCCATGAGACATAAATTGATATTCCGGTCGTTTCGGAGGCCATTGACGCCACCCCTGCGACTGTTTAGCCACCGGGGCATCAGGACTGCAAGGGGTCGGTCGCCGCGACGGCGTGCGCCCGGTCAGAGGTCCGGTCATCTTGCCAGGACGGGGAGTTGCGCGTCTCGCACTCGGCTTGGACCGTTTCAAATCGAGAGCGAAGCCGACCTGGCATGCGTGCGTTTTTGATTCTTCTCCTCCGGATCGCGGTGTCGCTCGCCCTGCTCTATCTCGCGCTGCGCGGGATCAACTTTGCAGCGATCCGCGAACGGCTCAGCCAGATCAGCATCGGCTGGATCGTGCTGGCGGTTGCCATCACGCTGTTGCAGATCTTCATCGGCGCCCTGCGCTGGCGCGAGATCTCCGCACTCTGCGGCGCCCCGCTGACCGACCTGCAGGCGTTCCGCTACAACATGATCGGCTCCTTCTTCAACCAGACGCTGCCCTCCTCGATCGGTGGAGATGCCGTGCGGCTGTGGCTCATCGGCCGCACCGGCGCCGGCTGGCGCGCGGCCAGCTACTCGATCCTGACCGACCGCGCCGTCGGCTTCATTGCGCTGGCGCTGATCATCGTCGCCAGCCTGCCGTGGAGCTATGGCATGATCGCAGACGAGCACGGGCGGCTCGCGCTGGTGGCGGTCGACGCGGCGGCGCTGGCGGCCGGCGTCGGCTTTCTCACGATGGGCTATCTGCCCGCCGCCTGGATGAAGGCGTGGTGGCCGACGCGCCACGTCTATGCGTGCTCGGTGATCGCGAGCAAGGTGATCTTCGGCAGGACCACCGCCGCCAAGATCGCGGCGCTATCGCTCTCGATCCACGTGCTCGCCGTCGTCATCGCCTGGTGCGCCGTGCGCTCGATCGCGGCCCCTGCCGCCTTCGAGCAGCTGTTCCTGCTGACGCCGCCGATCATGCTGATCACCATGCTGCCGATCTCGATCGCCGGCTGGGGCGTGCGCGAGGCCACCATGATGGTCGCGTTCGGCTATGCCGGGCTGGCGCCGGCCGACGGAACGGTGGTCTCGATCCTGTTCGGCGCGGTCTATTTCATCGTCGGCGGCATGGGCGGCCTGGTCTGGATTCTCAGCGCCGAAAAGAGCGCAGGCAAGATGACCGTTCCCGCGACGGTGGAAGATTGAGCTATCGGGCCGGCGCCCATTCGTTGTGCCACGCCTCGGCCATCAGCACGTTCCACAGCCAGTAGGAATGATTGTGGCGGCGGCTGAGATGCTCGTCGAACATGCGGGTCACCCGTGCCGGATCGAACAGGCCCTGCCGCTGCAGCCGCGCCGGAGACAACAAGTCTGCGGCCCATGATTTCAGCGGCCCGCGCAGCCAGGCATCGAGCGGAATGCTGAAGCCGGTCTTCGGCCGGTCGATCATGTCAGCCGGCACGTGGCGATACAGCACCTGCCGCACCAGCCATTTGCCGCGGCCGTCACGCACCTTCATGCCGGCGGGAACCCTGGTCGAGAATTCGACGACGTCCTTGTCGAGGAAGGGCACGCGTGTTTCGAGCGCCACAGCCATGGCCGCGCGATCGACCTTCTGCAGGATGTCGTCGCTCAGATAGCTCAGGGAATCCGCAAGGGTCATGCGGTCGAGCCGATCGAGCTGCACGGTCAGCCGCCGCATCTCGTCTCCGGCCCAGCTCGGGCGCTCCTCGCCTGCCACCACGGTCCTGGCCGGATCGTGGTCGATCGAGCACAGTGTCCGGTAGAGGCCCTCAAAACCGTCGGCGGCGATGATTCGGCCGAGCTTGGCAACCTGATCGCCGGCGTGCCGGACCCTCAACCGGGCCGGCAGCACAGGCTGCAGCGCCGTGATGATCGTATCAGCCGGCTCCGGCGCGATCGCGCTGAGCACGGCGCCGATCGCCCGCCGCACCGGCATCGGCAGGTGACCGAGACGCGCCTGCAGCGCGCCACCCCAGACATGCCTGTTGTAGCCGCCGAACAGCTCGTCACCGGCGTCACCCGACAGCGCCACCGTGACGTGCTGGCGCGCCAGCTGAGCCACGAGATGGGTCGGGATCTGAGAGGAGTCGGCGAACGGCTCGTCGTAGATGCGCGGCAGCTTCGGGATCACGTCCATGGCGGTCCGCGCGTCGACATAAAGCTCGGTGTGATCCGTGCCGAGATGCTGCGCAACCCTGCGGGCGTCCTCGGCCTCGTTGTAGCCGCCTTCGGCAAAGCCGATGCTGAAGGTGCGGACCGGCCGGCTGGCCTGCGCCTGCATCAAGGCGACGATGGTCGAGGAGTCGATGCCGCCGGACAGGAACGCGCCGAGCGGCACATCCGAAAGGCACTGCCGCTTCACGGCGACCGCGAGCAACTGCTCCAGCCGTTCGATGGCGTCGCTATCATTGCTGATCCGGTCGCCTTGGCCGGCGACGACACGATCGCGCAGCGACCAATAGGGTTGCGGCTCCGGCCAGGTGCCGGGCGCCGCGTCGCCGGAAACACTCACGAATGACGCGGCTGGCAGCTTGCGCACACCGCTCCAGATCGTGGCCGGCGCCGGTACATAGGAGTAGCGCATGAACGCGGTCAGCGCCGCGCGATCGAGCGAAGGCGCCCAGGAGGGATGGGCGGCGAGCGCCTTCAGCTCCGAGCCGAACACAAGGTCGGCGCCGCTCCAGCCATAGAACAGCGGCTTCTCGCCGAAACGGTCGCGCGCCAGGGTCAGCCGCCGCGTCTCGGCGTCCCACAGCGCGAAGGCGAACATGCCGATCAGCCGCTGAAGCGCCGGCTGGACACCCCATTGCCTGACCGCGGCCAGCAACGTTTCGGTGTCGGAATGCCCGCGCCAGTTCGGCGCCGCCCCGCATGCCTCCAGCTCGGCGCGGACATCGAGATGATTGTAGATCTCACCGTTGAAGGTGACGGTATAGCGTCCGCACACGCTGTGCATCGGCTGCGCGCCGGCCTCGGAGAGATCGAGGATCGCCAGACGGCGGTGGCCGAACGCAATGCCGGCAGCCGCCTGGGTCCAGATGCCCGAGGCATCGGGCCCACGATGCGCCAGCGCCGTGGTCATCCGGTCGACGATGCCGCTCAGTCGACCATCATCAGCTCCACCCGGACACAGCAGTCCCGTTATGCCGCACATGATGCCGCCTCCGATGCTCCGTCGCGATCCCGCATGGCTCAGTCGCCCTCAGCCGTGTCGCGCAGCAGATCCTTCTCGTGACGGGCGAGGAAACCGAGACTGGGACGACTTGTGGCGTAGTAATACGGCAATCCCAGCGTACGTCGCCAGCGTGACAACAGCCTGTCGGCATCATGGCCGCCGTCGAATTCAGCCGTCCGGCCATCGGCAACCGCCAAGACTTCCTCCGCCGTGCGCAGGATGTCATCCGCAGAGTTGTTCTCCGGATGAGCACCGCTCCGGCCCAGCACAGCCGCATCGAACACGCGCCAACGCCAGGGCGCCGTCGTCAGTTGCCGCTGCGTCAACATGGTCCCATCCGTCAGCCTGACCGGCTTGAGGGCAAAGCGGACATTCCCGTTCCACAGCTGGGCATCCGTCGTAATCGCATTCACGATCGCACAGGGGATTCCGAAGCTGACGGCGACATTCGTCAACCCCGACGTGGTCCCGATGAACGCGCGGGCATGGCGGATGAGGTGAATGTCCATCAGATCCGATCTGAACTCGCTCAACGCATAGTCGATCGTGCGTTCCATGGCAGGAAGCTTGGGAGAATTCGGTCCACCGAGCTTGATGACCCATCCGCCTCGCGAGGTGATGAGACGAATGGCATCCAGGGATGTCTCGATCGGCGCGTTGCGATGGGTCTGCCCCGTGCCCATGAACTCGAAGTAGTGGGCCGCGTCCCGCGTGTGCAGGCAGACATACCAGTCGTCGGGCTTCAGGCCATGCCTGGACCGGAGCTCATCGAAGCGCTCCGCTGCGACGTTCGAAACGGCTGCGGTCCGATCATAGATTTCACGCAGCGGATGCCCTCTTCCTTCACGCTCCCATTGTTCGATGGCGATCGCACCCGCTTCCTGCCAAGCCACAGTCCGCCCATCCGGCAAACGGAACGCGTTGAAGTTCAGGCCATACCAACGCTGCAAGGAGAGCAATTCCTCGCCCACGCGTTCCGATATGGTCTCACCGATCACCACGATCCGACCAAGCCCTTCAAAGAGCTTGAAGAAGATCGCGTTGGCGATCAGCTCCGGACGGACCACGATCACCGCTTCACCTGACCACCAGCCAAGCTCACGCATGCGGAACAGAATGTCGAGCATGCCGAGATGACCGATCTGGGTGGCCCACTCCTCCGGAATCAGCCGCAGGGCTTCCAAGGACACGTCGAGCCTGTCGAGCAGCCGCTTCAACTCATCAGACAGCGACGGCGGCGATTTGCGGAGGTCCCGTTGCGCATCCAATGCACGCTCAAACAGCCGAATGCCGATCTCACCGCAGCCGACATGCGTCACCCGCTGGCCGGTGAAGTTGCACAAGTCGAACAATCGGCCAGGAGCCCCGCACAGCACATCCAGAGTGTTGGGAAAATAATGCTTGGAGTTCCGCGCCGCTATGTTCTGATGAGGACGGAAGAAACTCGGGCTGCCTCGGCAGGCCCAATACATCGCATCGAGAGCCCCAGCTTCGTCACCCGCGATCATGTCGACCATGGCCTTGTGGAACGCCAGATCGACGACCGTCGCGAGCTCTTCCGGTCTCGCTCCGGCTGCGGCTTCTCGTGCATCGGTAAACTCGCCCAGCTCGAACAACGATCGAACCAGTGCGTATCTGATATCAGTATCGTCCAGCGACAACGTTTCGCGGCGGACAGCACCAACCACTTCTCGGTAAGCGCCAATGCTGGACAAGACGCGCGCTGAGGCTTCATGGAAGCATCGGCTGAGAGCGGTCGAGAAACGAAACCCTGGCTGATCTACGAGGCGAGACGTGACATAGGGAAAATACGCCTGATACAAGCGCTCCCGGAGCGGAACCCTCACGACGTCGGCGATCACGAGAAGAAGGAACACGATGCGTCGGGGCAGCAGATTGAGGATCGCTCCAACCACGACAAAGACCAGATAAACAAACCGCCTGTGGCGCAAGCGCTTCGACCGGTGCTTTTGCAGTTTCATGCGACCAAGTCCCCTGTAACCTTGACTCCACGCGTTCGGATCAAGGCAGAGCTTGGACGACCGACCCTGGACATCGCGCGCGATGCGCACCCACGATCAATTCTCAGGACGAGGACCGGACGCACATCGGGTTCGAAGCGGAAACTCCTTCGACGAGGAGACCCTGCTTCGCAGAGGCCGACCAATGATTGAGCCGACCGGATTGGCGCCAGCTATATCAGAGGAGCGACCGACAAGCCAAGCCGAACATGCAGCTGAACGCCGCCAACCGAAGCGAGACGGGGTATTCAGGACATCGAGACACCGGACATACTCGTCGCCTCCCTTGGACCAGCCTCAGCGCCTCGGAATCCGAATGGCTACGTGAACGTGAAGCCCGGCTGCTCGTAGACCGCTCTGCTTGCTCTCACCGAGGTGCCCTGCCGTTTTGTGTGTCTTCACTCACCGAGTCCGGCGGGGAACGCCTGCTTGAATGCCTCGGTCTTGACGATCTCGCGGGCAAGATAGCTCGTGAACTTCTGCGCACCCGGCTGGTCCAGATGGCCGCCCCCGTCGACGGTCGTGAGGCCGTCGAACGGCGGGGTGATCAGTTCGACATTCAGCGCCTTCGCCAACTCTGCCGCCTGCTGCGTGCACGACTGACTGTGGGGAACCAGCGTGAGCACGACCCGACCACCGATTTCTTCAAGCAGGGTCTTCGCATAGGCTACGACCGCCGGGTTCGTGTGACAATCAGGATCACGGGCGGATAACATCGGCTTGTTGCCCATGGCAACATAGCCGGGGTTCGCGTCCAGTCCCATGTCGCCGTTGAAGACGTTGCGATAGAGTCCGGTCGGCGTGAAATATCCGTTTTGATACGCCGCGACCAGGTCCTCGATGCGCCAGTGCAGATTGCGGCCAATGACGGTAAGGTACCCGCGGAGCCGACTGCGCCCTACAGCAGCGATAGGCTGCTTCTGCGGACCAAGGGTGACATTGAGATCGCTGCTGAAGAAATGAACAAACTGGTCGTCGGCGTTGATGACCCAGAGGCGCGGACGGATTTTCCAGCGCTTGATCACCCGGCGCGAGAACTCGCCGCCACGCAATCCGACAAAGGCCATATTGTAGATCTTCAATCGATCGAGCATCGGCGATCGCTCGAGCGTCTGCCTGTCAACGGCATAATTGACGAAGGACGGACCGAGGAAAACGATGTCAGCATTCTTGGCTGCGTCGACCGCCCCTCCCAAATTGCTGTAGAAGATGTCCTGGTCCTGGATCTGCGGCACATGGCGGCCTCCGAAATCGCGGTACCAGTTGGCGTCTCCCTGACGTGGAATCTGCAACAGGCCGTCCCGCAGCGTCCAACCGTCAAAAGAGAGCTGGGACAGACCGAGCGAAAACACGAAAGCCGCCATGATGCCAACAATGCCGACCACGGCGAGATAGCGCCTGAAGGCAAACGGTTCTGACGTCGTTTCCGGTGCCGTCCCGGTGACTGTCGACATGACGCAAATCTCGCTTGATAGTCTGCTTGGGACTCGGATCGAGGAAAATCCGGGGACGAAATGCGGTCCTGAAACAACGTGCTCAAGGATCCCCGCGCTCTGTTTAGGCGCCTATGCGCGGACCCGTCACGACGTCATCTGTGCATTCCATAGGTAGCCCGCTTCGCCGCCGAAGCCATTCTTGCGGCTGGAAGCCCAGAAAAACCAGCACTCAGTTCACCGCCGGTCCCCTTCACCCGCCTCATGCATTTGCATGCATTGACGAGGTAACCGCTGCAAAGGCCCGCAAAAATCGAAGATTGCATCCCGCCCCGTGCATGTCGCGGACCGCCCATCGACTACCGCAAAGACCCGATTCAGCGAATACGCGAAAGCCTCATCGTTACATCGCCGGTCGAATTGCGGGCAGCCATAGCAGAAGAATTGCTAGCCGAAAAGTGTGCGCCCGCGCCGTCGCCCGATCGGGCGGCTGACTGCGTTCGTTTCCCGGCCGAAAGAAGCATCCCCCGAAATCACCGCATGTGTGGCCTCGCCCAACTTGGCAGCGCCCGCAATCATTGATAAAGCAACGCAACATGCGGCAACATCGCGAAACTTGGTATGCTCTTCACGCAATTTGAGTTTCTGTTCCTGTTCCTGCCGGTGACGTTCGCCGGATATTTCCTGTTGGCCCGCTTTTTCGTGGCACCTTTCGCGCGCTTGAGCTGGCTCGCCGCCGCGTCGCTGGCCTTCTACAGCTATTGGGACATTCATTTCGTCCCGATCATCCTGGTCTCCATCGTCTTCAATTACACGATGGGCCTGCTCATCGCAGGACAGAGCGGAAAGCTTCGCAGCGGCCTCCTTGCGACCGCCGTCACGCTCAATCTCGGAGCGCTCGCGTTCTACAAATATACCAACTTCGGCATTCAGATATTCAATGCGCTCTCCGCATCGAAGTACCCATCGCTCGCCATCGTTCTTCCACTGGGTATTTCGTTCTTCACCTTCACCCAGATCGCCTATCTGGCCGACGTCTATGGCGGCTACGCCGATGAGCGCAGCTTCGTCAAATATGGGCTGTTCGTCACGTATTTCCCGCATCTGGTCGCGGGGCCGATCCTGCATCATCGCGAGATGATTCCGCAATTCGGCGCGGAGGACAGCCGAAGGATTTCCATCGAGAAGGTCGCGGTCGGCCTCACGATCCTGACGATTGGCCTGTTCAAGAAGTCGTTCATCGCCGACGGCTTTGGCCTGGTCGCCAATCCTGTATTCCAGGCAGCCAATTCGAGCCATCTCCATCTGATGGATGCCTGGGGCGGCGCGCTCGCCTACTCGCTGCAGATCTATTTCGACTTTTCCGGATATTCGGACATGGCGATCGGCATTTCGATCATGTTCGGGATCAAGCTGCCCTTCAATTTCGACGCCCCCTATAAGTCCCAGAGCATCATCGAATTCTGGCGTCGATGGCATATCTCCCTGTCGCGATTCCTGCGCGACTATCTCTACATTCCCCTGGGCGGCAACCGCTATGGCGAGCATCGTCGGAATGCGAACCTTTTCGCCACCATGCTGCTCGGCGGCCTCTGGCACGGAGCAGGCTTCACGTTCGTGATCTGGGGCGCCCTGCACGGGCTGTTTCTGATCGTCAATCATCGCTGGAGCAAATTCGTCCAGGCGCGGCCGACGCTCGCCCGCCTGTCGGGTTCCGTCTGGTACGCCGTGGCGGCACTTCTGTTGACGCAATTCGTCGTGGTTCTGGCCTGGGTCTTCTTCCGCGCCGACAATCCGAACGCTGCCGTCAGGCTCATCAAGGGGATGATCGGGCTGTCCAATCCAGAGCGGATCACGATGACGAACCTCGTGGACCCGCGCCTGATGATCGCAATCCTGCTGGGCTACGCCGCCTGTCTTGCGCTCCCCAACGTCAACGCGATGTTCGAAAGCTGGAAGGTCGGCCTGGAAACCTATCACAATCCGCGGCCCTGGAGCATCCTCAACCTCAAGTGGCGACCGTCCCTGGCCTGGGCAATCGGGACGTCCGTCGCGCTGGTTGCAGCGGTGCTCATGAACATCATTGCCGGCGACACCTCGCAGTTCCTCTATTTCCAGTTCTGAGCACGTAGGCGCACCCGGAGCGTGGGCTCATCGTGACGGATCACGGCTCAAACGACCGGCGCATGAACGACCAGCCGCAGCCTCGCGCGGAACTGCCGCCAAGGGATCTCACGCGGCGCTATTGCATGGGCGTTCTGGCAGCCGCTGCCGTTGCAGGCTACCTTCCTCCGATCGGCCTGTTTCACGCCGCCCGCCCATTCGGCGCTTCCGCGACCCTGAAGGACCTTGCGCAATCGCAACGGGACCACCCGGAGCAGATCGTGCTTCCGTTCGATCTGCGCTACAACGCGGCGTTCAAGCTGGCGAGGGTCGAGCAGGAGCACCCCGAAATCATCTGGATCAGCACATCGCGCGCAGGCACGTTTCGGGCTGCTCTTTTTGCTCCCTACCGGTTCTACAATCTCTCGTTCACGGCCTGGACCACCGGCCAGATGGCCGATCTGTTCGAGCGCGCCACGCGGCAGGCGCCCCCCAGGATCGCGATCCTGTCGCTGGATCATTTCCTGTTCGCGGAACGATGGGAAGAATGGTTCGCGCTTCCACGAAAGATGTATCATGATCGCGCTCTCTCCTATGTGAGATCGAGCCTGCTGGATTTTGCCCGGACGGCAACGCGCCACCCTGCCCCTTTTCGGAACTACCTGAACGCGCCGACAGCCTTCATCGGCACTCAATCCATCTTTCATGAGGAGGGCTTCCGCGACGACGGGTCGTACCTCTATTCACCGGGCCACGTTGCCGACGCGCGCTCACGTTACATGAACGCAGAAACGCTCGCTGAGACCCTGCCTCGCGCATCGGGCCTTTCATCGTGGCTGAAGCAACCGATCATGCGTCTTGCCGAGATCGCAGAGGCACGCGGCGTGAAGCTGTTGGGCATCCAGTTGCCATTCATTCGCGCCGGCGTCGATCTATTGGATCGCGAGCAGGCCGGTCCCCTCGGATTCGGCGCCTGGCGCGAGTTCGCAGCCAAGGAGACCAGGAACTGGTTGCGGGAGATAGGAATCCCTTTCTTTGATCTGGCGCGTCTGCCGATGGAAGATGAGACAGCGAGTTTCGTGGACGCATACCACCTCGCCGAATCCGGCGCCGCCAGAGTGATGCTGCATTTGCTGAACGATCCGGATTTTCGAGCAGAGTTTCCGAGGATCGATGCCGCTGAGATCCAGCACTCTCTCGCGGCTCTTCCGAAAAGCTGAGCGCGAGACGACGTTCTTGCAGCCGCCCCTCTTAGCCACTAGCCTGAATGCGCGCAATCGACTTCAGGATGATGCCGATTGCGAGCCAAAATCGTCGAACTTGGCAGTATGCAATACCATCAAAGTGGGTACGAACCGGTGACTCGGTATCTCGCGATAGTCGTGGCGCTATTTGCTGCCGTTTTCGTGCCGCTGCTGGCGGTTTTGGAATGGGCCGGGTGGCGATTGGGCGCGACGGTTCCACTGTCGGTGATTGCGGTGGAGCAGTCGCGTAGCGATCGACTCGTCTGGCTCGGCACATTCAAGGACTATGCGCCCTACAAGCTCGAGCGAATCAGGCAGATCCGCCCTGAGGTCTTGCTGGTGGGAAGCTCACGCTGCGGCCAAGCCCGCGAGCAGATGTTTCGCCCCTATGTGGCCTACAACGCCTGCCTGACGGCTTGGCCTCTCACACACGTCGTGGATTTCATAGATCGCGCGACCACGGCTGCGAAGCCGCGGGTCGTCATCGTGGCGCTGGATTACTTCCTGTTCGGCGATTTCCTCGCCGAGGCCTGGCGGAAGGAACGCACGATGGACTTCACCCAGGGCATCGATTCGCACCGGCGGAAGTTGCACGACGTGACGGACTTCGTGATCCGGACCGGCGGAAATGTCGATACCATTCGGTCCACGCTACTCACTCCGCAAGTCGAGCCCGTGGATAACAACATACTGATTGGTCCGGAGGCGATTCGCGGAAAGTTCGGATTCCGCAAGGACGGTTCTGTCATCGTCGCCCCACCCTATCGAAGCACATCGGCAGAGACGTTGTCCCGAGGCGCTCAATACGTTACATCCTCGTTTCCGGGAGCCCCCCATCTGAGCGAAGGGCAAATTCGCGAGGTCGAGCGCTTGTCCCGACTGTCTCGCGAACGTGGCTTCTCGGTGGTTGCGATCCAGTATCCATTGCTGGAGAGCGCGGCAGCCTTCCTCGATACCGACGAAACCTACTGGCCCTATTCAGGCCTCTGGCGCGAACTCAAGAGCCCGCAGACCGTCGAGAGATTTGCACGGCTCGGCATCCCGTTCTTCGACATGAGTCGCACCGAGATATCGCAGGATTCCGGCAACTTCTTCGATCCAGCGCATCCGTCCGAGCGGGGCATGCTCAAGACCTACCTCGCCCTGCTGACCCGACCCGAATTCAGCAAGCTGTTCCCGCTGATCGACCGGGACGCCCTGGCGGCCGACCTCGATCGGCGAAAAGACGAACAGTTCGACCTCTATCACTGAACCAGTTGCCAACGATTCGCGGGCCTCCTGGCTTTGCTTGAATTGGACAGGATACCTCCTTGAAGACCGTTGTCTCGACGATCCCAGTGGCTAAGTAGCCGGTGAACTTTCGAGCCTCCCTTCTCGTCCAGGCGCCACCGCCGTCGAGGGTCGCAACCGTCCAACGGCGGGGAGCGATGGCTTCGATTGAGGCCTTGGCCAGTCGCTCGAATGGTCGTCTGTCGACACTTCGTTCAGACCGCCGCTGTGCAATTCGACGGGCTGACTCAGCGCGCGCGGGGTCGACGACCGCGCTCCACCAACGACACGTCAACTTGGGTCGGCGAAAGCATATCCGGCATATGCCGGTGCCTTGTGCACAGACCGAGAGCGCCGCCGATGGCGTGAGCATCAGTTGCTTTCCTGTGGAGCAGCATTCCGGCGCGTTCAAACTCCCGAATTGACGCTGATGCTCACAGGAGTGTTTGTGCTGCTGCGCACACCTGATAAAGAGATGCTGAGAAATGACGGGCAGCACCATGTTCATCGTTCCGATCATGATGAATGATCTTGATTTTTGACAATGGAATCAATGTTGAGAGATGGTCGAAGCACGTCCGGAACAAAGTCCCGGAGCAGCTGTGCCAAGTCGGAAATGCACGTGCGTCACAGGTTATGAGTCGGACGAATAGCATGATGGCCGGCTATCTTACTTCAGCACGAATGAGCCGGAGGCGAAATCCTTGGACCAGATGATCGATACCGCCCGCATGGATCTGGCCTGTGAGACGATTCGTGCGTCATGCGAATCCGGGCAAACCATTGCGTTCGTGTCCGGCAATTTCAACGTCGTGCACCCCGGACATTTGCGGCTTCTGAAATTCGCTGCCGAGCAGGCCGAGGTGCTCGTCGTCGGCGTCAACCCGGATTCGACTCCCGGCGTGACCCTGGCGCAGGACATGCGCTTCGAGAACGTGCGCTCGATCTCTTTTGTGCACCATGTCGTGCGTTTGGGAACAAATGCTTCCGACTTCATTGCACGCCTGAAACCGACGGTGGTCGTCAAAGGCAAGGAGTTCGAAGACCGCGCCAACCCTGAGCAGGATGCCGTCGACAGCTATGGCGGACGCCTGATCTTCTCGTCCGGCGAACTGCGATTTGCCTCGCTGTCGCTGTTGGAACGCGACGCGAACGTTGACATGTCGACGGTCCGTAAACCGCTCGAGTTCCCCAAGCGTCACGGCTTCGATATCTCGAACCTGAAGGGTCTCCTCGGAAAGCTGACCGGCATGCGGGTGGCGGTCATTGGCGACCTGATCGTCGACGAATATGTCACCTGCGATGCCGTCGGCATGTCGCAGGAAGATCCGACCATCGTCGTCACCCCGCTGATGACGCGCACCTTCGTCGGCGGCGCCGGCGCAGTCGCGGCGCATGCGCATGGACTGGGCGCCGACGTGAAATTCTTCACGCTGGTCGGCGATGACGAGGCGGCGCGCTTTGCCCGCAACACGCTCGAGCAGCACGGCGTCAATTTCAATGCGTTCACCGACCAGACCAGGCCGACCACGCGCAAGCAGCGTTTCCGCGCCCTCAACAAGACGCTGTTGCGGGTCAATCATCTGCGCCAGCACGCCTCCGATGCCGAATTGCAGCGGCAGATGCTGGCGGCGGTCGAGCGCGCATTGAAGACCAGCGATCTTCTGCTGTTCTCCTGCTTCAACTATGGCTGCCTGCCGCAGGACCTGGTGGACGCGATCGCCGATCTCGCCCGGTCCAAGGGCGTGATGATGGCAGCCGACAGCCAAGTGTCCTCGCAGACCGGCGATGTCTCGCGTTTCAGGGGCATGACGCTGTTGACGCCGACCGAGCGCGAGGCCCGCGTCGCGCTGAACGACTTCATCTCGGGCCTTGCCGTCATCAGCGAGCGGCTGGTGGAGCGGGCGCGGACCAAGAACCTGGTGATCACGCTCGGCGCGGAAGGGGCGCTGATCAACACGCTGGCCGACGGCACGTTTACCTCCGACCGCCTGCCCGCCTTCAATCCGTCTCCAAAGGACGTCTCGGGCGCGGGCGACAGCTTGTTCATGGCGTCGTCGATGGCCCTGCGCGCAGGCGCAGACATCTGGCAGGCGTCCTATCTCGGCTCGCTGGCTGCGGCCCTGCAGGTCTCCCGCGTCGGCAATCTGCCGCTGACCTCCGCGGAACTGGTGCGGGAAATCGACGAAGCCGGCTTCAGCCACGAGTAGGATGTCGTCATGCGTGCCCTTCTGCTCGCGGCGGGAATCGGAAGCCGGCTGCGCCCGCTCACCGACACGACGCCGAAATGCCTGGTCCGTGTGCATGATCGTCCACTGCTGGACTACTGGCTCGACCTCGTTTTCGAGGGCGGCGTCGAGCGGGCGCTGCTCAACACCCACTGGCTGGCCGAACAGGTCCGGGCCCATGTGGCGCAATCGCGGTGGCGCGACCGCATCGACCTCGTTCACGAAGATGAACTGCTCGGAACCGGCGGCACGGTGCTTGCCAACCGCGAATGGTTCGGCGACCAGCCGTTTCTCGTCGCACACGCCGACAATCTGACCGACCTCGATGTCGAAGGCCTGATCGCCGCTCATGCCAACCGGCCCTCCGGCTGCATCATGACCATGCTGGCGTTCCGGACCGACGATCCGAGTTCCTGCGGAATCCTCGAGCTCGACCGCGAGAACAGGGTGGTCGCGTTTCACGAGAAGGTCGAAAATCCGCCCGGGAACCTCGCCAATGGTGCGGTCTATGTGTTCGATCCAGAGGTGATCGAGGACATTGCGGCGCTCGGAAAACCCGTCGTCGACCTTTCCACCGAAATCATCCCGAACTATCTGGGACGAATTTTGTGCGTGGAAACCAGTGGTTATCACCGGGACATCGGCAACCCGGAAAGCTTGCGCCGGGCGCATTTGGAGTTTAAGCACAAACCACGCCATGGCGGGGGCGTTTGACGGGCGGCTTTCGTCGCTGGGCTGGTCGCCTTTTGCTGCCAATTTGTATAAAGGTGCGCTCGACGCGAGAGCGAGCGGAACGACAGGCGAGCCACGGGGATTGCTCAGATGAAAGTATTCGTGACCGGAGCGTGCGGCTACAAGGGCAGCGTGCTCGTGCCGAAGCTCCTGAAGGCCGGCCACAAGGTCGTCGCGTTCGACATCATGTGGTTCGGCAACTTCCTCGAGCCGCATCCGGATCTCACGGTCGTCCAGGGCGACGTCCGCAATCCCGACGCCATCGACCTGACCGGCGTCGACGCCATCATCCATCTCTCCAGCGTTGCCAACGATCCCTGCGGCGATCTCGACCCCAAGCTGACCTGGGAGATCTCCTGCCTCGCCACGATGCAGCTCGCCGATCGCGCCTACCGCCACGGCATCAAGCGCTTCATCTACGCCTCCTCCGGCAGCGTCTACGGCGTCAAGGAAGAGGAGCAGGTCACCGAGGACCTCGAGCTGCTGCCGATCTCCGAGTACAACAAGACCAAGATGTGCGGCGAGCGCATCGTGCTGTCCTACAAGGACGACATGGTGGTGCAGATCGTGCGCCCGGCCACGGTGTGCGGCTATTCTCCGAGGCAGCGACTCGACGTCTCCGTCAACATGCTGACGATGCAGGCTCTGACGAACGGCCGCATCACCGTGTTCGGCGGCGACCAGACGCGCCCGAACATTCACATCGATGACATCACCGACCTCTATCTGTTCCTGCTCGATCATCCTGAGCACACCGGCGTCTACAATGCCGGCTTCGAGAACATCTCGATCCTCGACATCGCCAACCTCGTCACCAAGCACGTGCCGGCCGAGGTCATCGTGACGCCCTCGAACGATCCGCGCAGCTATCGCGTCAATTCCGATCGCCTGCTCGCGACCGGCTTCCGCCCGAAGAAGACGGTGGAGGACGCGATCAAGGAAATCATCGGCATGTACTCGCAAGGCCAGCTCAAGAACGAGGACCGCTGGTACAATCTGAAATGGATGGAGAAGGAGGTCGTGAAATGAACGTCTTGGCCTTCAAGACCCCCGGCAGCCTGTTCGCCGACTACACCAGCCGCTTCAGCACCGTGCTGAAGGATTTCGACTGGAGCCCGGTCGAGAAGCTCGCCTACGAGCTGCGCGATTGCTGGCAGACCGGCCGCCAAGTGTTCTTCTGCGGCAATGGCGGCAGCGGTGGCAACGCCAACCATCTCGCCAACGATTTCCTTTACGCGCTCTCGAAGACGCCCGGCTCCGGCCTGCGGGTGCATTCGCTGTCGTCGAACCCGTCCGTGATCACCTGCCTCGCCAACGACGAAGGCTACGACCAGGTGTTCTCGCTGCAGCTCGCGGTGCTCGCGCGCAAGGGCGACGTGCTGATCGCGTTCTCCGGCTCCGGCAACTCGCCGAACATCGTCAAGGCGCTCGAAGAGGGCAAGAAGATCGGCATGACCAGCTATGCCGTGCTCGGTTTTTCCGGCGGCAAGTCCAAGGCGCTGGCCGATGTGCCGATCCATTTTGCGGTGGACGACATGCAGATCGCCGAGGACGCGCAGATGGTGATCGGCCACATGATCATGCAGTGGCTGTACGCCCAGCGCGGCGACATCATCACGACACGCGAGGTCTGACGGACAGGGACGATGGCTGCGAACGAAAAGTACCTGATCCTCGGCTCGAACTCCTTTTCGGGCGCAACCTTCGTCGACTTCCTCGCTGCGGCCGGTCACGACGTGATCGCGACCAGTCGGTCGGATGAGCCGCACGAGGCCTTCCTGCCCTACAAGTGGCAGAAGCGTCCCGGCAGCGTGCGCTTCAAGCGCGTCGATCTCAATCACGATCTCGATGCGCTGAAGGCGCTGCTTGCGGCCGAGCGTCCGACCCATGTGGTGAATTTCGCGGCGCAGAGCATGGTCGGCGAGAGCTGGCTGTATCCGGACCACTGGATGATGACCAACGTCGTCTCCGCTGTCAGGCTGCACGACATCCTGCGCAACTATGACGGCCTCGACCGCTACGTCCACGTTACCACGCCGGAGGTCTACGGCTCGACCGAGGGCTGGGTGCGCGAGGATGCGCCGTTCAATCCGTCGACGCCTTATGCGGTGTCGCGCGCGGCCGGCGACATGAGCCTGCGCACCTATTTCGCCAACTACCAGTTTCCCGTCGTGTTCACGCGGGCGGCCAACGTCTACGGCCCCGGCCAGCAGCTCTATCGCATCGTGCCGCGCACCATCGTGGCCGCGATGACCGGGCAGAAATTGCGCCTCGACGGCGGCGGCAAGTCGATCCGCGTCTTCATCCACATGACCGACGTGTCGGATGCGACAGTGAAGATCGGCCGCAAGGGCACGCTCGGCGACACCTATCACATCTCGGGCTATGAGCTGGTCTCGATCCGCACCCTGGTCGAGATGATCCTGGCGCGGCTCGGCAAATCGTTCGAGGACTGCGTCGAGATCGGCCCCGAGCGCCCCGGCAAGGACACCGCCTATACGCTCGACAGCTTCAAGCTGCGCACCGAACTCGGCTGGCGCGACACGTTCTCGCTGGAACAGGGCATCGACGACGTCATCGCCTGGGCGCGACGCTTCGAAGATGTCATGGCCAAGCTGCCGACCAAGTACGACCATAAACCCTGATCGAGACCCCTGCGCTTCCCCGGGGAAGCGCGACTGGAGAGCACGATGAACGTGGCAGTCCGGAGCACAGCGGCCAAGCCTGACGTCGCCGCCCTGAAGGCGCAGGCGGCGAAGTTGCGCGGCAAGATCATCCAGATGTCGCACAAAGCGCAGGCCGCCCATCTGGCGTCCTCGCTGTCCTGCGCCGACGCGATGACCGCGGCCTATTGGCACGTGCTGAACATCGACCCGACAAACCCGACCGATCCGCTGCGCGATCGCTTCATCCTGTCGAAGGGGCATGCCGCCGCGGCGCTGTTTGCGACCCTGGCGATGAAGGGCTATTTCCCGATCGAAGAGCTCGAGACCTATTGCCAGGACGGCGGCCGGCTCGCCGAGCATCCGCCGGCCAACCTGCTGCCCGGCGTGGAGGCAGCCACCGGCTCGCTCGGCCACGGCCTGCCGCTCGGCTGCGGCATGGCGCTTGCGGGGCGCATCAAGGGCGAGAGCTTCCGCGTGTTCGCGCTGCTGTCGGACGGCGAGAACAACGAGGGCTCGGTGTGGGAGGCCGCGATGTTCGCCGCCGCCCAGAAGCTCGAGAATGTCTGCGTCGTCGTCGACTACAACAAGTGGCAGGCGACCGCGCGCTCCAACGAGACCCTGATGCTGGCGCCGCTGCGCGACAAATGGGCCGCCTTCGGCTGGGACGCGCACGAGATCGACGGCCACGACGTCGGCGCGCTGGCGGAAGCCATGCAGAACATCCCGAACGGCTCCGGCAAGCCGGTGGCGCTGATCGCCCATACCGTCAAGGGCAAGGGCGTGTCGTTCATGGAGGACGACAACAACTGGCATTATCGCGCCCCGACCGCTGAGGAAGTCGTCAAGTCGTTCAAGGAGCTCGGCCTGTCATGAGAAATGCGTTCGCTGACGAACTGACCAAGCTCGGCAACGAGGACAGCCGCGTCGTCATGCTCTCGGGCGACATCGGCAACCGTCTGTTCGACAAGTTCAAGGACAAGCATCCGAGCCGCTTCTTCAACTGCGGCGTCGCCGAAGCCAACATGATGGGCGTCGCCGCCGGCATGGCCATGAACGGCCTGCGCCCGGTCGCCTACACCATCACGCCGTTCGTGACGACGCGCTGCCTGGAGCAGATCCGCACCGATGTCTGCTATCACGAGGCACCGGTGACGATCGTCGCGGTCGGCGCCGGTCTTTCCTATTCCGGCCTCGGCCCGACCCATCACGCCTGCGAGGACATCTCGTTCCTGCGCTCGATCCCGAACATGGTCGTGATCTGCCCGGGCGACGCCTTCGAGGTGCGCGGCGCGTTGCGGGCGGCCATGCAGCAGGACCGTCCGGTCTACATCCGCATGGGCAAGAAGGGTGAGCCGGTCGTTCACAAGGGCCCCATCACGGATTTCAAGATCGGCAAGGCGATCACGATCGAGGAAGGCTCCGACGTCTGCCTGCTCTCGACCGGCAACATGCTGCCGGAAGTCATTGAAGCCGCGCACAAGTTGAAGGAGAAGGGCATCTCCGCCGAGGTCGTCAGCTTCCACACCGTGAAGCCGCTGGATGAGGACAAGCTCAAGCAGGCCTTCAGCCGCTTCAAGCTGGTCGCGACCATCGAGGAGCATTCGCTGATCGGCGGCTTCGGCTCCGCCGTCTCCGAATGGCTCGCCGATACCGAGACGAAGCACCAGAAGTTCCTGCGCTTCGGCACGCCCGACGCCTTCTTCAAGAAATCCGGCGAACAGGAATATGCCCGCGAGGTGCTGGGACTGACCGGCCACCAGATCGCGGACAAGATCATCCACGTGTTGAGCTGAGACATCACATGAAGACCCAAGCTGCCCTCCTGGTCCAGACCGGCCAGCCGCTCGTCCTGGCCGAGATCGAGACGCCGGCCCTGAAGCCGGGGCAGGTGCTGGTCGAGATCGCCTATTCCGGCGCCTGCGGCACCCAGGTGATGGAGTGGCGCGGCGACAAGGGCGAGGACAAATGGGTGCCGCATTGCCTCGGCCATGAAGGCACCGGCACGGTCATCGAAGCAGGCCACGCCGTCACCAAGGTCAAGGTCGGCGACAAGGTCGTGCTGTCCTGGATCAAGGGCAGCGGCATCGAGGCCGGCGGCGCCGTCTATGACTGGGACGGCAAGAAGGTCAACGCCGGCGGCGTCACCACCTTCCAGCGCCATGCGGTTGTCAGCGAGAACCGCCTGACCCTGCTGCCGCCTGACCTGCCGATGGACGTCGCGGTACTGCTCGGTTGCGCCGCGCCGACCGGCATGGGCGCGGTCTACAACGTGCTGAAGGTGCAGCCGGGCGATGCGGTCGCCGTGTTCGGCACCGGTGGCATCGGCCTCAACGCGCTGATGGCAGCAAGCCTGGCCGGCGCCATGCCGGTGATCGGCATCGATCCCAACCCGACTCGCCGGGCGCTCGCCCAGCTCTATGGCGCGACCCATGTCATCGATGCATCCGGCGACGTGCTGGCCGAGATCAAGAAGATCGTGCCGCAGGGCGTTGATCTCGCGGTGGAATCCTCCGGCATTCCCGCTGTGATGGAACAGGCAATCAATGCCACGCGCCAGCAGGGCGGCCGCGCCGTCGTGATCGGTAATGCCAAGCATGGCGCGGCGCTCACGCTGAATCCCGGCGTCTTCAACCAGGGCAAGAGCCTGCTCGGCACCTGGGGCGGCGACAGCGTCCCGGATCGCGATTACGGCCGCTACGGCCGGCTGCTGAGCTCCGGCCGCTTCCCGGTGCGGGATCTCCTGTCGAAGCCCTACAGCCTCGCCCAGGCCGATCAGGCGCTGCAGGATCTCGCCGCCGGCAAGGTCGGCCGTCCGCTGATCGACATGTCGCTGGCTTAAGTCCAGGCCATGCGGATCGGGATCGATTTCGACAACACGATCGCCTGCTATGACGGCGTGTTTCATGCGGCAGCACTCGAGCGCGGCCTGATCCCGGCCGATCTCGGCCGCGACAAGAACAGCGTCCGCGACCATCTCAACGGCTCCGGACGCAAGGACGATTTCACCGAGCTGCAGGGCTACGTCTATGGCGCCCGCATGGACCTGGTGTCGCCCTACCCCGGCTTCGCCGCGTTCGTGGCGGCGGCCCGCGCGGCCGGCCATGACCTGTTCATCGTCAGCCATAAGACCAAGCATCCCATTCTCGGGCCGAAGCACGACATGCACGCAGCTGCCCGCGGCTTCCTGTCGGACCGCGGCCTGATGGGCGCGGCCCCCGGCCAGATTGCGCCAGACCGGGTGTTCTTCGAACTGACCAAGGACGACAAGGTCGCCCGCGCCCATGCGCTGGCCTGCGAGGTCTTCGTCGACGACCTGCCGGAGATCCTGGCCATGACCGGATTTCCGGAAGGGATGCGCAAGGTGCTGTTCGACCCCGAGAACCAGTTCGCGACCAAAGCCACGGGTTACGAGCGCCGCGCTTCCTGGACCGAGATCGCGGCGGATGTCGTCCGTGACCGCGGCTGACGCCAGCCCCGACGCCGATGCCGCCCTGCTGGCGCTGGCGCAGCGCCTCACCGCGCAGGCCGGCAAGGCGACGCCGCAGGCGTTGACCCGGCTGGCGGGCGGCCGCAACAATCAGGTTTTTCGTCTGGACACCGAGGCCGGCCCGCTGGTCCTGAAGCGCTACTTCACCGATGCCCGCGACAGCCGCGACCGGCTCGGTGCCGAATGGAGCTTCATCAGCCACGCCTGGTCGCGCGGCGTCCATGTGGTGCCCGAGCCGCTCGCCTGCGATCGCGCCGAGCAGGCCGGGCTCTACAGCTTCGTGCAGGGCCGCAAGCTTGGCGCCACCGAGCTCGCGCCTGTTCATGTCGATGCGGCGATTGATTTCGTGCTCGCTGTGAATGCCCCGCCGCGCCCTGCTCTGGCGCCGGGATCGGAGGCCTGCTTCTCGCTCACCGAGCACATTGCGACCGTCGAGCGCCGGGTGGCGCGGCTGGCGACGCTCGATGGCGAGGTGCCGCATGTGGCCGAGGCACGCCAGCTGGTGGCGGCGCGGCTGCAGCCGGCCTGGGAAGCCGTGAAGGCGGACATTCTGCGCGGCGCCGCGGCCGAAGGTCTTGCCTTGGATGCAGCCATTCCCGGCGATCAGGTCTGCCTGTCGCCGTCCGACTTTGGCTTCCACAACGCGCTGATCGACGAGACCGGCAAGCTCACTTTCCTCGATTTCGAATATGCCGGCCGCGACGATCCGGCCAAGCTGGTATCGGACTTCTTCTGCCAGCCAGAAGTGCCGGTGCCGCTGGCGATGCACGAGCACTTCATCGAGCGGCTGACGGAGGGACTCGGGCTCGATGCGGCCAGCGTCACACGCTGCCACCTGCTGCTCGACGCCTACCAGATCAAGTGGACCTGCATCATCCTCAACGACTTCCTGCCGCTTGGCGCCACCAGGCGCGCCTTCGCCGACACCGGAGCATGGGCGCAGCGCTGCGCCGAACAGCTCGCCAAGGCCGACGCAAAGCTCGGCCTGGTCGGCGCCACATCCGACTAACCGACATCCCCACGCCCGGAGATTTTCATGGCCTATCGCGAGTTCGTCAGTCTCGTCCACAAATCGACCAAGCGCGACTATCTCGCGCGCGTCACCCAGCGCGACAAGGCCGACGTCGCCGAGATGGCGGTCAAGTTCGACTACGACTATTGGGACGGCAGCCGCGAGACCGGCTATGGCGGCTACAAATATGACGGCCGCTGGCGCAAGGTCGCCGACGCCATGATCGAAGCCTACGGCATCAAGCCGGGCATGCGCGTGCTCGACGTCGGCTCCGGCAAGGGCTTCATCCTGCACGATTTCCGTGAGGCCATCCCGGATCTCGAGGTCGCCGGCATCGACGTCTCCTCCTACGGCGTGGAGCACACGATGGAGAGCGTGAAGCCGTTCTGCCAGGTCGGCAATGCGGCCAAGCTGCCCTACCCGGACAAGCATTTCGATCTCGTCATCTCGATCAACACGCTGCACAACCTCTACAACTATGATCTCGATGCGGCGCTCCGCGAGATGGAGCGCGTCAGCCGCGGCGCCAAATACCTCTGCGTCGAGGGTTACCGCAACGAGCGCGAGAAGGTGAACCTGATGTACTGGCAGCTCACCTGCCGCATCTTCCACACGCCCGAGGAATGGGACTTCGAGTTCAAGCGGTCGGGCTACACCGGCGATCACGAATTCATCTTCTTCGAATAAGCGTGAAGCGATAGCGTCGACGATCGCTCTCGCGACGCAATGGCGCCCGAGTGATGAGCTGATCATCGCCCTCTCGACCGAGAGGGCGCGAGGAAGGCCGGACCTCGGCTGAGGCCCGTGGCCCGCCTGCTCAAAGAAATGCAGGCGGCAGGTACCACAGGTACAGCCGGACGACCCGGCCTTCCCCGCGCGATAGTTTTACGGTGTCCTTCGTGCTCTCCCTGGGGATCGGCGTTCTTGCCCCCATCGCCCGCGCCATGCCGTCAAAGCAACAGCCACGAACTTGACCTCAGCGTCGAGAGGCCAGGACCACACGACTTCGCCGTCCGTGCGACCTGCGCTCGTCTCGCGCAGCCGTCACGTCCATCGCAGCCCACCTCCACGTTTCGTGACGACGCGTACGTCCCTCTGCACGAGGCGGGATGCGCACAGACAACCACACTTTCTGATAAAACGAAAGAAGAATATTTTTCGCGCCGGCACTGGACAAGGGGCATCGGGCTGGGACTCCAGCGAAATTCGGCCTGCGCGCGCAGCCGCCAGCGATAGACTCCGCGCTGCCGCTCGCCGCTTTACGCCGCGAATTTCGAAGTTCCGATGCCAAGTCTGCTGCCAAGACTGCTGCCCTGCTGGTCGGAATCTCAAAATCGGCCCGCGCGAGGCATCCCCCGCTTCTGCACCTGGTTGGCAACGGAACATCGCTACGCTGACATCGTGAAAACGGGTGAAGAGCCTCCACGCGCTTTTGCGATCTTTGCAAAATGTATCTATAAAAAGGCAATCAAGACTGAAGGCGTGGGAACGGGGCTGCCGATGACGAAGTCGTTGAAAGTGGCGATCGCCGAGGGATTGCCGCCCCAGACCCTGTTCAGGCTGCGCTCGATCAAGCGCGCACTGATGGGACAGCCGCCTCCGGAGGCACCGCAATCAGCCCCGGCAGCCCATTTCCAGCCCGAACCTGCTTCCCCGCCCGCCGGTGAGGCCCAGCCGGCCGCGCACGAACCGCGGACGAGGCAGACCGAAGCGCTGGAGCGGCTCGACGCGCACAAGATCAGCGCGCCTTATTTGTTCTTCGACGTCGACGACGTCCTGATCCTGCCGGCCAAGGAGATCGCACGCACGCTGACCTTGAGCGCGATGTACATCAACAGTGCCGACGTCAAGGGCGACATCGCCGAATTCGGCACGATGGGTGGATTCACGGCCCGGACCCTGGCCAACGCGATGGTGTTCGACCCGCGCTACCAGCCGAACCAGCCGTTGCGAAAGCTGCGCCTGTTCGACAGTTTCGAGGGACTGCCTGAAATCACCGCTGAGGTCGATCTGGAATCGCAGCACGTGAAATCGGGAACCTGGTCGAAGGGCGGCTGCAGGATTCTCAGCGCCGCCGACCTGCGAACCATGGTGGAAGGCATCATTCCGCCGAGCCGGGTCGAGATCTATGAGGGCTGGTTTGCCGACACGGTGAAGCAGCTTCCCGACGACACGCGCTTCGCGCTGATCCACTTCGACGGCGACCTCTATTCGTCGACCATGGATGCCCTGGTGCCCTGCTTCGAACGCGGCTTCATCTCGAAAGGCGCCGTGCTATGCTTCGATGACTGGAACTGCAACGAAGCCGATCCCGAGGCCGGCGAGCGCAAGGCCTGGGCCGACCTGGTCAGCCGTTTCAACATCGTCGCCAGCCACTCCGGCGACTACTCCATTCAAGGCACGAAGTTCATCATCCATTCCTACAGCGGGATGAAGCCGCGGTCGTGAAGACCATGGCCGGTTCGCGGCTTTCCTTGCGCTGTGCCATGCGGCCAGAGGTGAAAGAATGAGCTGTCCATACACGACGCTGCCGGCGAGCAGCTTCTGGCGCCAGGCCGTCTCTGAACACAGCTCATCCGATCTCGATCCCCACCTCCCCGCGCAACTTCGTTTTGGCCCCGATCACCGCATCGCGTCCGCCGGGAGCTGTTTTGCGCAGCACATTTCGCGCGCCCTGAAGGAGCGCGGCTATAATTACTATGTCACGGAGCCGGCGCCTGCCCATCTGACGCCCGAGCAGGAGGAGCGCTTCGGCTTCGGCGTCTTCTCCGCCCGCTACGGCAACATCTACAGCACCCTGCAGCTGCTGCAGCTGGTTCAGCGCGCTTTCGGCGACTTCAGGCCGGCCGATCAGTTCTGGACCGACCGCGACGGCCGGATCTTCGACCTTCTGCGGCCCCGCATCACGCCGAAGGGATACGTCTCGATGGTCGAGGCGGAGGCCGATCTCAAGCGGCATTTGACGGCGGTCCGGCAACTCGTGGAAACGACGGACGTCTTCATCTTCACGCTCGGTCTCACCGAATGCTGGGTGTCGAAACGCGACGGCACCGTCTACCCCACCTGCCCCGGCTGCGGCAGCGCCGGCGAGTTCGACGACGCCAAATATGCCTTCCAGAATCTGTCGGTGACGGAAACCACGGGCTACCTGGCCGAGGCGATCAATCTGATGTCGGCCGCCAATCCGCGACTGCAGATCATCCTGACAGTCTCGCCGGTGCCGCTGGTCGCCACGATGGAGCCGCGCCATGTGCTTCAGGCAACGACCTACTCCAAGAGCGTGCTGCGCGTCGCCGCCGAGGAGATGGTGCGACGCTACGACAACGTGCACTACTTCGCCTCCTACGAGATCATCACGACGGCGAAGAGTGCCGGCGCCTTTTTCGCCGACGACGCCCGCCAGGTCACGTCCGATGGTGTCGCGCGCGCGATGAACGTGTTCTTCGCGCACTTCACCGGCGAGGGCGCGGAGGCCATGGCGCACTCGGCCAACGAAGGCTCCCGGAAGCGTCCGGCGGCACCCTCGTCCGAACCGCGCATCGTCTGCGACGAGGACGAGTTCTACCGCGCGCTGGCGGCCAGCCGGGCGAATTGACGATGAATTGGTCCCGCAGCCGGGCTTGCATGAAGAGGAAGCATGAGCGTGGACGCCGAAGTCGAAGCGGTTCTGCCGGTCTACATCGTGGGTGACAGCCATTCGCTGCCCTACCGCCACATGGTATTCCGGGAGCGATGGACGGGCGCCTGGGTGATGGCCCGTACGAAGTATATCCGGGGCGCCACCGCGCAGGACTTCTACAATCCGGCGACCGGCGAGTTTCACCCAGACTTCATCGCGTTCCTGGAATATGAAGGCCTCGTCCGCAATGGTCGCGCAACCCATTTGTCCATGGACGAAGTGGATTTTGCCATCGCAAAGGCCGTCGGACAGGCCGTGAAGGCGCCGCTCATCATGATCACGGTCGGCGAGATCGACGTTCGTGGTCCCATCCTGCAGCTCCTGAAGGACAGCCACGACTTCGTTCCGCCGTTTGCGACCACCTTGCCGCTGCTGGACAAGCCGCTGGTGCCCTGGGACCTCATCGACGAAGCGATCGAGGCGCGCCTCGGCCCGTTCATCGCCGGGCTGCAGCAGCTGGTCGCGGCGGGCTTCAAGCGTGTCTATGTCCAGAGCGTGGTTCCTCCGACCCGTCAGGAAGCGCGCATCCGGGAGCTGCAGCAGTATGACTGCCCGGTTTCCGTCCGCACCAAGCTGGTGCAGGCGTTCAATTGGAAGCTCGAGCAGAAGGTCAGATCGCTGAACCTGTTCGTGATCGACCGCTGGTCCGAGCTGACCGAAGGCGATCTGCTGCGGCCGGAGTTCGATTTCGACGGCGTGCATCTTCCGCCGAAGGGAGCTCGTATTCTGCTCGAGGCCCTGGTCGATCATGCGATCGACAGCCGGGGCCTCGTCGCCAACCATCCGCGCTACGAGCTCTACTACCGAATGGCCTGCGGCCTGGATCCGTTCCAGCCGGCCGCACTCGAATCTTGATCCTGATAGTGTCTCCTTCGACACTGACGTCCGTAAGCGGGCGAGCGGCAAACTGATGAGAACGTCAAAGACGAAACACGGACGCCAGGTGAGGACAACATGGCCGTAACATCGATGGTCAACTCTGCCACGCAGAGGCTCAAGAGCGGACTGAACCGGACCCTTGGCGCGCTCGGCTACCGCCTCGTGCGTTCCGACACGCTGAACCGCCTGAGCGCGCAATCCAGACCGGACGCACTGCGCAGTCTGTCATCGGCGAACAGCACCGTAACGGCCCCGTCGCGCCGGCTCACGCTTCTGTCGGCCTCCAACGGCCCTCCGGCCACGTGTACGGCTCATGCGCCGAAATTCGATCCGCGCAAGACGCCGAGCCAGCTTGCCGACAAGATCGTCGAATTCCAACAGAACGGCGTCACGGTGATCAGCACGAACCCGGAAAAGGCGGCCATGTTCCGGGACACCGAGCTGTTCGACCGCGGTGTGAGCAATCGCCACGTCGCATGGGATTGGGCCGGCAACAGCGTCGCTCCCTACACCCATGACCTGCAGACCGGCATGCCGTCGGCAGCGCTGGTCGACTACCTGCAAGCCCTGTTCAGCGGTGGAGACTTCGACGCGTTCTTTCGCGGCGTGCTCGGCTGTCCGGCGAAGGTTGCCAATGTGCGGCTCGTACGGTCGCTGCCGCATTTGGCCGAGGGCGTCGGTCCGCAGGAATGGCATAGCGACGGCTGTCCGGCCGGCGTCATCCGCGGCGTGCTCTATCTCTGCGACGTCGACCAACAGACCGGCCCGTTCCAGTATCGGGACGCCAACTACCGCGAGCATACGGTGCTGGGAAAGGCCGGCGACCTGCTCGTGTTCGACGCCACCCGTCTCATGCATCGGGGCAGCCCACCGACGCACAAGACGCGGTCGGCGATCGATCTGGTCTTCATGCCGCGCATGCCCGACGAGGAGATGAAAATCATGGTCGTCGGCATGAACCACTGGGCGGCCGATCCATTTTTCGTCAAGCTGCCGAAGGAGCGCGCAGTGGAGGACGCGAAGGCGGACGAAGGCCGGACTACCAGCCTTTATTGAGAGCAGGGCCTAGGGACTCCCGCTTGCGCCGATAGCGTGGGACGGCTAAGCCAAAAGCGTTTTATGGCTTTCTTGGAGACGGCTTGTCGCCGGTTCCGTGAACGTCGACTTCTGGATCGGCAATGAGCGGCATCGCTCGGAGATTTTGGATGTTCGTCCCGTTCAAGCCGACGTCTGCGGACGTCCTTTTCTTCGGCCGACCTGGATCGACCGCCTTCCGACGATTTGCGTCTGCGCTCTCCCTCAACGCCGCTTGGCGATGATCGAACCGTACCGCGTTGGAGAATTTGAATGCTGAATCCGTTGAAGAACACGCTTGCGACCTCGCTGCCGCCGGATGTGGTGTATTGGATGCGTTCGGTCAAACGAGCGATCATGTCCGAGCCGCCGCTGCCTTGGCCATACGGCCAGGGCACGACCCCGGAGGGTCAGGACAAAAGCCCGGCCGAGGCCATTGCGGCTCCTTCGGACGATGCGGTCGATGACGGGCGCCTCGTTCAGGACATCGCCCTGGAGAAATACAAATCACGACAGCTTCCCTCCCCCGGCGCGTACTACACCTATGCCGACGTGCTGATCTTGCCGGCGCAGGAGATCGCCAAGACGCTCACCTTGTGCGTCCAGTACATCAACAGCGCGCATGTCAACGGTGACGTCGCCGAATTCGGTACCATGGGCGGCTTCAGCGCCAGGGCGATCGCCACCTCCATGGTGTTCGACCTGCAGCGCCAGCCGCTCGGCAAGACCGCCTCGGGCGAAAATCCGTTTCGCATCCTGCGGCTGTTCGACAGTTTCGAGGGCTTGCCCGAGATCACCTCTCCGATCGACCAGGCCGCGCCTCACGTGATCTCCGGCGCGTGGGCGAAGGGCGGCTGCAAGGTGCTGGCGGCGCCCGAGCTCCGCGAACAGATCGGGAAGATCCTGCCACCGCATCGCTTCCAGCTTTACGAGGGTT
The DNA here is from genome assembly GCF_021088345.1 of Bradyrhizobium ontarionense. Classification (NCBI taxonomy): domain Bacteria; kingdom Pseudomonadati; phylum Pseudomonadota; class Alphaproteobacteria; order Hyphomicrobiales; family Nitrobacteraceae; genus Bradyrhizobium; species Bradyrhizobium ontarionense. The sequence goes on along the minus strand of NZ_CP088156.1, from coordinate 8,045,860 downwards.
GGTTCGCCGACACGGTCAAGACGCTGCCGCCCGAGACGCGCTTCGCGATGATCCATTTCGACGGCGATCTCTACCAGTCGATGATGGATGCGCTGGTGCCGCTGTTCCAACGCGGCATGATTTCGACAGGGGCCATCATCTGTTTCGACGACTGGAACGCCAATCGTGCCATTCCCACCACCGGCGAGCGGCAGGCGTGGAAGGAACTGGTCGAGATGTTCGGGATCGAGGCCAGCAACTGCGGCGACTATTCGGTCGGCGGCACCCGCTTCATCATCCACGCCTATCGCGGCATCCCGGCCGACCCGGAATAGCCGCCCTACGGCGACGGTTGCCGGGGCGGACCGAGCAGCGCGTCGAGGGTGCGGCTCGCCAGGAAGATCGCACCGGGGACCGTGAGGTGCCCCGGATCGAACGCCGTCAATTGCGAGGCGCCGGGACCGATCCGGCTGAGACAGCCCTCGACGTTGCAGAAGACGTCGCGGACCGAGATGTAATCGATCGCGAGCTCGCGGGTGAGTTCACGAAACAGGGCGTCCCGGCCGCGCGTCCATTCGTCGTTGGAGCGGAACCAGGTCCGCTCGGGCAGCACCTGTCCCGTCTGCCGGTAGTAGTCCAGCACGTTGTGGGACAGGCCGACACCCTGCCAGCTCGGCGGCGGCCCCATCAGCACGATTCTGGCGGTGCTGTTCGCCCTGATCTGCGCCACCGTGCGCGGCAGCCCCTCCCGCAGCACGGCTTCCGCATGTCCCCAGGTGGCGTCGAGGATCACCACCTCCGGCTTGAGGCGGCCGATCCGCTGCACGACATCGTCGTTGATGCTCTTGCAGAACGGGCGCGCCGCCAGCGTATAGCCGATCAGCGGCGGGCAGGCGGACGCCGTGTACTGGGCGACGTCATAACCGCGCTCCACCGCGAAGTGGAGCAGGCCCGGAGTGAGCGCGGCGCCGTAGGAATCGCCCCAGATCAGCAGCAGCGGCCGGCGTCCCTGCCCGGCGCAGTCGCCGCCGAAGTCGGACGCCGGCTGCAGAAGCAGCAGGCAGCGGCTGCGGCGCCAGTGCGCCGAGGTCTCGGAGCCCGACAGCATAAAGCCGCGGATTTCCGGGGCAAACCGGATCGGCAGGCCGCGCGTGCCCGTCGCAGCGACCCCGATCGGTATCATCGCGGCCATGCCGGCCAGCAACGATCCGACACGCCATGCGACGGACGAAGCGCCGAACCTGATCGGCAACTCGATGAAGCGGTAGGTGAGCCACGCCAGCAGCGCGCTCAGCAGCAGGACACCGAGCATCGTTCCCACCGGGACCGTTCCGCCCAGATGGAGCTTGGCGAAGGCGATGAGCGGGAAGTGCCAGAGATAGAGCGGATAGCTGATGAGACCGACAAAAACCAATGCAGGCCGGGCCAACGTCCGTTGAACCCATGTGTCCCCCGTTGCGATCAGGGCCATGGTCGCCAGCACGGGCACGAGCGTGCGAACGCCCGGCCATGGCGATGTCGCGCTGAAGGCGAAGAATGCGAGGAGAGCTCCGGCTGCGCCGAGACCGGCGACAAGATTGGCGGCCGTCGGACCGATCCGCAGATGCTGACGCTGGCGTAGCCAGACCGCAACAAACGATCCAGCCATCAGCTCCCAACCGCGCGTGGTCGGGGAGTAGAACGCCCAGGCCGCCTCATTCACCGGCGTCGCGAGGCAGACCACGAGAGAGCCCACCCCCAAGGCGGCCACGATGGCCGCCTTCTGCGACGGCCATCGGGCTATCAGCACGAACGCTGCGGGCCAGACGATGTAGTACTGCTCCTCGATACCGAGCGACCACAGATGGAGCAGCGGAAGACGCTCGGAGCCCGGATCGAAATAGCCGACGATCTGCTCGTGCAGCATGAAGTTCTCGATGAACGCCGCAGCGCCCTTGATGTTGGATCCGAGCGCCTCCATCTCGGCCACGGGCAGCACGAACCAGGCGATCAGGAACGTCGCCAGCACGACGATGATCAGAGACGGGAAGATCCGCAGGATGCGGCGGGCATAGAACGTCGCGAAGCTGAAGCTCTTCTCCGCGCACTGCCGATCGATGATCCCCGTGATCAGATAGCCTGAGATCACGAAGAAGACGTCGACGCCCGCAAAGCCGCCGGGCAGCACCTGCGGGAAGGCGTGATAGATGAGCACCGCGATCACGGCGACCGCGCGCAGCCCGTCGATGTCGGCCCGGTACGCCAAGGCATGCGCCGTGCCGGGCTGCGGCGACGACACGCTGTGAGGGGCCTGGTGGTCAACGCTGCCCACGATCGTCATTCTCGCGCATCCGCTGCAACGCCCGTGTCTTTTCCAGAGCGCTGACAAGGTCACCGGTGAAATCGGCGGCGCCTCTGCCGTCGAGATGGCCGCCGCCGTCCCAGCTCGAATAGTCGGTGCGCGCCGGCAGCGCCGTCTCGACGCCGATGGCGTCGGCGACTTCGCGGACCTGGGTCAGGCAGCCGTGGAAATTCGGCACCAGGGTGAGCACGACCGGCGCGCCGAGCGACTGCACGAAGTCGCGCGCATTGGCAATGACGTCAGGCGTGGTGTGGCAGTCGGGATCGCGCGTTATCTTCACGCCGGGATTGCCGTCGGCGAGAAAGCGCGGAAATCCGCGCATGTCGGCCGCGCCGGTCCGGTCGTCGCGGTCGAACGACGGAATCGCCCCCGCTCTCGGTGCGGCCAATGCGCGGCGGATATCCCGCGTCGCATCCTCGAACCGCCAGCGCAGGTTGCGCCGGATCACCTCGTAATAGGCGCCGAAGCGGCTGAGCCTCGTGCTCGGAATCGGACGGACATCGGCACCGAAGGCGCGGGTCAGATTGCGGTGGAAGAAATTGCCGCCGCCGCCGCCATCATCCGCATTCACGATCCACAGGCGTGGATGGAGACGGTGCTTCAGGGCGATCTGCCGCGCGAACTCGCCGCTGGCGACCCCGACGAAGGCCATGTTGTAGAATTTGAGTCCGTAGCGCCGCTCGAGGCGCTCGCGAACGACGCTCGGGTCGATCGCGAACGACACCAGCGAGGAGCCGAGGATGATGACATCGGCCTGCCTCGCTTGGTCGATCGAGCGGCCGATGCCGTGGAAGAACAGATCCTGGTCCTGGATCTCGGTGACGCCGTCGCCGCCGAAGTTGCGGTACCATGCCGCGTCGCCGGACCTGCCGATGGCGCTGAAATGGTCGCCGCCTTGCGCGGCCAGCGCCAGGCAGAGGCCACCCAGCATCGCAGCCGTCAGACCGAGCAGGAGGCCGACATAGCGGCGGCAGGCGCGGCCCGGATCGTCCTCGCCCACATCTCCGCTTGGGAGACCGGCCTCCTCTGTCCGACGATCCATGGTGCGACCCGGGCGATCGGCCAGCATGCCTATTTTTCGAAGCCCGACACAGCGTCCAGCGCCTGTCTGGCCACGAAGATCGAGCCGGGATAGGTCAGATGGCCGATGTCATAGCTCGTGAGGTCTGATCCGTCCTTCCCGATCCGGGCGAGACACCCGTCATTGTTGCACATGATCTGGCGGGTCGAGATGTACTGGATCGCCAGCGTCTTCGCCTGGCCTTCGAGAAACTCCTCCAGGGCATGGGTCCAGTTGTCGTTGGACCGATAGAAGGTCCGCTCCGGCAGCAGCGAATAGGTCTGGAAATAATAGTCGAGCAGATTGGACACGAGACCGTCACCCAGCCAGGTTGCGGGAGGTCCGAGCAGAACGATCTTGGACACGCCGATGTCCCTCAACCGCGCGACCGTCAGCTGCAGGCCCTTGCGCAGGTCTTCAGCGGAATAGCTCCAGGTCGAATACAGAATCACGAGCTCAGGCTTCAGCACCGCGAGGCGCTCGGCGACGAAATCGTTGGCACCGCGGCAATGGCGGCGGTCCGGGTGCACGTAATCGAGCAGCGGCGGACAGGCCGAAGCGGTGAACTCCGCGACATCGAAACCACGCTCGGCTCCGAAATGGGCAAGGCCCGGATACAGCGAGGACCCGAACGAGTCGCCCCAGACGACGACGAGCGGATGGCGGCCGGTCCCGGCGCACTCGGCCGCGAAATCGGCCGCGCTCTGATCCGGCAGCAGCAGGCACTTGCCGCGGCGCCAGTGGATCGAGGTCTCCTCACCGGTCAGCATGAAGCCGCGGATGCTCTCCGGGATGCGATTGGGGAAACCATTGGTTCGATCGACGAAAAGTCCGACCACTCCGAGCGCGGCCATGCCGCACGCCAGAGCGCCGATCTTGACATGGATCCAGCTCCGCCCGAAGCGGATCGGCCGTTCGATGAAGCGATAGGTCAGCCAGGCCAGCAGCGCGCTGGCGACGATGATCGCGCCCATGATCCAGACCGGGACGCCATCCACGAAGTGGATGCGCGCATAGGCCATCAGCGGATAGTGCCAGAGATAGAGCGGATAGCTGATCAGCCCGACGAAAACGACCGGCGTCGACGACAGAAGGAAGCGATGCACCAGCGTGCCGTTGGCCGCGATCAGGACGGCCGCGCCGAGGACCGGCAGCAGCGTGGGGAGGCCCGGATGCGGCGTGAGACGCCCGAAGCGCCAGAACGCGATCCCGATCGCGAGCAGGCCGGCGACGGCGATGAGCTCGCCCGCAAGGCGAACGACCGGCGCCCGCGAACGGGGCTCCACGCTGCGTTCGTTGGACCACAGGGCAAGGCCCGAACCGACGAGCAACTCCCATGCCCGCGTCACCGGCAGATAGAAGGCGTAGTCGGGTGCGCGGGGCTGCACGATCAGGCACGCCGCGAACGACGCCGCGGCCAGCACGATCGTGATCGCAAGGCTCCTTCGCCGCCACGCCCCGATCAGCATCAGCAGCAGCGGCCAGACGATGTAGTACTGCTCCTCGATGGCCAGCGACCAGAGATGCAGCAGCGGCTTCTTTTCCGCGGCCAGGTCGAAATAGCCGACCTGGCCGAGCAGAATGAAGTTCTGGATGAAGATTGCGCCGCCCGCGATATTGGTTCCGAGCGACTTCAGCTCGCGTGGCGGCAGCACGAACCATCCGATCAGGAACGTGACCAGCACGACCGTGATCAGCGCCGGAAAGATGCGGCGGATGCGGCGTGCATAGAAGTCGGCGATGCTGAACCTGTTCGACAGCATCTGCTTGTGGATGATGCCGGTGATCAGATAGCCGGAGATGACGAAGAAGATGTCGACGCCGTAGAAGCCGCCGGGAACGGCGGTGGAAAACGCATGATACAGCACAACAGGCAGCACGGCGATCGCGCGCAGGCCGTCGATATCCTTGCGATAGCCGAGCGGCGTCGCGCGGGCCTCGTCCAGGACAAGGTTCGGCTGGGCAAAATTCATCGGCTCGGTTCACTCCAGGAAGGGTCCGACAGAAGAGCCGAATACGCTTCGACGAAGTAGCGGTGAGGTCGCCAGTCGACCGCAAACCCAGAGATATTCACACGTTTTTCCCGGACCTCACCGACCCGCCTGATGGCGGGCAGCGCGCCGGGGCCGCGGGCCGGTACCTCTTTGGTGGCCTCCAGGACGTCGCAGCCCCTGCCACCGCTCGCGGCGAGGCCGCCATTCGTGACGATCTCGTCGGTCGGACGTGTCCTGGTGTTGGATCGCTCACGTCGCTCGGCGAGCCCGTGCGGCGCTCCCGCGCGCGGGGAGATTTCAGCCGGCAGCAGGTGTATTTCGGCACGCGACCGCGCTGCCAAACTCGCGCCGCTCACGATTATCGTCCGAACGCCGAAGCCGCTCGCGACATCGGCAAAGTCCGCAGTCGTGCCGATGAACATGCGCGCGCGGCGCTCCCACAGCTGCGAGGCCACGCAATCCGCATGACGTCCCCAAGCCAATCATAACTCGCAAGATGCCCGAGAAGGCTATCTTTTGGCCGGCCCATTGACAAGAGCGGCGATGTCGAACGAACCGAGATCACCGCGGAGCCGACGCGTCTCGGCGCGGACCGGCCGGCCAAGGCTCTACACCGATCCGTCTCTCGCACCTGGCCGCACACAGTCGTCCAACAGCTTGCGACAAGCTGAATACCGCTATATTCGGAGAGCAGCATCTTCATAAGCTGCGCACCAGTCGCGGTCGGGCATGGGGCTCCAGAATGTCCTTCGAGTCCGTTCATCCAACTCCGGCCGGGCATCCCGCGCCACGTCAGCGCGGTCTCCTGCGGTCATTGCAGTGGAATTTGGCGGTGCATGTCGTCAAGGCGATCGCCTGGTACCTCAATGCAGTGGGCCAACGCGCGGAGTCGCTAAAGGACCTGTTTTTTGCGCTGTTGACGTTCAAGCAGGCATTCATGGTCGCGATCATTTTCCACCGCCATGCACGCCGCCATGAGTTCGACCGGCAGTTTCGATATTTCTGCGGTCCCGATCTGGACAAGGAGATGCAATGGGTGCTCGCCAGTCCGCGCTCGGATCAGTACTGTAACGAGCTGATCCTTTTCCTTCTCATGTGCGACAAGGAAAAGCGCGTTCTGGAGCTGTTTCCCAACATCGACTGGGAAAGGGTCGACGACGAGTTCATGGAGGCGATCGGCAGGCTGACGAAGAAGCTGACGTCCGGCTATTTCATGGAGTTGCTGGCGCAGGCCCACACGATCAATTGGACCGCGCTTCCCCCGCAGCACCTGCGCCGGTTTGCCGAGCTGATCAACATCATGCTGGAGCATCGGAACTTCCGTTTCGAGCAGACGAGCTTCGAAGGAAAGCAAAACGATGCACGCAGGGACGGCGATCCCATACCGTTCGAAGCCCCCCTCGACCGCTACATCCCCGAATACTTCTGCGACAAGGAACTGATCGAGACCCTCGTCAGCCAGCTCGACCTTCCCAGGCACGACGATATCCTCACCGCCCGCGAGGACCAGGGCCAATATTGGGAAAGGTTTCCCGCCGACCATCCACAGCGGAAGGTGTTGTCGGAGATCAACCTGTTCTACGCCTATCGCAACCTGCTGCTGACGACATATCACAGCGGCGAGGGCTTTCACGTCCCGCAGGTCTACATCAACCTGACCGACACACAGCGGCGGCTTCGCCGCCATCTGCCGGCTCCTAGCGCTCAGCTCAAGGCCATCCTCAAGAAGCTCGACACCGATCTGCCGGAGGTCAAGCTTCTCTCTCCGGACTGGAGCGCGCTGATCGGCCACAACGGCCACCTCAACGTTCATCTGATGATGCGGGATATGGGCTGGTGGCAGGGCCAGCCGCTGCTGCTGGCCTACAAGGACCGGATCGCCAACAAGCCATTCCTGTCGCTGTTCTCGGACATCTGTCCGACGTTCACATTGGGCGAGAATGTCAGTGCGGGAGTATGGCACGAACTCGCCAGCCTGACGCCGTTCATCGGCGATTCGCACCAGGCATTCCGCTTCGAGGACGGACGGGCGGTGTACTGGAACGATGCGGGATCGCTGGCGCTCAAGCAGTGGGAAAGCCGGCAACGAACCTTTCCGCTGCGCGACATCTACGACCGCCGCCTGCTCGCCGACAATCGCGTCGAGCAGACCTACCAGGATTACCGGCGCAGATGGGGCATGGCCGACGGCGATTGGTTCGTCTGCCTGCACGTACGGGACGCCCATACCCGGAATGATACCGAGGGGGTCGGCGAATCCATCCGCAACGCATCGCTCGCGACCTATCTCGATGCGGCGCGTCACATCACCGAATGCGGCGGATGGGTCGTGCGGATGGGCGGCCGCAGGGTGCCGCCGTTTCCGAAGATGGAACGTGTGGTCGACTACGCCCGCAGCGACGATCAGTTCCCCGAGATGGACATCCATCTGATGCGCCGCGCCCGCATGTTCATCGGAACAACCTCCGGCTTTGCCTATGTGGCAAGCAGCTTCGGCATCCCGACCGCAATGGTGAATGCGTTGAGCTCGATCGGCCTGTTGTGGTCGACCGACACCCGCTTCGCGCTGAAGCCCGTGCACAGGACGGACGGCCGGATGCTTTCACTCAGCGAGTGGACCTCGGAACGGTATCGTTGGGCCTACCCGACACACGAATCCATGGCCCGTGCCGAGCTCGTCGTGAGCGAGAGCAGCTCGGACGAAATTCTGGAAACCGTGCGCGAGGTCCTCGAGATCTCCGATCCCCGGCGGAAGGGACCTGCCCCTGGCGTCGACAACAGCTGGGAGCACCACGTCCAGGTACCCGGCTTCTTCGGCAGTTCGCGGCCGAGCAGGTATTTCTTGGAGAAATACGCGCGAAACCTGCTGAGGGAACCATGACAAACGATGCGCTATGATCGGGATCGTGCAGTCGTCGCCTGCCGTCGCCGAGCCTTGCCATCATCAAGGCCGACGCCGCCTAGACTGACGGCCGGAACGGGCCTGGTGAGCGCGGCTCATCCTCGACTTTTATCCTCAACCTTCATCATCGGAGCGTCGTGAGGTCGCAACTCAGCAGGCGCCCGTCGACGCATCTGACGTCATCCGGGTATCGTTATCGATGAGGTTTGTCGGCCGCGAACTCGATCCTTGCGCCAAGAACACACCTTCGTATTTCCCCAGATAGTAGGTGCTGATGCTGCTGGTCCCATAACAATGCGAGGTCGGAAGCTGCTTCCTCCACCGCGACAGAAGTTGCGGGTCATCATTCGCCGAACGTCCGCATGCCAGGTCGACCACCTCCGCTGCGACGGCGCGGACTTCGTCCGACGTGTTGTTCTGCGGCTGGGCGCCGTTGCGACAGAGGACACCGGCATCGAACAAGCGCCAGCGCCAGGGAGTCGACGTCAGCTGCGCCTGGGTCAGCATCGTTCCATCGGCCAGACGCACCGGCTTGAGCGCGAAACGAACGTCGCTGTTCCACAACTGTGGATCCGTTGTGATGCAATTGACGAGCGCGCTTGGAACACCGAAGCTGATCGCAACGTTCGTCAATCCCGATGTCGTGCCGATGAACGCCCTTGCGTTCCGAATGAGACAGATGTCCATCAATTCGGAGCGGAAGTCGCTCAGCGGGTAATCTATCGCGCGGTCGAGCGGCGGAAGCCTGGGCGAATTCGGACCACCGAGCTTGATGACCCAGCCACCCTGGCCGGTGATCGAGCGGATCGCATCGAGGTAGGTCTCGATCGGCGAGTTGCGATGCGTCTGCCCGGTGCCATCGACCTCGGAATAGTGCGCGGCATCGCGGGTGTGCAGGCACACATACCAGTCGTCCGGCTTCATGCCCCAGGCTTCGCGCATCCGCCGGAAATCGTTCTGCACCTTTGGCGTCGATCCGAAGATGCGATCATATTCGTCGCGCAAGGGATGGCCCCGGCCTTCCTTCTCCCACTGCACGATGGCAAGCGCCCCGGCCTCCTGCCATGGCACGACCTTGCCATCCGGCAGTTGAAATACATTGAAGTTCATGCCGTACCAGCGCTGCAAAGACAGAAGCTCTTCGCCGACCGCGCGGGACACGGTCTCTCCGATCACCACGACGTCGGCATACCTTTCGAACAGCCGGAAAAACGTCCTGTTGGCAACGAAGTTCGGTCGCACGACGATCAGCGGCTTTCCCGACCACCACCCCAGGTCGCGCATTCGGAACAGGATATCGAGCATGCCGAGGTGACCGATCTGGGTCGTCCATTCCTCCGGAAGGACCCGCAACTGATCCAGCGGGATACCGAGCCTGCCGAGCAGGTGGGTGACTTCCGCCGACACTGCTGGCGCCCCCTTGCTGCGCAGTTCCGCCTGCGCCGCAAGCGCCCGGGCAAACAGCCCGATGCCGAGATCGCCCCGCCCGACGTGAGTCACGCGCTGCCCCGTGAAGTTGCAAAGATCGAATAGCCTGCCCGCGGGGCCGCAGGCAAAGTCGAGAGGATTGGGATGGTAGTTCTGCTCTGGCCGCGACGCCATGTTCTGATGGGGACGCATGTAGTCGGGAACGCCACGGCATGCGTCTGAAACGCTTTCAATCGCTCCGGCCTCATTGCCCGCCATGATCTCGAGCATCGCCTTGAGAAAAGCGAGATGACACTCCAGTTCCGATCCTGCACGCAGAGTCAGCGTCGAGGCCAGCCGGTGCGCTTTATCGAACTCTCCAAGCTCGAAGAGCGAGCGAACCATCATGTTCGCCAGGTCCAGCGACCGGGTCGCGAGCCGATCCTGCACGACCAGATCATACGCTTCACGATTGGCTCCGATCCGAAGCAGAAGCTCGGCCGATTCGACCGGAAAGTACCGTCTCAGCCATCCCGAAAATTGCTGATCAGGGTTCTGCGCCAGCCGAGACGTCACATGGACCTGATAGGCTCGTTCGAGCAGACGCCGGCCCCGAAGTTGCCCGATCTCGAAGGAGATGAGGATCAGGAAGGCCAGACGAGACGGCAGCAGATTCAGGAGCTTGGCGGCCGAGGCGATCAGGATACGTGCCCATCGCTGCGGCTGCAGCAGGGACAGCTCTCTCGAACGCGAAAGTCCGGCGAACAGAGTCTCTGGCGTGGCCAACAGCCTGACAAATCCGCGTCTGCGCCTCGGCCTCAGAAAATCGAACGACGCCTTGAAGTGCTGCATCGGTTACCCCAACTCTGTCGCGGGCTCGCGGCCGGGCCCGCATCCTCAAACACCCTTGAACACCCTTGCGCTCCTGCGGCAGACCGGGAGTACACCACATCAGGAAGGCTATGCCGCTCGTTATCCATGACGTTTCGAATTGATGATTTGCAATACGGACGGCCGGTCTATCGGGCCGTCAAGTCATCCCGCGACCAATGATTGCGATGATCCCATGAATCCACTCGGCGATCGGTAACAGGCCCGCCCGGTCGACAATCAGCAGAATCGTAGACCACAGGGCGAGCTGCTCGAGCACGATCTGGCCCAGCCCGACCGACATGAAAACCAAAGCCGTAAGTCCGGCCAGGGCAGAGTTGATGAATCCCGCGCCTAACGCCAAAAAAACAGAGAAGCAGACGGTGCTCACGCAGACAATACGCAGGGTTGTCCGTAGAACCAGAACCATATTTCTCACGCAGGTGCCCCCTCTTATCACCGCCAAATGTCGTGACGGAAGACCAGCCGCCCAAAGCCAGCCAATATCGTATGTACCATCTGTCGCCGAATCGAACCTGCAAAATCGGTTCAGGAAAGTTCGTAGGTCTCCGTTCCAATTCGAGTGACGAAGGCGTCCGGGCGCCCTTCTCGCGTCGGGCCCTTGCAGCACACCGCAAATAACGTGCCGCAAGCATGGCCGTTACGAACGACACGGGTTTCAAGTCCTGCCTGGCGGCCCTCTCGGATCTGTTGCAGGGTCAACATTTTACGTTGTATTGTTTCCAGGTACACTGCTATTGCGGTTGTCTCTGAATGGCAACATCCCTTTGCGCGACCAGCCGCCGAATGCGGTGGCGACCATGCGTGCGCCCTTGCTCGATGCGATCCAGCTGAACCGATATGCACACCAGATCATCGTTCGGCTGCAGGTTGTGCGGTCAGCCGATCAACTCGCAAGCTCTTTCGCTCGGTGGCCTCCCCGTCTGCAACCGCTTCACGCTTGACGGTCATGTCGAAGGCCGGACCAACCTCGACATCGTCGAGTGCGCCAGTTGCCAGCTCATTCAGCTCCGCGACGCCCCGCCTCCCGAAGCCCTTGTTCCGGCCGTGCCGTGGATCCGTTACCGCGAGCCGGAGGGCCATCTGGATGCACTGGTCGAACAACTCGTCGCCCTGCGACCGCATGCAAGGCGGGCGCTCGGCACCGGCCCGTTCGAGCAGCCACTCCTGACCCGACTTGTCGGCAAGGGCCTGGATGTCGCCGAACTAGATATGGATGCGAGCGGAACTCCAGGCCGCTACCCGTACCTCGAGACTTGGCAGGCTCGCCTCAACGCGGCACACCTGTCGGCGCAAGCGGTCCAGCGGGGCGCCTTCGACATCGTCTCCTGTCGCTATCTGATCGAGCATACCTCCGAACCTTTGGCTGCATTGCAGGCCCTCAGGCCGTTGCTGGATGCGAAGGGCCTGCTGCTGATCGAGGTTCCCGACAGCAGCAAATTCCTGGCCGCGCGCGACTACTGCTTCCTGTGGGAAGAGCACAGCTGCTACTTTGTCGACGACACGCTGCGACGGCTCGCCGAGATGAGCGGCTATCGCGTGCTGGCTGTGTTGCGCTACCCAGGGGTACTGGAAGACGCGCTGGTCGCCGTCCTCGAGGCGGCTGACGGACCCACCTCGATGGCGGCTCAGGGTCCTTCCGGCCTGTTCCAGCCCTATCGCGACGGTTTCGCCAAGACCCGCGCGCGCCTGCGTGAGCAGTTCGCAGCCCTCGCCGGTCCCGACCGAAACCGCATCGCGCTGTTCGGCATCGGCCATCACGCCATCATGTTCGCAAACGCCTTCGGCATAGCCGACACGATCGCCCTGGCCGTCGACGATGACCCCGACAAGGCCGGCTTTTTCCCACCGGGATTCCGCGTCCCCGTGGTAGGATCGGAGCGTCTGCTGGCGGACGAGGCGATCACCACCTGCCTGTTCGCCGTGGCACCCCACATCGAAGGCAAGGTGCGCGACAAGCTCGCCCCGCTCGCCGCGCGCGGAGTGACGTTCCACTCCATCTATGCTGCGCTCGACAACGCAATCACGAAGGATCCCGCTTCATGAGCCTCGTTCAGAAGTCCCCCGAGGTGTTCCTGGCCGAGGGCCCCATCGCTGCGGTCGGACCAGCGGAGATCAGCACGCTCAAGGCCGCCGTCGCGGCGAGCCCCAAGCGCCGAGCCCGCATCAATGCCCACCCGGACGGCGACGACGCGCTCCACGAGATGATCATCGCGATCGACCCGAGCTCCTACATCCGGCCGCACAAGCATCCGGGCAAGAGCGAGGCCTTCCACATCGTCGAGGGCGAAGTCGATATCGTCGTGTTCAACGACGACGGCGAGATCGAGCGTGTGGTCGAACTGGGACCGCCCGGCGGTCATCGTCCGTTCTATTACCGGATGTCGAACGCGTTCTTCCATACGCTGATCATCCGCAGCGACCTCCTGATCGTGCACGAAATCACCAACGGTCCGTTCCGCCCGACAGCGACCGTGTTTGCCGATTTCGCCCCCGAGGACAGCGACGCCGCCAAGGCCAAGGCCTATCAGGCGGAGCTGGTCCGGCGCGTCGCAACGCTGCAGGATGCCGCGGCATGACCACCCACGCCGTCGTGGTCGGTGGCACCCGCGGCCTTGGCCGGGTGGTCGTCGAACGCTTCCTGGCCCGCGGCTACGCGGTCAGCGTGGTGTCGCGCCAGCGCCCAGCCGATTTTCCCGACCAGCCCGGTCTGCTGCATTTTTCCGCGGATCTGGAGCATAGCGACAGCTTTGCCGGCATCTGGCGCCAGATCGCCGAGGCCGCCGGCCCGGTCCGCTACCTCGTATTGAGTCAGCGCTTTCGCGGCCAGGGTGATCCCTGGACCGGCGAGATCCAGGTCGGCCTGACCGCATCGCGCGACCTGGTCGAGGGGTTTTCCGGGCATTTCGCCGAGGCGGGCGACCGCGCGATCGGCGTCGTCAGCTCCGTTTATGCCGAGTTCGTCGGCAGCTCCCAGCCGGTCGGCTACCATGCCGTGAAGGGCGGCCTCAACGCCATGGTCCGCTATTACGCCGCGACGCTGGGCCGGCGCGGCATCCGCGTCAACGCGATCATGCCGCTGACCTATCTGAAGCGGGAGTCGCGCATCTTCTATGAGCAGAACGAGAAGCTGATGGACACCTACCGGCGCCTCGTCCCCTTGGGCCGGCTCGGTACGGCGGAGGAATGCGCCGACGCACTCGACTTCCTGTGCAGCGAGCGCGCATCCTTCATCAACGGGCAGAGCCTGTTCCTGGATGGCGGAGTGTCCACAGTCTGGCAAGAAGAGGTCGCCAAGACCTTCGCCGGCCTGTAAAACGCGCCCAAATCCCTCTTCAGCCGACCGTCCCTCCTGCAGGGATCCCAATCAAGGATCGTCACGTCATGCAGCACGTCAAGCACAAGACCGATTGCCGCCTGTGCGGATCGACCTCGCTCGATCACGTGCTGCCGATCAGGGCCTCCGCGATCGGCGACGCCTTCGTGACCGCCGACCGGCTGAATGAAAAGCAGGACCTTTATCCGCTCGATTGCTATCTGTGCCTCGCATGCGGCCACCTGCAGAATCTCGACGTCGTCGATCCCGACATTCTGTTCCGCGACTACACCTATCGCACCTCGGTCTCGCTCGGCCTGGTCGAACATTTCAAGCGCTATGCCCAGTCGGTGGTTTCCGGGCTCGCCATCCCGCAAGGCAGCCTCGTGGTCGAGATGGGCAGCAATGACGGCTCGCTGCTCAAGGCGTTCAAGAACGAGGGCATGCGGGTGCAGGGCATCGACCCCGCGCGCGACATCGCCGCGACCGCCACCAAGGAAGGCATTCCGACGACTCCGGATTTCTTCACCAGCGCGCTCGCGGCCCGAATCAAGGCCGATCAGGGCGAGGCCAAGCTGTTCTGCGCCAACAACGTGTTCGCCCATATCGACAACATGTCGGACGTGGTGAAGGGCATCCGGCTGCTGCTCGCCGACGACGGCGCCTTCGTGTTCGAGGTCTCCTACATCGTCGACATGATCGACAACATGGTGTTCGACACCATCTACCACGAGCATGTCTCGCATCACGCGCTGATCCCGCTCGAGACCTTCATGAACCGGCACGACATGACGCTGTTCCATGTCGAACGAACGGGCACGAAGGGCGGATCGATTCGGGCCTTCGCGCAGCCGAAATCGACGGCCAAGCGCCCGCGCTCGGCAGAGCTGTCGAAGCTGATCGCCGAGGAGGAACGTCGCGGCGTCACCAAGCCCCAGATCTACCGGGATTGGTTCGTGGCCATCGAGGATTGCAAGCGCAGGGTTCTGGCCTATCTCGACAAGGCCATCGCCGAGGGCAAGCTGGTCGCCGCCTACGGCGCTTCGACGACCACGACCAGCCTGCTCTACCACTTCGAGCTGGAGAGCCGGGTCAAGTTCATCGTCGACGACAACCAGCTCAAGCAAGGCCGCTTCAGCCCGGGCGCCCATATCCCGGTGCTGCCATCCACGGAGCTTGCAACCAGGAAGCCTGACGTGGTCGTGATACTCGCCTGGATCTATGCCGACCCGATCCTGAAGCGGAATCAGGCCTATCTGGACGCAGGCGGCCGCTTCCTGGTCCCGCTGCCGCAGCCGCAGATCGTCGATGCATCGGGCGCGGCCGCGATCTGAGCTGCTGCTGACGGCCGTCGGCGGCTCCCCGTAGGTGACCGGTTGACAGCTTCTGCATAACATGGTCCAGCAAGCGCTGCGATCGGCCGCCGGCGCGCCGGGACTGATCGCTTTTCAGTTGTCAAGCCAAATACTTACGGCACTCGCGAGGTAGCAGGATGACCACCGTGACCGATGGAGAGGTCGAGCGGTTCGTGGTTGCAGATCGGCGTCGCTTTTCCTGGGAGCGCTGCCGCGAGGACATCGCGCCGTTCGTCACGCGTCACGTCACCTGGCGCGCGCTCGCGGCCGGCGACATCCGGTCGAAGTACCGCCGCACGATGCTGGGTCCGTGGTGGATCACCGCGACCAACGCGATCACCGCATTGATCATGGGCACGGTGGCCGGCCGCTTCCTCGGCGCCGACATGAAGACCTATCTGCCGCACTTCATGGTCAGCATCACCATCTGGAACTTCATTTCCTCATCGCTCAGCGAAGGCTGCTACACGATGATCAATGCGGGCGGCATGATCAAAGCGGTGGATATGCCGATCCTGATCCACGTCATGCGCATGGTTCAGCGCAACCTGATCATCTTTCTGCACAACATCGCCGTGATTCCGTTCATCTGGCTGGTCTATCCCTGGTCGGTCGGGTTCGGTGCCGTGCTCGCCATCCTCGGCTTGATGATCGTCTATGTGTTCGTCGTCAGCGCCTCGGTGGTCGTCTCCATGATCTGCGTACGCTATCGCGACGTGCCGCCGGTCATGGCCGCCGTGCTGCAGCTGCTGTTCTTCATCTCTCCGATCATCTGGGAACCGTCGAGCATCCGTGGCGGCGAATACATCGTCACGCTCAATCCGATCGCCTATCTGCTGGCGGTCACGCGCGGCCCCTTGATGGGCGACATTCCCAACCTCGGCACCTGGGCCGGCGCCATCGGGTCCGTAGTCGTCTTGACGGCCGCCATGATCTTTATCTACACGCGCTATCGGTCGCGCGTCGTGTATTGGGCCTGATGTCAGGGCCTTGCGTGACCTCTGGATTCGCCTCTCATGCCTCTGATTGAAGCCAAGCAACTCGGCATCGAATTCCCTGTCGCGCCGCCAAACGCGCGGTCGTTCCGGCATCTGGCCATCAAGGCGGCGTCACGCGTCGGCGGCCGGGTGTCCAAGAGCGAGGGCTCGTTCCAGTTCGTACAGGCGCTCGACGACATCAGCTTCACCTTGAAGCAGGGCGACCGTCTCGGCCTGTTCGGTCATAACGGCGCCGGCAAGACCACGCTGATCCGGGTCCTTGCCGGCATCTATGAGCCGACGCGCGGATCTCTGCGGGTGGTCGGACGCAACGTCCCCATGTTCGATATCGGCCTCGGAATGGATGAAGAGGCGTCCGGATACGAGAACATCCGGACACGGGGCCTCATTCTGGGCCTCAGCCCCGAAGAGATCGAGGAGCGTGTCCCGGAGATCGTCGAATTCGCCGAACTCGGCGACTATCTCGAATTGCCGATCCGGACCTATTCGTCCGGCATGCTCTTGCGCCTGGTGTTCTCGATCGCAGCCTCGATTCACGGCGACATCATCCTGATGGACGAGTGGATCGCAGTCGGTGACGCGCAGTTCCGCAAGAAGACCCATGATCGCCTGCAGGAGATCACGCTGCGCTCGGGAATCGTCGTGCTGGCCTCTCACGATCATGGCCTGTTGCGCGACACCTGCAATCTCGGGCTCTATCTCGAAGGTGGACGCGTGCGGGCGTTTGGCGCAATCGAGGACGTGATGAAAGAGCTGGCCACGGACTGAGCGGCCGGAGCCGGATAAGATGCGGCATGATGCTCGCTGGATATGACCAGGATGACCGCCTCTCCCGCTGCGCCGACCGTGACCCTGGTGGTCCCGAACTTCAATCACGCTCACTACCTGCCTGAATCGCTCGGCAGCATCGTCAACCAGACCCGCGCCCCCGACCGTGTGATCATCATCGACGACTGTTCGACGGATGACAGCGTTGCGGTCATCTCGCGGTTCGCAGCCGATCGGCCAAGCTGGCGGCTGGTCCGCCATGACACCAATCAGGGCGTGGTCCGCGGCCAGAACGAAGCCCTGGCCGCTGCGGAAACCGAATGGATCGGCTTTCTCGGGGCTGACGACGCACTGCATCCGACCTATCTCGAAAAGGCCATGGCGCAGGCTGCGCACCATCCCGACGCCGGTCTCATATTTGCCTGCTGCGAGATCATCGGGCCGGACGGCCATTCGGGCAGACGCATGTTGCGGCCCGTGATGTTGCCAGGCCCGGCATCCACAATGCTGACGCCGGCGGACGTCCGTCGTATCCTGCGCGTCGGCGACAACTACTTCTCCGGCACCACGTCGCTCTATCGCCGCAGCGCGCTGCAGGCGCTCGGCAGTTTCGACGTCAAGCTCGGCTCGTTCTCCGACGCCTTTCTCGCCCGACGGCTGGCGCTGACCTATGGCTGCTACTTCATCGCGGAGGCGCTGGGCTACTGGCGTATCCACGGCCAGAACTACTCGACGGCAACGGCCACCGATCCGGTTTCGCTCGATGCAAAGCTGGCCGAGATCGGCGCCCTGATCGCTGGAAGCGAGCTGTTTCCCGACGGGTACGGCGCCCTCTTCGCACGGCGCAATCGCTTCGGCGCCGCGCGGATGGTGCTGGGCGGCGAGACGCCGCCCGCCGCCAGGGCCGCGCGCGCATCCGCCCTGCTCGACGGCAATGCGCTCGACGCGCGCCTGCTTCGGGCGATGTTGAGCTTCGGAGCCGTCGGCCGCCTTGCCGCGCTGGCATGGATCACGCTGCGCACACGGCCGATGTCGCTGACGCGCCTGCTCGCCCAGACCGGGGCACGACGCTCGATCGTGTCCGCGACGTCGGGCTACCGCGCTCCATGACGATGCGCGCTCCCATCGGCTCGCTCCGGCATCGCCTCAGCAAGCGGCGGGCGGCGACGGCCGCCCTGAGCCGGACCGTCCCGACCGTACGGCCATCGCCGCAGGCGCCGCAAGGCGGCTGGTCGCCAAGAGTCTGGCTGACGACATCGGCGTTCCGGCTCTACGCATTCCTGAGCGCCAGACGGCGCCAGTTGCTGCCGCTGACCACCCGCGCCGCCAATCTCGTCGACCGCAAGTTCATCGTCGCGCCCGCCGGCGCCACCCTGCTCCGCCTGATGGAACGGCTGCTCGCGCGCGGATCGCTCCTCGGCAACCTGCTGGCGCGGCTGACGCTGACCGGGCTTGCCGCTGCCGCGCAGGTTCATCTCGCCGCCAGCCGCAAACCGAGCGCGCTGCGTGCCGTGCGGCTGCTGAACCTGATCTTCCGCGAGCAGGTCCGTACCCGCAGCGGCGTCGGCGCGCAGGCCTATTTCACCACTTTGGCTCTCTGCGGCGCGTATGACCGGATCGTGCGGGAGGCGCCGGGACCCGAGAGCATCGATCGTTTCGCGATCAATTTCGCCGTCGGCGTGGCGCACATGTATCGCGGCAATCTTCCGGTAGCGGCCCATTTCCTTGGCGCCGCTGCGGCCTCGGGCGACAGCAACGCGCTGCGCAAGCTCGGCGCAGTGCATGCCTTGAGCAGGGATCACGTGCAGGCGGCCGCCTGCTTCAAGGCCTCGGTCGAGCGCGATCCTCGCTCGGTGATGGCGCACCAGAATTATGCCGGCGGCTACGATCCATCAACCTACACGCCGAGCGCTTGGGAGCTGGAGAACGCCGGCGAGCTCCTGATCTATGACAACCTCATCCAGCTCGGCGAGAACTTCTATCACCAGGGCCGCTACGACGACACGTTCCGCTGCTATCAGGCGGCGCTCGATCACCAGGACGCGCTGGCGCGGAAATGGTCGATCCCCGACGCGCTGGTCCGGCGGATCGCAGCGAGCAGCAGCAGCTTCGACCCCACTCTCCCGGTTCGCCTGCTCGGCTACGAATGGGTGACGCTGATCGGTCATATCGGCTTCATCGACTGCCATCTGCGCATGGCGGCGCTGGGCATGCTGCCCCGTGCCAACTACGTCCTGCTTGCTCCACCGGGCAAAGTGGTCAACCAGCCGTTCCTCCGGCTGTTCGCGCCGCATGTGAGCATCATCGAAGACCCCGCGCTCGTCGACGATCTCCTGCCCTACCAGCGGCTGGTCGGCGACCAGTTCATCGCTGTCCGCGGCAGCAACGGTCTGGCCGAGCCGTGGGCCCACGCGGCGTCGCGGGCGCAGGTGGCCTGGGCTGAGCAGCAGCGCGGTCCGATCGTGAAGGTTCCTGCGGAGCTGATGGCGACGGGCGCCGCCAGGCTGCGCGCCGCAGGCGTCACCACTGACTGGTTCGTTGCCATGCATATCCGCGAAGGCGGCTATCACGGTGACGGCCCGGGCACGACGCGCCAGCATCGCTCCGCGAATGTCGGCGACTATCTCGAGGCCATTGCCGCCATTGCCGCGCGCGGCGGCACCGTCGTTCGGCTCGGGGATCGCAGCATGACGCCACTCGGCGGTGTGGCCGGCGTATTCGACTACGCCCACAGCAACATCAAATCGGCAGAGATGGACCTTTTCCTGTGCGCCGCCGCGCGTTTCTTCGTCGGAACGACATCGGGCCTGACAACGGCGGTGCAGGCGCTGGGGACGCCGATGCTGCTCGTCAACTGCATCTCCAACGACTGCCAGTTCTGGCACGAGCGCACCGATTTCACCGTGCGTCCGGTCTACGACCGCCGTGCGCGGCGCTATCTTTCGTTGCGGGAGACCTATCGCCAGCCGCTGCAGGCGCTTCTGATCGACACCGCCGTGCTGGAGCGTCACGGGCTCGAGATCCACCCGAACAGCGCCGGGGATATCACTGCGGCGGTCCGCTACAAGCTCGACTGCCTGGAGGGCGCTGACCGGCCGTTGCGAGCGGGCGGGCCCCAGCTCGAGCGCTATCGGACCGCTCTCGGCGACAACCCCTACAATTTCGGTGCCTCATTACCGGTCCCGGCTTTCCTCGCGCGGCTGCCCGAGCTTCTCGATTAAGGCGCGCGCGTTCGCGCAGCACGTGTTCGGATACCAGACAGTGCCGCAGAAATTTCATCGCTCAGCCGCCCCTTAACCTTCGAGCAACAGCCTGGACCTGATACGTAGGGTGTTGTTGTGTTACGAATCATTGCCGCGGGACGTTCCAGGGACGGCAGAAGGTCCTTTCCCCCCGCGGTTCACGCGAATGGCTGGAGCTGAGGTGATGACTCAGACGATGGGCTTGCAATCCTCCACCACCGTTTCGGTGTTCAACACTGTGGCCGATGCTCCCCCCGCCACGCCGGTCGAGCTTCCCGAGGAAGCGGTCGAAGCGCTGCAAGCACAGAGCAGCGTGAGCGCGATCGACTCGGTGGTGGCGGTGACCTCCGGTGGACTGACCATCAATCTGCAATTCGATTCCAACGCCATGGCGCATGCGCCCCCGAGCTTCTTTGCCGGCATTCAGCAGGCAGCCGCGATCCTCGCCTCGGTGATCTCGGATCACATCACGCTCAACATCGCCATCGACTACAGCGGCACCGGCGGCGGCGCGGCGGCGGGTCCTGGCGGCGGTCAATGGATGACCTATTCATCCGTCAGGTCCAACCTGATCAACTATGCAACCGCCGCGGATACGACGTTCAACGCCTTGCCGGCGGGATCAAGCATCCAGGGACAATCCTACGTCGCGGTGTGGAACTCGCAGCTCAAGCTGTGGGGCGGCCTCGGCGCCAACGACACCACCACCAGCGACGGCGTCGCAACGTTCACGACCGATATCAATCCGAGCCTGCTGGTCGGCGTGGCGCTGCACGAGCTCACGCACGCGTTCGGCCGCGTGCCCTATGGGCCTCAGCCCGACATTTTCGACTTCTACCGCTTCTCGAGCCCGGGCGTGCAATTGCT
The DNA here is from genome assembly GCF_021088345.1 of Bradyrhizobium ontarionense. Taxonomy (NCBI): domain Bacteria; kingdom Pseudomonadati; phylum Pseudomonadota; class Alphaproteobacteria; order Hyphomicrobiales; family Nitrobacteraceae; genus Bradyrhizobium; species Bradyrhizobium ontarionense. Next base: position 8,024,740 of record NZ_CP088156.1, on the reverse strand, counting down.
GACCGGCGGCGCGACGGCTTCGGCCGCCTATTTCTCGCTCGACGGCGGCTATACGAAGCTCGCGGATTACGGCCAGTCCTCGGACCCGAGCGACTTCCTGAACAGCGGTGTGCAGGGATCCAACGATCCCTTCAATGAATTCTACAACGGCAGCACGCTGCAGATGCTGACCTCCACCGATCTCAAGCAACTCGACGCGCTCGGGTTTCATCTGGCGGGATCGGTGATCCAGACGGACGGCGATACGCGCCTGACGCAGATCGGAAGCGCGTATTATCTCAACAGTGTTTCGAGCGGCGTCGGTCCCTATCTGAAAGTTGGCGGCACGGCCGTCACCGTCGGCCAGTTCGGCAGCATCGCGCCGATCGGAGCCGTCAAGACAGCTTCCGGATACGACGTCGCCTGGCAAATTCCAGGCACCAATCAGTTCACGTTCTGGACCACCGACGGCAACGGCAACTACACGTCCAACATCTCCGGCATCGTGTCGGGAAACAGCTTCACCTCGGAATCGCTGGAATCGACCTTCGGTCAGGATTTCAATCACGACGGAACGATCGGCGTCACCGCCTCGCTCGTGCACTCCAACGGCAACACCAATCTGCTGCAGATCGCCGATGGCTACTACATGTACGTCAACGGGTCCGGTCCGCAATTGAAGTATGGCGGCGGACAGTACACGGTAGGCCAGTTCGGTACGATCTCGCCGATCGCGGCGATCCAGGTCGGAAACGGATTTGACGTCGCCTGGCACGACTCGGCCACCAATCAGTTCACGTTCTGGACGACCGACAGCAACGGCAACTATACCGGCAACATCGTCGGCCTGGTCTCCGGCGGCAGCTTCGTCTCCGAATCGATGGAGACGACCTTCGGTCAGGATTTCAACGGCGACGGCACGGTCGGCGTCACGGCGTCGCTGATTCACACCAATGATGCGACGAGTCTGCTGCACATCGCCGACACCTACTACATGTACGTGAACTGGACCGGCCCGCAGCTCAAATATGGCGGAGCGGGAGTCACGGTCGGACAGTTCGGGTCGATTGCCCCGATCGGTGCGATCCAGACTTCAAGCGGGTTCGATGTGGCCTGGAAGATTCCGGGCACCAGCCAGTTCACATTCTGGGCCACGGACGCCAACGGCAACTATGGCTCGAATCTGAGCGGTCTGGTTGACGGCACCACTGCGACGGTGAAATCGTTCGAGCTGATCTTTCATCAGGACCTGAACGGCGACGGCGTCATCGGATTTCCGAGCTCGGTGAGCCTCGCTGGCACCCAATCGGCGACCCAGTCATCGGCCGAGAGTATCTCTGCCAGCAATACGCTTGCCATCTCGGCAAACTTCAGCGGTGATCTGATCGGGTTCGGCAGCACAGCCGATCAGATCGACCTCAAGACCATCTCCTACGCGTCGCTGCGGGCGCAGTTCGATGATGCGAACGGACTGCTGTCGGTGACCGACGGGACAAACAGCACGTCGCTGCATTTCCTTGGGCCACTGTCGCAGGACAGCTTCCACTTCGCCAATGACGGTCAGGGCGGCACCGTGATCTCAAGCGCAGCCGGCCAAGGCGCGGCCGGCAGCACGGCGCAGCAACCCGTCTCGCTGGCGGGGCATGACGCTTTCGTGTTCGCGGAGCACTTCGGACAGGTCAGCATCTCCGGCTTCACCGCGGGTACCGACACGATCGCGGTCAGCCATAACGTGTTCGACAGCCAGGCCGCGCTGGTAGCGGCGATCCATGACGACGCAGCCGGCAACGCAATCATCACCGATGCGGCACAGGACACGATCACCGTCCAGCATGTGTCGACGGCGGAGCTGCTGTCCCACCTGTCGAGCTTCCATCTGGTCTGACCGGTCGGTCCGGGCGCGGGTCTCCTTACCGGGGCAGCGCCAGCGCCGGGCGGTCGTTCCGGCGGGCAGGTCTCGGCCGGCTTTCCCATCGTCGAGCCACGATAACGGCTCGCGGAAAGCCGGCTCTTGGCCTATACGGCGCCGAGACCGCCTGAGACCGTGAGTTTGATGCCCCCGCCCCGCCCCGCCTCACCGCGACGCCTGCTCTACGTGGCCAACGAGGATTACGCCTTCCTGATGCATCGCCTGCCAATGGCGCGGGCGGCGCGCGAGGCCGGCTACGAGGTGCATGTCGCGACCAACGTCAACGCGGGCGCCGCCGCGATCGCCGCCGAGCACTTCGTCCTGCACCCGATCCCGTTCCGGCGCGGCGGGCTGTCACCGTCGTCAGCCCTGCCCACGATCCGCGCAATCCGCGCCGTCGAGGCTGCGATCAAGCCCGACGTGGTGCATCATTCCGGGCTGCAATCCAGCGTGCTCGGCTCGCTGGCCGCGCTCGGACGCCCAACACCGATCGTCAACGCCCTGACCGGCCTCGGCTATGTCTTCACCTCGGCGAGCTGGCGCTCGCGCCTGCTCAAGCAGGGCCTGCTGTGGCTGTTGCCAAGGCTCATGAACCGGGCGCCGAGCTGCGTGCTGGTGCAGAACCCGGACGATCGCGACGCCCTGCAGGCGATGGGCGTCGGGGCCGACAAGATCACGCTGATCCCCGGCTCCGGCGTCGACACCGAACGCTTCCAGCCGCTGCCCGAACCGGACGGACCGATCACCTTCGGCTTCGCCGGACGGCTGCTCACCGACAAGGGCATCCGGGCACTGGTCGCAGCACATCGCATGCTACGCCAGCAGGAAAACGACTATCACCTCCTGATCGCCGGCTCCCCCGACCCGGCCAACCCGGCCTCGGTGTCAGCCGAGGACGTCGACGCCTGGCGCAATGAGCCCGGCATCACCCTGCTCGGCCAGATCAAGGACATCACCGAGCTCTGGCGGCGCTGCCACATCGCCGTGCTGCCGTCGCATCGCGAAGGGCTTCCGGTGAGCCTGCTGGAAGCCGCCGCCTGCGGCCGGCCGCTGATCTCGACCGATGCGCCCGGTTGCCGCGAGATCGCAATCCACGGCCAGACCGGACTGTCGGTGGGAATCGAGAATCCGACCGCACTCGCGCAGGCGATGGCGCAGCTTGCGGTATCGCCCGAGCTGCGCACCCGCTTTGGCCAGGCAGCGCGGCAACTGGTCGAGGATAGGTTGTCGGCCAAGATCATCGGCCGCTCGGTGGTGGCGCTCTATGATCGCCTCACGTCGGCGTCGGACTTGCGCCGATGATCGCCAATCCAGCAGCGATCCTCGTTGTCGTCGCCCTGCTCGCAGCCGTGATGTGCGCGGTCTTGATCGTGCTGCTACGCCCGCTGCTGCAGCGCTACGCGCTAGCGCGGCCGAACGCCCGCTCCTCGCACAAGATCCCGACGCCGCAGGGCGCCGGCATCGCAGTGATCGGAGCAACGCTCGTGGTCGGCGGCGCTTTCGCATCGGTGATGGGCTTCGCGCCGTTGGTCATGCTGTTCGTCGCCGTGCCCCTGGTCGCCTTGGTCGGCCTGGTCGATGACATCAGCCCGATCCCCGTGCTGCCGCGGCTCACCCTCCAGGGGTTGGCCGTCGGCCTGATCACCTTTACTGCACCGGATGATCTCAGAATCCTGCCGATCCCCTTGGTGATCGAGCGTACGCTGTTGCTGATCGCGGGCCTCTGGTTCGTCAACCTGGTCAACTTCATGGACGGGCTCGACCTGATGACGGTGGCCGAGGTGGTGCCGATCACGGCGGCACTTGCGCTGTTCGGCATGTCCAGCCTGCTGCCATGGCCAACAGCGGCGGTCGCGGCCGCGCTGTGCGGCGCCCTGCTCGGCTTCGCGCCGTTCAATCGTCCCACCGCCAAGGTCTTTCTTGGCGATGTCGGCAGCCTACCGATCGGGCTTCTGCTCGGGTGGTGCCTGCTGCAGCTGGCTTGGCAGGGGTTCGTCATCGCGGCGTTGCTGCTGCCGCTCTATTACCTGCTCGACGCCACCTGGACGCTGCTTCGGCGCATGGCGCGCCGAGAGCCGTTCTGGGCCGCCCACCGCACGCATTTCTATCAGCGCGCCACCGACAACGGCTTCACGGTCGGGCGCGTCGTCGCCGAGGTGTTCGCGCTCAACCTGGTGCTCGCCGCATTGGCGGGACTGTCGATCGGGCTTGCCTCTGTCGCTGGCGACATCGCGACGCTTGCCGCAGGCTTGGTCGCAGCGGGCCTGCTGCTGCGCCGCTTCGCGCGGCCGCGCTCCGCCCCGTCACGCCGCGCTTGAGCCGAACTCCGGCACGGCATCCTTGAGCACGGCCTTGATGGTGACCGGGTCGTTGCGCGCGATGGCCTGGTCCAGCGCCGCGATCCATGCCTTGAGCGTCTGCATCGGCGGCTCGTTCGGCTTGGCCGCCATGATCCCGGCGACGCCGATCTCGACCGCCGGCTCCTCGCTCGCAAACAAAATCTCGTTCAGGCGCTCACCCGGCCGGATCCCCGTGAAGACGATTTCGACATCATAGCCGGGCTGCAGCCCGGACAGGCGGATCATGCGCTCGGCCAACTCCACGATCCTGACCGGCTGCCCCATGTTGAGCACATAGACCGAGACGCCGGGACGGTCCGGAGCCAGCGCATGCGATGCCGCGGTGATCACGAGATCGCAGGCCTCCCGGATCGTCATGAAGTAGCGCACCATGTCGGGATGGGTCACCGTGACGGGGCCGCCCGCTTCGATCTGGGCCTTGAATTTCGGCACCACCGAGCCGTTCGATGCCAGCACGTTGCCGAACCGCACCGAGATCAGCCGCATCGGCGGCCGTCCGGACGGCCGCTCGGCCAACTGGCGGTCGAGCGCCTGGCAATACATTTCGGCAAAGCGCTTGGTCAGCCCCAGCATCGAGACCGGCTCGATCGCCTTGTCGGTCGAGATCATCACCATCGCCTCGGCGCCCGACGCCACGGCGGCGTCGGCCACGTTGATCGAGCCGAAGATGTTGGTCTTGACGCCCTCGCTCCAGTCGCGCTCGAGGATCGGCACATGCTTCAGGGCGGCCGCATGAAACACGAGATCCGGCTTGAACTCGCCGATCAGCGCGAACACACGGTCGCGGTCGCGGATGTCGGCGATGCGGCCCTCGACCGCCGCATTCGCCTCGGGGGCGGCCGCAAGCACCTCGGTGATCGCATACAGCGCCGGCTCGGAGTTTTCGAGGATCAGCAGCCGGGCTGCCCCGAAGGCCACGACGCGCTGGCAGATCTCGGCGCCGATCGATCCCCCGCCGCCGGTCACCACCACCGCCTTGCCCTTCACCAGGGCCTCCAGCCGTCCATAGTCGATCTTCTCGCTCGGCCGCAGCAGGAGGTCCTCGACCGCGACGGGCGCCAGCCGCGGCGCGTCGCCGCTCTCGAGCGACGGCAGGCGGCTGACGATCAGGCGCAGGCGCCGTGCTCGCATCAGGAAGGTTTCCGGATGGCAGTCCGCCTCGAACGCCGAGGGCATCATCAGAGCGCGCGCAATCGGCTTGCCGCGCCGGGCGAAGTCGGCCGCGACGTCCTCGACGTCGTCGATCCCTCCCAGCACGGGAACGCCACGGATCAACTGACCACGGTCCGCCGTCGAAGGCGACAGGATTCCGATCGGCCAGATCCGCTTGACCGCGCCGCTCTCGATGCCGCGCAGCACGACCTCCGCGTCGGCGGCCCGGCCGATCAGGAGAGCCGGCGCGGAGTCGACCGCCTTCGCGTGATGGCGCACCCGCGTGTAGCGGAAATACCGATAGGCGAAGCGCAACGCGCTGAGCGCAAGGATCTCCAGGAACCAATAGAGGATGATCGTGAGCTTGCCGAAGAAGAAGGTGCCGCGGACGTTCGGCGCGACGATGATGTAGTCGAGGACGAGAAGCGCAAGCGTCAGCACCGTTGCGACGCGCACGATGTTGAGCGCATCGGGCAGCGAGATGAACCGCCACTTCGTGGTCAGGAGATTGGAAAAATAGAAGACGACGAAGCTGAAGGCGATGAAATAGGGCAAGAGCTGCAGCAGCAGCGGCACCCGCTCCCAGAAACTGCTGGCACCTTCGAAGCGGATGTAGAACGCAGCAAACAACGCTGCAACGCTGACGAGCAGGTCGTGCGCGGCGATCAGCAGGTTGCGGGAGGTCAATTGAGCGAGGCGCGTCATGTCGTCACCGGCCTCTGCGCCGAATCCGGCTGCGACCTCGATCCCAGCAGCATGCCGCCGGCCACACCGACGCCGATCACATACATCCAGCCTTCATGGAAATCGAAGATGTGCGAGTTGAATAGCGAGGTGAAGATGTTCTGCGCGACGACGAGCAGGCCGATCCACGGAACGAGCCCGTCGCCGCGGAACAGCAACAGATGCACGGCCCACATGGCATAGAGAATGACGACTCCCAGAGCTCCCCACTGCACGGCAACGTAGAGCGTCTGGTTGTGGGGATTGCCGACGACCTGACCGGAGGAGAGGTCGGAAGGCCCGCTCGCAGCCAGCTCGAACAGGTGGCGCGTCGAGCCCGAGCCGTGCCCGATGAGCGGTGCGTCGGCGAAGAACCGCAGCGACTTGCGCCAGAACTCCAGCCGCTCACCGATCGACGTGACGCCGCGGTCGTTCCTGTAATCCTGATATTGGGTCGTGAACGTCGCCACCTTGGCCTGCAATTGCGGTGAGACGGACCATGCGGCCAGGCCCAGCATGAGAACTCCGGCGGCGATCAAGAGGTTCGCCCGCCATTTCAGGTGGATCAGGCCGAACACCGCGAGCAGGATCGGGATCGTCACCAGCGCCGTGCGCGAGACGACGATGAAGATCATGTTGGCCAGGAACGCGATCATGATCGCGGTCAGCAGGCCGGCTGGCACGAAACGGCGTGCGCGCAGCAGCTGAGCGATCGGATAGGCGAGCGCCACGGCGCAGAGTGAGAATTCCTGCCCCTGGTCGATATAGTTCTTCACGAAGATGCCGCGATCGGCATTGGCCTTGAGCGCCAGCGCAGGATTGAACGCGACCGCCGTGGACATCACGACCATCAGGACGCAGGAGCCGAGAAACGCGGCGAAGACCCACAGCCCGCGCTCGGACCGTTCGAAATGATAGAACAGCGCCGGCAACACCAGCAGCTTGGCCGCCGGCCCGACCGCATAGAGCCGCGCGCCCCAGGCCGCATCCGACCACAACGTCCCGACCAGCGCGACCAGGAACAGCGCAATCGGCGCGATGGATATCGGCCGTTTCAAGATCTGCAGCAGACGCTCGACATCGAGAAACGGCGTCATCGTGATCAGCATGACCACGCCCAGGATCGAAACCAGCGACGTCGACCACGGCAGCGACGCCGCCAGCAGAATCGCCATGACGTCGACGGTCGTCCGCCACGCCGCCGGATCGCGCCAACGGCGCGCCAGCAGCACCGGGCCTTGATGACCAGCCAGCGCGCTCATTGCCCGTCGCTCCGGGCGCGGTCCACCAGCGCCGTCGTGCTGTGGCCCTGGAGAATGTCGATCAGGATCACCTCGCCGCCGCCGGCCTCGACGACCTCGTGTCCCACCACCTGCTCGCGCGTGTAGTCGCCGCCCTTGACCAGTACGCTCGGCCTGATCAACTCGATCAGGCGGAGCGGCGTGTCCTCTGCGAAGATGGCGACGAGGTCCACGGCCTCCAACGCAGCCAGGACCTCGGCGCGCGCGCGCTCGTCCTGCACGGGGCGGCTCTCGCCTTTGAGCCGCTTGACGGACGTGTCACTGTTCAGACCGACCACCAGGCGGTCGCAGGCGGCCCGCGCGGCCGTCAGCACCTTGACGTGGCCCGGATGCAGGATGTCGAAGCAGCCATTGGTGAAGCCGACCCGCAAGCCGTCGCGCCGCCACGCCGCGACACGGGCCAGGAGTTCGTCGTCGTTTGCAATGATCTTCTCTTCAGCCGCCAAATAGGCATGCGGCAGGATCTTCTGCCGCAGTTCGGCCGACGTGACGCTGGCCGTGCCCTGCTTGCCGACGGCCACGGCCGCTGCCGCGCTCGCCATTCGCAGCGAGTCTTCCCACGCTGCGCCGGCCGCGAGCGTCGCGGCGAGGACCGCAACGACGGTGTCGCCGGCGCCGGACACGTCGCTTACCTTCACGGGATAGGCCGGTACATGGATCGGATCGCCCTGGCGCGGCACCAAGGTCATGCCGCGTTCGCTCTGCGTCACCAGGATCGCCTCGCAGTCGGCGAGATAGATCGCATCCTGCGCAGCGGACGCGATCTCCTGCTCGGTCTCGGCGCGGCTGCGGGTGGCCTCCGAGAACTCCTTGCGATTCGGCGTGAGCAGCGTCGCGCCACGATAGATCGCGAAATTCGCGCTCTTGGGATCGACGATGACGCGCTTGCCCGCCTTGCGCGCGGCATCGATCACGTTGCGGATCACGCGCGTGGTCAGCACGCCCTTGGCATAATCCGACAGCAGCACGATGTCGGCGCGATCGAGCAGCGGCAGGATCTTTTCGATCAGCTTCTGCTCGATGTCGGCAGCGGCCGGCGCGGCGCGCTCCCAGTCGGCGCGCAACATGTGGGTCGAGAAATGCTCGGAGACGAAGCGGACCTTGCGCGTCGTCGGCCGCGACGGGTCGCGCACCAGCACGCTCTCGATGCCCGCCTCCCTCGCGAGCTCGACCTCCAACTGGTCGCCGGCGGCATCATGTCCCACCAGGCCGACGAAGATACAGCGCGCGCCGAGTGCCGCGATGTTACGCGCGACATTGCCGGCGCCGCCGATATTGGTCTCGCTGCGCTGAACCGCGATCACCGGCGCCGGGGCCTCCGGGGAAATCCGCGACACCTCGCCGTAGACGAATTCGTCCAGCATGAGGTCGCCGACGCACAGCACCGTCTGGCGGGCGATCGCTTGCGAGAGATCGTCAAAGTCGAACATCAGCAGCAGTCTCGGCGCGATTCGGGTGGAGCGTGAGCTTGGACGGACATCCGGCACGCATGGTCACGATCATGCTCTAGCGGAAGCGATCGGCGGAATCGAGATAGCCTCGGACATAGTGGGCCACCGCATCCTCGAGCGGCGTGAAGCCACCGTTGTAGCCGGCGGCCAGCAGCCGGTCGACCTTGCTCTGGGTGAAATACTGGTAGCTGCCGCGAATCGCTTCGGGCATGTCGACGTACTCGATCCGGGGCGCTGCTCCGAGCGTGGCATAGGCCGAGAGCATCATGTCCTTGAAGCTGCGGGCCGCGCCCGTGCCGACGTTGAAGAGCCCGGAGACGGAAGGCGAGCCCAGCAGCCACATCATCACGCGCACGACGTCATCGACATAGATGAAATCGCGACGCTGGTCGCCATCCGCGATCCCGTCCCGATGCGATTTGAACAGCTGGAGGGTGTGCCCCGCCTTGATGTCGCCGAAGCGGCGAGTCAGCACGCTCATCATCGATCCCTTGTGGTATTCGTTGGGACCGAACACGTTGAAGAACTTCAATCCGGCATATTGCGGCGGCAGCCTCTCGCCGCGCTCGGCGCGCGCGGCGATCGCCATGTCGAACAGATGCTTGCTCCAGCCGTAGAGATTCATCGGCCGGAGCGTCTTGAGCGCCGCGAGCGACGGATCGTCCTGGAACCCCTGCGCGCCGTCGCCATAGGTCGCGGCCGAAGAGGCGTAGATGAAGGGCGTGGCATTCGCCGTGCACCAGTCGAGCAGGCGCAGCGAGCTGCGAAAGTTGGCCTCCATCACGAGATCGCCGTCGGTGGCCGTGGTCGCGGAGATCGCGCCCATGTGCAGGACGGCGTCGAGCCGGCGGCCCTTCAGCCATCCGCTCAGCTCGGACGGGGGCACCACGTCGGCAAGCTGCCGCTTGGCGAGATTGCGCCATTTGCCTTCACTGCCCAGGCTATCGCAGACGATGACATCGGTACGGCCGGCGTCGTTCAGCGCCGCGACCAGATTCGATCCGATAAACCCGGCACCGCCGGTCACCAGCAACATTCTGTTACCCGCCCTGATCCGAAAAACCCGGCCTTCGCGTAGCGCATGCGGGGGCAAAGTGTAAGCGCTTTGGTGATGGTCCGCCCGGCCACTTTACCTTCAGCGGCCGAGCGGCTACCCAGCGCCCCGGAGCTGGACGATTAAAGAATGAATTCAAATTCAGCAATGATCGAGGTGGATGCTGCAGAGACCAGCCCGATCCTGATCATCCCCTATATGTGGATCGGCGATTTCGTTCGCGGCCACACCGTGGTGCGGGTGCTCAAGGAACGCTGGCCGAACCGACCGGTCGATCTGCTGGTGACCTCGCTGTGCGCGCCGCTGGTCGATTACATGCCCGGCGTCCGCTCCGGCATCGTTTGGGACCTGCCGCGCAGCCGGCTGGCGCTGGCCCGGCAATGGCAACTCGCCAGCCTTTTGCGCGAGCGGCACTACCGGACCGCGCTGGTCATGCCGCGGACCTGGAAGTCGGCGCTGGCGCCCGCCCTCGCCGCCATTCCGGAACGGGTGGGCTTCGTCGGCGAGTTCCGCTTCGGGCTGCTCAATCGCTGGCGCTGGGGCGAGAAGGCGCTGCCCCGCTTCATCGACAAGAATGCCGCGCTGGCCCTGTCGGACCGCGCGCCGCTGCCGCCGGAATGGCCCGTCCCGCAGCTGCGGGTGCCGCCGGAGGAGGTCGCGCGCTGGCGTGAGGCCAACGGCCTGGGCAGCCGTCCGGCCGTGGCGCTGGCGCCGGGGTCGGTCGGCGCCGCCAAGCGCTGGCCCTATTACGGCGAGGCGGCACGGCTGCTGCTCGCGGCCGGACTCGACGTCTGGGTGGTCGGCGGCCCCGGCGAGAAGGCGCTCGCCGCCGAGATCATCGCCACCGGCGGCCCCGCGGTGCGCGACCTCACCGGGACCGACCTCCGCAACGGCATCCTGGCGATGGCCGCCGCCGGCGTCGCGATCTCCAATGATTCGGGCCTGATGCACATCGCCGCCGCGCTGGGCACGCCGACCATGGGCATCTTCGGCCCCACCAGCCCCTACCATTGGGCACCGTTGAACGGGCTCGCTGCGACCGTGCAGACCAGGACGCCGGTCGCCTGCCAGCCCTGCCATCGCCCGGTCTGCCGGATGAACGACCACCGCTGCATGCGCGACATCCCGGCAACGGACGTTGCCGCCATCGCGCAGCGGGTGCTGGCCGACGCGGCGGCACGCGCGACGCATGAGCTTGCGAGTGCAGCCGATCGCGGCGAAGATCATCGCGGCAGTTGAGGCATGACGAGGCCCGAGTTGACGAACGAACAGAGTCTCGACGGCGCCGCGCTCAAGCCGGCCGCCTTCCTCGACCGCGACGGCGTCATCAACCACGACGACGACTACATCGGCAGCCGCGACCGCATCCGCTGGATGCCGAACGTGGCGAAGGCGATCCGGCGGCTGAACGAGGCCGGTTACCACGTCTTCCTGTTCACCAACCAATCCGGCGTCGCGCGCGGCCTGTTCAGCGAGGACGATGTCCGGACCCTGCATGACTGGATGCTGTCCGAGCTCGCGGCGCAAGGTGCCGTCATCGACGACATCCGCTATTGCCCGTTTCACACCGAAGGCTCGGTCGAGCGCTATCTGCGTGAGCATCCCTGGCGCAAGCCGGCGCCGGGCATGATCCTCGATTTGATGCAGCATTGGCCCGTCAGGCGCGAGGGCAGCTTCGTGATCGGCGACCGCGCCTCCGACATCGCGGCTGCCGAAGCGGCCGGCCTGCCCGGCTTCCTGTTTGCGGGCGGCGACCTCGACGCGTTCGTGACGGACGTCATGGCTCAGACCAGCCGGCGATAGACGGCTGCGATCTTGTCCGCCTCGGCATCGAGGCTGAACTGGGCGACGACGCGCGCCCGCCCCCGTTCCCCCATCGCGAGCGCCGCGGCTGGATCGCGCATCAGCGGCTCGAGCGCCGCGACCAGCGCATCGACATCGCCCGGCGGCACCAGCACGCCGCTCACGCCATCCTCGACCACGATCTCGGCCGCCCCGGCGCGCGCGGCGACCAGCGCTGCACCTGCGGCCATCGCCTCGATCAGCGTGAGGCCGAAACCTTCGTTGCGCGAGGTGAACGCGTAGATCGTCAGGCGCTGGTACCAGCGCTGCACCTCGGCAATGTCGAGCTCACCGGTGATGACGATGCGCTGCTCCAGGCCCGCGGCCGCGATCTGCTTTTTCAGCTCGCTCGCGAACGGCATCTGCTCCGGCGTCACGGCGCCGACCAGCACGGCTGAAAAATCCGGAAAACGCGGCAGCAGCCGGCACATCGCGGCGACGAACACGTCGCTGCCCTTCTGCGCGCGCACGCGACCGAAGCAGCCGATCGCGTATCTGCCCGGCAGTCCGCTCTCGGCGAAAGCCGCGGCGCGGTCCGGCGGCGGCGCATAGATCTCGGTGTCGACACCATGTGTCGCCACCGTCGAGTCGCGCTTGAGATAGGACGCCGAGATGTCGCTGGTCGCGATGATCGCATCCATGCGGCGGATCAGCCAGCGCGTGATCCAGCTGTGATGGCGCTGCGCGGCAGACGTGAACACCAGCTTCAAAGGCCAGCCGAGCGCACGCAGCAGCACGCCTGCGATCATCTCGTTGTTGCGCCGCGCGTGCCAGATCAGCGGCCGGCGCCGGCCCCATAGCTTCACCAAATCGGGGGCGCCGATCTGCGCAATTCCCTCCGGCGCGTAGGTGCCGAGCCAGGCGGCGCGCACGCGGGCAGCGAGCTTCGGCGCCACCATCCGGTTGGTCGCCGTCACGCCCGAATAGCGCCGGTGCAGGTTCGGCACGATCACGTCGAGATCGGCGGCGGAAAACGGCTTGGCGGGCACAAACTCACTCCAATTGCAGCGGTTCCCTATACGCAACATTAGGCATTGCCGCCAGTTCGCGCCCGGTGAAACAGGTCCTTCACCCCAGCCGCGTTAGCGTCGGCCAAAATAAACAGGGATCGTGTCAAACAATGACCGTACTGGTGACTGGCGGCGCCGGCTATATCGGCAGCCATATGGTGCTCGCGCTGGCCGAGGCCGGCGAAAGCGTGGTGGTGATCGACAATCTCTCGACCGGGTTTTCCGGCTTCCTGCCGGACAGCGTGCCGCTGTTCATCGGCGATGCCGGCGACGAAAATCTCGTGGATGGCGTCATCAGCCAGCACGGCGTCGACAGCATCATCCATTTCGCGGGATCCGTGGTCGTGCCGGATTCGTTGCGCGACCCGCTGCTGTATTACCGCAACAACACGGTGACGACACGCAACCTGCTGAACGCGGCGGTCAAGCGCGGCGTCAGCCGCTTCATCTTCTCCTCGACCGCCGCCGTCTACGGCAATCCGGACGACGTTCCGGTACCTGAAACCGCACCGACGCGGCCGACCTCGCCCTACGGCACCTCGAAGCTGATGGCCGAGATCATGCTGCACGATGTCGCGGCCGCGCACGACCTGAACTACGTCGTGCTGCGCTACTTCAACGTCGCCGGCGCCGATCCGCAAGGCCGCATCGGGCTTGCCACCGTCGGCGCAACGCATCTGATGAAGATCGCGATGGAGGTGGCGACGGGTCAGCGGGCCAAGATCGACGTCTACGGCACCGACTATCCGACGCCCGACGGCACCTGCATCCGCGATTTCATCCATGTCAGCGATCTCGCGCAGGCGCATCGCGCCGCCCTGGCTTACTTGCGCACCGGCGGCAGCTCGGTCACGTTGAATTGTGGTTATGGCCGCGGCTACTCCGTGCTGGAAACGATCGAAGCGGTCAGGCGCGTCTCCGGCCGCGCGATCCCGGTTCAATACGCAGCACGGCGCCCGGCCGACATCGTGGCCATGGTCGCCGATACCAGCCGTATCAGGGCGCTGCTCGACTGGGCTCCGGCCTATGACAATCTGGAAACGATCGCCGCGCATGCGCTCGCCTGGGAAGAGAAACTGTTCCTGGAACGCCACAGCGGCGCGCTGCAGCAGGCCTCCGCCTAGAATCAACGAGTTAGCCCGTCCTCGGGGGGCTTGAAAAAGCCGCCCCGAGCGGGCAAGCACTCCTGTCCGCCCGGCGATTTGTCCCGGCGGCCAGGGACCAGAATGGCCAGCTTTCCGAAGAAGATCACCGACGACCCCTATGGTGCCGCGATTCTGGTCCGGCGCCTCGTCATGGAACAGGGCATCCTGTACTGGCGGCGCTATCTGACGGCCTTTGCGCTGATGGCCGTCTCGGCCGGCGCGAGCGCCGGCGCCGCCTACATCCTCGGACAGGTGATCAACAAGGCCTATGTCGAGAAGAGCGTGCCCGGCATCGCCGTGCTCTCCGGCGTCACCGTGCTGCTGCTGTTCGTCAAGGGCGTGAGCACTTACGGCTACGCGGTGATCCTGTCGAAGATCTCGAACGCGATCCTCGCCAGCAACCAGCGCGCCCTGTTCGCCAAGCTGATGAGCGAGAGCATCGGCTTCTTCTCCGAGCGCCATTCGTCGGAATTCCTGGCCCGCCTGACCGCCGGCGCCAAGTCGATCACCGACGTCCTGAACATGCTGATCAACGCGATCGGCCGCGATCTCCTGCTGCTGATCAGCATGATCGTGGTGATGGTGGCACAGGACCCGCTGATGTCGTTTCTGGGCCTGGTGGCCGTCCCGCCGGCGATGCTGGTGCTGCGCAAGCTGGTCAAGCGCATCAAGGGCCTCGCCTACAACCAGTTCACCGGCACCGCCGACATCCTCGAGACCATGCAGGAATCGCTGCAGGGCATCCGCACCGTCAAGGCCTTCACCCTGGAAGAAGCGATGCGGGCGCGCATCGACGAGAACATCGCGATCGTCGAGCGCAACGCCAACAAGATGGCGCGCGTCTCGAACCGCTCGAACCCGCTGATGGAGATGCTCGGCGGCTTCGCCGTCGCCGGCTGCCTGATGTATGGCGGCTATGCCGTGGTCGCGCTCAACGCCACGCCCGGCCAGTTCTTCTCCTTCATGACCGCCTTCCTGATGGCGACCGAGCCGGCCAAGCGGCTGGCGCGGCTGAACATCGACCTCAACAGCCAGCTGGTCGGCGCGCGCATGCTGCTCGAGGTGGTGGACACCCCGGCCAGCGAGCAGCCGGACGACGACAAGCCGGCGCTGAAGCTGACGCAGGCCAAGATCGAGCTGCGCGACGTCTCCTTCGCCTATCGCAACAACGAGCCCGTGCTCAACCGCATGAGCTTCACGGCCGAGCCCGGCAAGGTCACCGCGCTGGTCGGCCCGTCCGGCGGCGGCAAGTCGACGGTGCTGGCGCTGCTCTTGCGGTTCTATGAGGCGAGCGAAGGCGACATCCTGATCGACGGCCAGTCGATCGCGCAGGTGTCGCGCCGCTCGTTGCGCGAGCAGGCCGCCTATGTCGGCCAGGACGTCTACCTGTTCCGCGACACGGTCCGCGCCAACATCGCCTTCGGCAAGCCCGGCGCGACCGAGGCCGAGATCGTCGACGCGGCCAAAGCCGCTTGCGCCCACGACTTCATCATGAGCTTCCCGCTCGGCTACGACACGCCCGTGGGCGAGCACGGCACGCAGCTGTCGGGCGGCCAGCGCCAGCGCATCGCCGTAGCCCGCGCGCTGATCCGCAATGCCCCGATCATCCTGCTGGACGAGGCCACCGCCGCGCTCGATTCCGAATCCGAGCGGCAGGTCCAGGAGGCCATCGAGCACCTCTGCCAGAACCGCACCACCATCGTGATCGCGCACCGCCTGCACACGATCATGAACGCCGACGCCATCCTGGTGGTCGAGGCCGGCGACATCGTCGAGCGCGGCCGGCATGACGATCTGTTGCGCCGTGGCGGCCGCTATGCTTCGTTCTTCCGCCTGCAACAGCGCGACATGGGGCCTGTCGTCATCCCGATGAGCGCGACGTCCTGAACCGAACCTCATAGCCGCACCGAGATCATTTCATGAGCGCCACGTCCTTCGTCATCCCGGCCCTGCCGCAGCCTTCGCTTCCCGTCGTCGGCGAGGCCGGCGTGTTCCCGGTCCGCCGCATCTGGTGCGTCGGCCGCAACTATCTCGAGCACATCCGCGAGATGGGCAATGACGAGCGCGATCCGCCGTTCTTCTTCGCCAAGCATGCCGACATGCTGGAGCCGGACGGCGCCGTCATCCCCTATCCGCCGCTCACCAAGGACATGCATCACGAGGTCGAGCTGGTGGTCGCGCTCAAGAGCGGCGGCCTGAATATCCCGTCCGACAAGGCGCTCGACCACGTCTACGGCTACGCCGTCGGCATCGACCTCACCCGCCGCGACCTGCAGCTCGCCTCCCGCAAGATGCAGCGCCCGTGGGAAGTCGGCAAGTCGTTCGACCATTCCGCACCCTGCTCCGCCATCCAGCCCGCGGCCAAGATCGGCCATCCGGCGAAGGGCAAGATCTGGCTGTCGGTCAACGGCACCGAGAAGCAGACGGGCGACCTCTCCGAGCTGATCTGGAACGTGCCCGAGATTATCTGGAAGCTGTCGCAGCAGGTCGAGCTCGGCGCCGGCGACATCATCATGACCGGCACCCCCGCGGGTGTCGCCGCGGTCGTGGCCGGCGACAAGATCGAATGCGGCGTCGACGGCGTCGGCACGCTGAAGGTGTCGATCGGCCCGGCGGTGGCGTAAAGTGGCTCGCTGCCTGAAGGCAGCGGCCTGACCGCCAAAGACATCGCTTTCAAGAGGCCGCGCCATGCGCGGCCTTTTTCGTTGATCGACTTCGTTGATCGTCCTGCCCGAAGGCGACCCGGTCGTCCGCGCCGCGGATAGTCCACTCCCCTCCCCCTTGCGGGGAGGGGAGCTCACCGCCGTCGTGGCAGCAGCTGCGCTCAACGATAAAACAGGCACGCGCGCATCCGCGCGCTGCCGCATGAGCATGAGCTCACCACATCGTCTGATCCACAATCTCAAACAGCATGTCGATAGACCAAGCATGAGCATCCGCGCTCTCGCGACGCATTCCGCGCCCGAGCTGTGCCCGAAAATCCCGCCCTCGAAAGTGGAGGGCGCGAGGAAGGCCGGGCGCTGGCCGCGCCCGTGGCCCGCCTGCAGCAAAAAATGCAGGCGGCAGGTACCACAGGTCTGGCCAAAAACACCCGGCCCTCCCCGCGCGATGGTTTTAACAGGCTATAGCGTGCTCTTCCTGGTGCGCCGGGCTTTCTGGCCACCATGTCGCGCAATGCGCTCGCGCGCATCGCGCTGGATACTAGCATCGGAGTATCGGAACCACACGCCTTCACCGTCCGCAGGCCAACGTTCGTCCGTGCCAACAGCACTGCGCCCGCCCGCGTCCACCGCCTCCCGCTGCCAACGTCCGTGACGACCGCGAACCGTCCCCTACCGTGCAACGGGATGAGCGGGACAATAATGCTGATTTTTCGAATTTGCCAAGCTGTTTTGTTTTTCAGAATTTCTTGACAGGATTTCAGTTGACGGAGGTGGTTTGCCCGCCGAGCCAGAGCACCGCGCTGCCCCTGACGTGTTTCGGACTAGCGCTTCGATACGGCCTTGTCGGTATTCTCTTAAGGTCAAAGCAATCAATTCAGGCTATTGGCTCGCCTACGACCGTTGGCATTTAAGGACAGCGCCTGGTGTATTTCCTCACTGTCTGTTTGGTCGTCATCATCTTGAGTACCGAAGTATCGTTTCGTCGATCCAGCGATCTATCGCGGAATTCTCGGTGGGCTGCCCCGGCCAAAAGGATCGCAGCGCGGCGGCGTGCGCTTTGGCCCGCACTTTGCGCAGCAATCTTTGGACTGGGGCTGATCGGGTTTGAGCACGTTCAAGACAAGCAGGATTTTACTCCCTCCGCGACGACGCATCTCATGATGCTTACCGTGTCTTTCTTTGGCGGCAGGTTTCTTGGCGTCATCGGCAGAATGGATTTTGATTGAAGCGCCATGATCAACGCAAAGCGAAAAGGTGCATCGGATACGGCTGCGGACGAGCTTCCATGACTTCGGCATCGTGATTTTGATGCCCGGTTTGGCCGATCGCGGACATCCTCCCTTAACCGAAGTTCAGCGCTGGCTGTACTAACCGTCGACTAAAGATACAACGCAAACAAGCAAGGGTTTGCCAAGACCAGCAAGTGGGACCAGGGATATGGCTGAGTTTGGACAAAGGCAATATGGCACGGCCCGCATTACCCCCGGCACCCAAACTCCCGGCCTGACGAAGTGCGTGGTCGGCTTAGCCATTGTGATTGCGGTAATCGCAGGACTCTTCCTCGGCCACAGATCTTTCTATCACTCCGCCAAACGTGATCCGTTGCTCGAGAAGCACGAGTCCGTTCTGGAGATGGTCAACAGGCACGCGTCTGATGAAGAGCTATTCCGAGAGTATCCATCTCTCGATACCAGGCCAATTCCGATCGCTTTTGGTAACAAAACTTACAAGATCCCACGCAACTATCTGGTCGATTTAGACAGGCCAGATGTTGATCCGACCAAAAATACGACCTTCGAGATTCACGTCCTGCTTCCCGATCTGGTGCCGAGGTCAGCGAACAACGCCGACAAATTCCTGAAGCCTCCTCATTTCGGCGGACATGGAGATCAGATGAACGCGACAATCCGCGGCTGGCAGAAGGAACTGGATTTGTCCGCAAGGCAGGTTGAATGGACTCGCTGGTGTGCCGACAATGGAGCGGGTGTCTTCAGCCCGGTCGAATCCGGATACAGACTATGTGAGACTGCCACTCACGAGCTTTATCTCAAGGATACAACCGAAGGCCCTTTGCTTTTTGCCTGTGACAAGATCGCGAGCAAGACACTTGGCTGCACGATCGCGGAACCGACCGGGGCTCAATGGGGCGTCCTGACTTTAGACTTCAGCCGCAAATATCTTTATCAGGCAGACGAGATCAGAAGGCGGTTTCGGTCGCTGCTGGATTCCTTTGCCGACAAATAAGTTCTGTCAGCAAGCGTAGGACAGGTTGGCCGTCGGCGTACCCCGTCGTCCATCCGTGAAACAAGTCGGCGGATTACGCTGCGCTAATCCGCCCTACTCTATCCTCCCCCCTCACCGAAACGCCGACACCACGATCGCGCCAACGATCATCACCGTCAGCGTGTACTTCGCCGCGTAGTACACCGTCCGATTCCACGCCTTCACCTTGCGCGTCGCCAGGTGAAACTCGTACAGCTTGCCGAACACCTTGTTGAGCACACCCACGTGCTCGCCGTCGACGTTCTGCGTCGCCGAGGCCTTGACGATGTGGTGGCTGACCCAGCGGTTGATCGCCGCGATGAAGCCGAGCTTCATCGGACGCTCGACGTCGCAGAACAGGATGATGCGGTTGATTTCGGTTAAGTTCTCGGCGCTGTGGATAAAGGTCTCGTCGAACATGAAGGCTTCGCCGTCGCGCCAGACGCAAGGCACGCCGTCGACGACGATGCGGCACTTGTCGGAGTTCGGCGTGACCAGCCCCAAATGATAGCGCAGCGAGCCGGCGAAGGGGTCGCGGTGGGCGCCGAGCTTGCCGCCGGGCGGCAGCATCGCGAACATCGCGCCGTGCACGTTCGGAATCGCGTTCAGAAGCTCCACCGTCTTCGGGCACAGCGTGCGCGCCGACGGCAGGAAGTCGTCGTACCATTTCAGATAGAAGCGCTTCCAGCCGCTCTTGAAGAACGAGTAGAAGCCCCAATCATTGTTGGCCGCGGCGGCGCGAATGAAACCCTCGTCGAACAGGCGCACCGCCTCCTCGCGGATATCCTGCCAATTCTCCGTCAGCGTCTTCAGCTCCGGAAACTGCTCGACCGGGATCACCGGCATGTTGGGCACCGCCGAGCCCGCATACATCAGCACGTTGTACGGGGCGAGGTAGGTCGAGTGGTCGCCGAGCTGGCGGGCGAGGCGCAAGCGCTGCTTGCCGCGGAAGTGAACGTAGATCGTTGCGCCGATCAGGATGTAGAGGGCAACGAGCTGGGGTGCAAAAAGCTGTCTCAGCATCTCCGGGTCCCATGATCCGGCCGCTCAGAGCTTCACGCACAGAACCGCCTCACCACGCAATACGGGTCAAAGGACGATCATCTGATGCAGCCACAGGATGCAAACATAGCCGGAAGCCCGGCAGGCTGCATCCCCCCGCAGCACAGTTGTGAACGGATTCCGGTGCTGAACATCGTCAGGCGTGACCGGGCTGCAACAGCCTGGCCCAGGCGGCCCGCCGGCTACCGAGGGTCGGCTCGCAAGGGTCGGCTGCCAAGATGCCCGGCAGCCAAAGGTCGCCAGCTCATCAGCCGCGGCTCATCTCCTGCAGGCCCTTGAAGGTCAGCCGCTTGGGATCGCGGACGCCGGTCTGATAGATGCGCCGGATGAAGCCGGCAACAGCATCGCGATCGCAACCCGTGAGGGCGACGATGGCGTCCACCGCGGTCTTCTGGGCTTCCATGGCAATGGTCCTCCTGGCATGCGCACCCGGCATCGCAAGCTTTCACGATGTCGCTTAACACCGCGTTAACCGTGCGGAGGGTTGCCAGTTCCCATGCCCCGATTCGAAGCCGCGCCCAATACGCGAAACCGCGCATGTGAGCGTCGCGACACGCGAGCGCCGCAATCACACCATGAAGAAGTCCTCGCCCGTCTCGGTGCGGCCCTCGTCCGCATGCGCCGTGGACCGATGTCGCGCCGGGTGGACCGGCGGCCTGATGACGCGCCGCTCGAGATCGTGCGCGCTCGCCAGCTGATCGACGAATTTCACGGCGAAGCCGTCGTCGAAATGCCTGACGACGCGACCGACACAGCTGCCCACCGCCAGCGGCGTGCCGATCTCCGGCTGGATCTCCGCCGACACCGCGACGCCCGACATCGACACGTCGATCACGAAGCAGGACATGATCCTGCCGTCCGCCATTGTCAGCGCGGAATGCGCCGTGTTCGGCACGTAGCGCGTATCCGCGCGCCCGTCGCGGACCGTCGGATCCTTGTGCTTCTTCTCCAGCCAGACGAGCTTCTCGGCAAGCTTGGCGCGCTCGGCACGCGTCATTTCCAGCTCGAGCAGAAAGCCGCCGTGGACGGTGTCGCTGATCTCGCCCTCGAACTTGCCGAACTCGCGGAAATACGAGGTCAGTCGATCACCGACCTTGCCGACGACGGGCACGTCGAGCAGCGCACGAAACGGCGACACGCGCGTCGTGCGACAGGCGAAGGAGCGCAGCCGTCCCTCCGGGTCATACCAGTTCGGCAGGATGTAGGATCCCACCGTCTGGATCCTGACGGCGCGCTGCTTCAGGAATCGGGCAACTGACATTGCACGCCTCCCCTCCAAACAATCAGGTCCTCCAGGCCGGTCATCGCCCGCCCCCAAAAGCGGTACGGCACACTAATTGCAATCTTAGCGTGTATTTCGAATCGAAACTGTCGAAAAGAGATATGCCGGTCGTCATGCGCGGACCCTGCGCGCAAAAAACTAAGGAACTCTGAATTCCCGGGACAGAATTCCCGCTCAACGGAATCGTACGTCCAACCCGTTTCCGCTTCCTGAAAATGCGGAGCCGTCCGAATACGGGGGCGCGACACGCAGCGCCTTCCGCCCGGCATGGTCGAGCGCCGGCCGCGGGCAAGCTTTCGTGCGGAGCGCGCAGACCCAGGCACGCGCCGTCGGCCTTGCGGGGCTGCGGTGAACCAACGACTGATCGGAATCGTTCGCAAACGGCATCGCCACGGAGTCCGATTCCCGGTCGAGGCGCCTTGCTCGAAATGACGCGCGGCGCGCCTCTCACCTGAGGCGCCGCCGCAACTCACGATGTGAATCCATTATGCAAGCGACTACCTGCGCGCGTAGCCGCGCTGCGAGCAAACAGCTAACACATTCGCGTCGTTTCGCTATTTGCTCGCTAACAAGCTGTTCACCACTTGCACAATCGGTCTGCCCGGCAGCCGCTGCAGCCCGCTCCGTTCAAGTTCGCTTATACCATTGCCGCTTAGTCATGAGCGACGGGAAGCCTGTTAGTCGGCTTGTTCGCCTCCCCGGCGCATGAGTAAGTAGAGTAGTCACGCGTATGATGACCGCACGCATCGTGGTATTAACCATCGCTCTCGGCGCGGGTGGCGTTGCGGCCTATCTGGTCAGCAACTCCGAGGGCCAGCCGCCGGCGCCGGTCGCACCGGTCGCGCAGTTGCCGACCGTCGACGTGCTGGTCGCCAAGGGCGATATCGGACTGGGACAGCCGATCAAGCCGGGCGACCTCGTGTGGCAGACCTGGCCGGAAGCTGCGAGCAACATCTTCATCCGCCGCGGTGATCGGCCCGAGGCTGCAAATCAGCTCGTCGGCAGCATCGCGCGCGCGCCGTTCGTCATCGGCGAACCCATTCGCGAGCAGAAGCTGGTCAAGGCCGACGGCTCGGGCTTCATGGCGGCGATCCTGCCGGCGGGCATGCGCGCGATCTCCACCGAGATCTCGCCAGAGACCGGCGCCGGCGGCTTCATCCTGCCGAACGACCGCGTCGATGTCATCCTGTCGAAGCGCGACAAGAATCCCGACAAGCCGGGTGGCCCCGACTCCGTCAGCTCCGAGATCATTCTCACCAATGTCCGCGTGCTCGCGATCGACCAGGCGCCGAAGGAAAAAGAAGGCCAGAACACGGTCGTCGGCAAGACGGTGACGCTCGAGCTCAAGCCCGACCAGGCCGAGACCCTGGCGCGCGCGCGGCAGGCCGGCTCGCTGGCGCTGGCGCTGCGCAGCATCGCCGACGTGAACGCAACCGACACAAGCACTGCCGAAGCAAAAGAAGCGAAAGACGCCAAAGAAGCGCGGCGCGGCAACGGCATCGAGATCATTCGCTACGGGGTCACGAGCTCGCTCACGGCGCAGAAGTGACCGAAAGGACGGGGAAGATGATGGGTGGGCATCAACGCGCAAGGATGGGGACGCACGTCGTCCGCGCGCTATCCATTTCAGCGGCCTTCGCTCTGGCGCTCAATCCGGCGCTGGCGCCGGTGAAGGCTGCCGAGGACAGGCCGGATACGCCGCTCGTTTCGGCCGGCTCATCCAAGGTCCGCTATCTGTCGCTCGGCATCGGCAAGTCCGTCGTCGTCGACTTCCCGCAGGACGTGAAGGACGTGCTCGTTGCCGATCCCAAGATCGCCAACGCCGTCGTCCGTTCCGCGCGGCGCGCCTACATCATCGGTGCGGCCGTCGGCCAGACCAACGTGGTGTTCTTCGATGCCGAGGGACAGCAGGTCGCCGCCTACGACATCGCCATCAAGCGCGACCTCAACGGCGTCCGCCAGGCGCTCAGCCAGAGCATTCCCGGCGTCAAGATCGACGGCGTCGGCGACGGCGTGATCCTGACCGGATCGGTCTCCAGCCCGGTCGAGGCGCAGCAGGCCGGCGAGATCGCCGGGCGGCTGGTCGGCGGCGCCGACAAGGTCGTCAACTCGATCGTCGTGCGCGGCCGCGATCAGGTCATGCTGAAGGTCAACGTCTCCGAAGTCCGGCGCGAGGTCGTCAAGCAGCTCGGCATCGACCTCAGCGCCAGCATGAGCTACGGCACGGCCGTCGTGAACTTCAACAACTCCAATCCGTTCACGGCCTTGGGCAAGTCGCTCGTCGGCACCAACGGCCTCAACGTCACCGGCGGCGGCCTGTCGTCGGTCTCGGCGACGATGCGGGCGATGGAGACGGCCGGGGTCGTCAAGACGCTGGCCGAGCCGAACCTGACCGCGATCTCAGGCGAATCCGCGACCTTCATCGCCGGCGGCGAATTCCCGATTCCCGGCGGCTATTCCTGCGATCCCACCACGCGGGTCTGCAGCACGTCGATCACCTACAAGAAATTCGGCATTTCGCTCAACTTCACCCCGGTCGTGCTCGGCGAAGGCCGCATCAGCCTGCGGGTGATGACGGAAGTGTCGGAGCTGTCGAACGACAACGCGATCACGGTGTCCTATGCGCTGACGTCGGCCTCGACGTCGTCGGTCACGATCCCCGCGATCCGCACCCGCCGCGCCGAGACCACGCTGGAGATCCCCTCCGGCGGTTCGATGGCGATGGCCGGCCTGATCCAGAACCAGACCAAGCAGGCGGTCAACGGCCTGCCCGGCATCGATCAGCTGCCGGTCCTCGGACAGTTGTTCCGCAGCCAGGACTACGTGAACAACGAGACCGAGCTGATGGTCATGGTGACGCCCTATGTGGTTCGGGCCGTCGCCCAGAAGGAGCTGTCGCGTCCGGATGACGGCTTTGCGCCCGCAACCGACTCGGAGTCGGCGCTGCTCGGCCGCATGAACCGGCTCTACGGCATCGCCGCGAAGGTCGACACGGCCACCGGGCAGCCGGCCGGCTTCGGCTTCATCATCGACTGAGACAGCAGGATCACGGGGCACGGGGGAACGATCATGTCGGGTTCATCTGCAGCGAACGGTCGACGGGCGTGGCGCCGGATCGGCGCACTCACAGGTCTGGCGCTGACGCTCGGCGCCTGCAACTATACGAGCGGCGAGGTCGTTGCGACGATCCCGGATGACTACAGGATGCGCCATCCGATCGCCATCCAGGAGGGCCAGCAATCGCTCGTCGTGTTCGTCGGCAACGGACGCGGCGGCCTGACCTATCAGCAACGCACCGACGTCGCAGGTCTCGCCCGCTCCTGGCAGCGTGAAGGCACCGGCGCGATCGTCGCCGAGGTGCCGGCCGACACGCCGAATGCGCGCGCGGCCAGCGATGCCTATCGCGAGATCCACGCCACGCTGACCGCGGGCGGCGTTCCCTCCCGCGCCATCGCGCTGCGTCATTACACGCCCGACGATCCGCGGCTGCTCGCTGCGGTGCGGCTGAGCTATCCGAAGATCGCCGCGGTCGCCGGTCCCTGCGGACTGTGGCCGGATGATCTCGGACCGAACATGCACAACCCGGGTTACAGCAACAACCTGCACTATCAGAACTTCGGCTGCGCCACGCAGCGCAATCTGGCCGCGATGATCGACAATCCCGCCGATCTCGAGCAGCCGCGCGCGGAGATGGCCGCCTACACGCCACGGCGCTCCGCCCTGTTCGAGAAATATCGCAAGGGGGAATCGACGGCCGTGGCCTATCCGGAAGCCGACAAGGCCAAGCTCAGCGATACAGGCAAATGATCAACGCATCCCGTCAGAGCCAGGATGAGCAGCCCGGGCCGAGCGGCCCGGCTGCCGACGATCACATCGCGCCGGTCCCGCGCATCTCCATGCAGGCGTTCTGCGAGACCGAACAGACCTCGGCGGCGATCCTGGCGGCCAGTCAGGACCGCCGGCTCGGCAAGGCGCACATCACCATCAAGATGGGCGGCATGCCCAGGGCCATCGAGACCTACCATTCCCAGCCGACGCCCAACGTGATCGTTCTCGAAACGAAACCGGGCGGCGACATCGTGGGCGGGCTCGACGATCTCGCCAGCGTCTGCGATCCCGGCACCCGCGTCGTGCTGATCGGCAGCATGAGCGACGGCGTCGCCTATCGCGAACTGGTGCGGCGTGGCGTCAACGACTACGTGATCGGCCCGGTCGAGACCCTCGACGTCATCCGCTCGGTCTGCAGCCTGTTCTCAGCCTCGGAATCCGTCATCACCGGCCGCATCATCGCCGTGGTCGGAGCCAAAGGCGGCGTCGGCGCCTCGACCGTCGCGCACAACGTGGCGTGGAGCATGGCGCGCGATCTGACGCTCGATTCCGTCGTCATCGACCTCGACATGGCGTTCGGCACCGCCGGCCTCGACTACAATCAGGATCCGCTGCAGGGCATCGCCAACGCCGTATTCCAGCCGGACCGGCCGGATACGGCGCTGATGGAGCGCCTGCTCGCCAAATGCACCGAGCATCTGAACCTGCTCGCCGCGCCCGCCACCCTGGATCGCGTCTATGATTTCGGCGCCGAGGCGTTCGACGCGATCTTCGACACCCTGCGCATGACCCAGCAGTGCATCGTGCTCGACGTGCCGCACCAATGGTCGGCCTGGACGCGGCACGCGCTGATCAACGCCGACGACATCCTGGTGGTCGCGGAGCCGGATCTGGCCAATCTGCGCAACGCCAAGAACCTGCTGAGCGTGCTCAAATCCTCGCGTCCCAACGACCGGCCGCCGCTGTATTGCCTGAACCAGGTCGGCATGCCGAAACGGCCGGAGATCGATCTCAAGCGCTTCGCCAAGACGGTCGAGGCCGAGCCGGTCGCGGTGATCCCGTTCGACTGCAAGCTGTTCGGCACCGCCGCCAACAACGGCCAGATGATCGCGGAGATCTCCGGGCTGAACCGCACGCCGAAGCTGTTTCTCGACATCGCGAACCGGCTGACCGGCCGCATCGATCAGAGGCCGCAGCGCTCCTCACTGCTGGCGCCGATCGCCAGGCTGCTCGGCGTGAAATAGCGGCGGCTCAGTCGTCGGAGCGACTGAGCGCCCGCGCCAGCGCCTTGTCCGGCTCGCCGGCGGCGGGACGCTCGCGGCGCGGCGACAGCTCGCGCTGCGCGACCTGCCGGCGCTCGAGGATCCGTTTCACATAGGCGACGTTGGCGCTGGCCTGCTCGGGCGGCAGCCCGCCCCGCGCAATGCCCTCGGCCTCGCGCATGCGACCCTGCAGACCGACGATGACGGCAAGATTGGTCCTGACCCGCGGGCTCGCATCCGGATGCGCATTGGCCTTGCGCAGCTGCTCCTCCGCCTTCGGCAGCTCGTTGGAGAGCGCGTAGGACAGGCCGAGATTGGAGAGGACCGAGGGATCGTCGGGGGCGATCTTCAGCGCGGTCGCGTAGTATTGACGGGCCTCCTCGTGGCGGCCGAGCTGGTCGAGCGTGGCGCCCTGCGCCGACAGAATGCGCCAGTCGGGATCCTCGGGCGAATGCGCCCGGCTCAGCACGTCGAAGGCCTGCTGGAAATTGCCGTTGTCGGCCAGCGCCCGGCCGTAGCCTGCGAGCAGCACCTTGTTGCCGGGGTTGGCGATGGTCGCCTGCTCCAGCACGGCGACGGCCTGCGAGCGCTGCCCGGTGGCGCGCAACGCGCTGCCGTAGCGCAGCGCGTTGTCGGGATCGTTCGGAGTGGCGCGGAAGCGGTCGCGGAGCTGGTCGAGATCGGCCCGCGGATCGGCGGCGGCCGGACGGCTCTTGTCGGACGCGCCGCCGAGCGCCCCCGTGACCTCCTGGAGATCGGTGGTCTGGCAGGCGCCGAGACCGAGCAGCACGACCGCGAAAGACAGCGCGAACGCGGCCGGCCGCAGGACATGGGAAGAGCAAGAGGGCCGCGCACGCATGCAACTGAACTACTTCAGGACCAGATGCCGGCACGATGCCGGATTAACCCTAAAGTCCCGTTAAGCGCAGGCGGCCGGCTCGCCTCAATCGACGAACTCGGCGCCGAACTCGCAACCGATGCGCCACGCCAGCCGGCACTTGCGCGAATGGTCGGGCCCGAAGACGATGGTGAACTGCGGAGGAATCTCGACGAATTCCGCGATGACCTTGACGCCGCCGTTGGAAATATCCGTGATGGTGCAGTCCCGCGGCAGGTTCCCGGTCCCCCACTGGATCTTCGCGATCCTCTTGCACAGCCGACGTTCGCTTTTGCGACGGTTCGCCAACATCTCGATGTCTCACCCGCTTCTAGTCCATCCGTAGAAGCTGTTTGTAGCGAAGAAACATTGGGATCTGGCTAGCGCCAAGGCGAGGAAGCCGGACGCTGAATTTGCACTTCCTTAACCATCATCCCTCGCCGCGGCCGGCCGGCAGCATGAAGCCGTCGAAATACGCGGCCAGCCTCCTGACATCGTCGAGCGGCAGGACGTCGGCGACGTACTGGTCGGGCCGCACCACGACCATGCACCCCGCCTTGCGATCGACGCCGCGGATCGCAAAGATGTCCTGGCCGCTCTTGAGATCAGGACAGAACATCTTCTCGTAGTCGGTGAGGCCATAGCGGCCCTTCTTCGGGACCAGCAGCTCCGGCATGGTCTCGATCGCAAGCTCGCGATGGCCCTGCTGGAAGACCGCGCGCAGATCGATCACAGAGTCGATGTCGGCGCCGGCAGACGTGTAGCGCCGCACCGGCGAGGCCGCATCCTCGCTCAGGAAACGGCACAGGCGGCGAATGCCGGACTGCGGCGCGGCCGGGTCCTCAGCTCCCGCGAAGGCGAAGATGCGGAAGCGGCCATCGGCCTGGATCACATGCCCGAGCTGCACCGGCTTGGCGTCGCCGAGCCGGATCACCGGCGCCGAATGGAAGCGCTTGCCGATCACGAAGCCCGCGGCGAGCTGCTGGAACGTCGCGTCGCCGGTGAGCAGCGCGGGCCGATAGTGCGTCGCGGTGCCCGCGGTGTAGCGGCCGTGGCGCACGAAATAGTCCTGCGTCTTGGCCGCATCCGCGCCGCCCTGCTTGGCCGCGGAGGCGAGGATCGCGGCCCATTCGCGATCGAAATCGATCAGCTCCTGGGCGATCGCCTGCCGCTCCGCCGAGTAGCTGTGCAAGAGCTGCCGCGCGCAGCGCTTACCCAGCACAGCCGCGAGCTTCCAGCCGAGATTGAAGGTGTCCTGCATCGACACGTTCATGCCCTGCCCGGCCTTCGGGCTGTGGGTGTGGCAGGCATCGCCGGCGATGAACACGCGCGGCAGCCTTGTTGCGATCTCGTCGTCCGGCACGTCGTCGAACTTGTCGCAGATGCGCTGGCCGATCTCGTAGACCGACCACCACGCGACCTCCTTCACCTCGAGCGTATGGGGCGCAAGAATCCGGTTCGCCTTCTCGATCAGCGTATCGACCGTGATATTGCGGCCGGCGACGCGCTCGCCGACGTCGAGCTTGGCCAGCTCCACATAGAGCCGCACCAGATAGCCGCCCTCGCGCGGGATCACCAGGAGGCTGCCGTCCTTTGCCGACTGGATCAGCGACTTGAAGCGGATGTCGGGAAAGTCGGTCACGGCGAGCACGTCCATCACGCCCCAGGCGTGGTTGGCGGAATCGCCATGCAGCTCGCGGCCGATCGATTTGCGCACCGTGCTGCGGGCGCCATCGCAGCCGACGACATAACGCGCCCGGATGGTCTCGACCTGGCCTTCATGATCAGGATCGATCCGGTCGAAGCTGACGGTCACCGCGCGATCGTCAGCGCCCGCCGCCGGGTCGATCTGGAGATCGCGCAGCCGCCGCGCATAATGCGGCTCGAGCTTGCCCGCCGAGCGGCGCATCACGTCAAGGAAGAAGTCGTGCACCCGCGCCTGGTTGAGCACGACGTGCGGCATCTCCGACAGGCCGTCCTCGACGTCCTGCACGCGGCCGCTACGCACGATGTGCGCGCTGTTCTTATCGTCCGGCTTCCAGAACGTGGTCTCGTTGATCCAGCACGCCTCCTTCAGCACGCGCTCGCTGAAGCCATAGGTGTGGAACATCTCCATGGTGCGGCAGGCGATGCCGTCGGCCTGGCCGAGCAGCAGCCGGCCCGGCTTCTGCTCGACGATGCAGGTCTTGATGTCGGGGAATGCCGAGAGCTGCGCCGCGAGGTTGAGCCCCGCCGGCCCGCAGCCGACGATGAGAACGTCGACCTCGGTGGGCAGCGCGCCCGAGGCGCCCTGGCTCGCCACGCGCTCGGCGGCGTCGAAGATCTCGGGATCGCCCGGCTGGAATCCATTCAGATGAAACTGCATGCGATCACCCTCCCTTGCTGTTCCTTATTGATCAGTATGCTGATCATCAGTATACTTGTCAAGAGAGAGCCGGGAGGGATGACGTGACGGATATGCAGGACATGCCGGGGCACCTGGCACGCCGGTTTCAGCAGATCGCGGTGGCGGTGTTCCTGGCCGAGATGGACGCGGCCGGCTTCGACCTGACCCCGGTGCAATATGCGGCGCTGGCGGCCATCGCGGCCAATCCGGCGATCGACCAGATCACCCTGGCCGGCCTTATCGCCTATGACCGCACCACCATCACCGGGGTGATCGACAGGCTCGCGCAGAAGGGTCTCGTGGTGCGCCGGGCGAGCACGCGCGACCGCCGTTCACGCGAACTGCTGATCACCGACGACGGCCGGCGGACCTTGGCGGCGATCACGCCGGCGGTCGAGGCCGCGCAGCGGCTGATGGTGCGCGGCCTCACCGCGGCCGAGGCGAGTGAGCTGACCCGCCTGCTGCAGAAGGCGATCGCCGCCGGCAACGACCTCAGCCGCGCGCCGCTGCGGGATGGGGCGGCGACGGAACGGTGAGCGCTCCCAAGTCAATCGCAATCGCACCGGATGACAGTAAGCAGCTGACACTGCCTCCGCGGTCATCCTTCGAGACGCCCACCTTCGGCGGGCTCCTCAGGATGAGGACTTGTTACGTGGCGAGATGAACAAGCCGGACCCTCATGGTGAGGAGGCGCGAAGCGCCGTCTCGAACCATGAGGCCCGTGTCCACGGCGCAGGCAAGAAACCTCGTGCGAACTCGACCTCTCACGAATAGCGCATCACGCCGTCGTCGAGCTTGCCGAAGCGCAGCGAGACGATGTCGAGGGCGTAGTTCTGGTACAGCCGCCATGGCCGCTTCGAGCCCTGTTTCGGCAGGTCGGCGACCGCGCGCTGCACATAGCCGGAGCTGAAGCTCAGCGACGGCAGCGGCGCGACGGTGGAATCGTCGTTATGCGGCACGCATTGGCGATAGCCGTGGCGGTCCATGTAGTTGAGCAGCCGGCAGACATATTCGCAGGTGAGATCGCATTTCAGCGTCCACGACGCGTTGGTGTAGCCGAGCGTCGCCGCCAGGTTGGGCACGTCGGAATACATCATGCCTTTGTAGTTGAGCGTCTTCGCGAAATCGACCGTGCGGCCGTCGACCGTGACCTCGATGCCGCCCAGCACCTGCAGCACGAGACCAGTCGCGGTGACCACGATATCAGCTTCGAGCTCACGTCCATCGGAGAGTCGCAGGCCGCGCTCGGTAAACCCATCGATTCCGGCGGTCACCACCGAGGCCCGCTGCTCGCGGATGGTCTTGAATAAATCGCCGTCCGGCACCAGGCACAGCCGCTGATCCCACGGGTTGTAACGCGGCGTGAAATGGGTGGCGACGTCGTAGTCGGGCCCGAGCGCGGCGCGCACGCCGCCCAGGATCAGCTGCTTGACCCGCTGCGGCTTGCGCCGGCTGAGCTGGAAGAAATACATCCCGAACAGCACGTTGCGCCAGCGGATCAGATGATAGGCGAGGCTTGCGGGCAGATGGCGGCGCAGTTTGTTGGCGAGCGCGTCCTGCGCCGGGCGCGACACCACATAGGTCGGCGAGCGCTGCAGCATCGTCACATGCGCCGCGGTCTTGGCCATCGCCGGCACCAAGGTCACCGCGGTGGCGCCGGAGCCGATCACCACGACGCGCTTGCCGGCATAATCGAGATCCTCTGGCCAAGCCTGCGGGTGCACGACGCGGCCCTTGAAATCGGCCATGCCCTTGAATTCCGGCAGATAGCCCGCCTCGTACCGGTAGTAGCCGGAGCACATGAACAGGAAGCCGCAGGTCAACAGCACGGTCTCGATCGTGCCCTGCTCCGTCCGGCGCTCGGCCTCGACGGTCCAGCGCGCGTCCGCGCTCGACCAGGACGCGCGGAGGACGCGATGGTCGAAGCGGATTTGGCGATCGATGCCGTTCTCGGTCGCGGTGTCCCGGACGTATTTCAGGATCTGCGATCCGTCAGCGATCGCCTTCGGATCGGTCCACGGCTTGAACGAATAGCCGAGCGTGTACATGTCGCTGTCGGAGCGGATGCCGGGGTAGCGGAACAGGTCCCAGGTGCCGCCGATCGCCGCGCGTCCCTCCAGGATCACGAAGCGCCTGCCCGGGCATTTGTGCTGCAGATGATAGGCGGCGGCGATGCCGGACAGCCCGGCGCCGACGATCAGCACGTCGACATGCTCTGGGGACATGACGTTTTCCTGGCGTTTCCTAGGGGCAGCTTCTTGGCTTTGCCTGGCGGACACTGGCAACCCCACCATGGCATGTCAAATCCAAGGTCTTAAATCCAAGATCCTAGATCCAAAGCCCTGAAATCCAAGCCCTGAAATCCAAGACCTGAAATCCAAGACCTGAACTTGACCCGAAATCCAGGGCCTGTTCGCATTCGATCAACCCTCCTCCTCTATTGAGGAGGTCAGCCTCAGACGGACCTCGTGATGAACGCCTCCGACCCGCTCGACCACAGGCCCGACGACAGCGACAGCCGGGGACGCGGCAGCGTGCAGGCGCAGCTTCAGGCCACGGGGTTCACCATCATCGCCGTCGCGCTGGCACTGTGGTCTTTGTTTCCGAGCTTCCCGGCCGGACAGTTGATTGCGGTGGTCGTCGCCATTCCACTCGTGGCGCTGATCCTCACCTTGCGTTTCCCGGGCCGGTTCCGCATCGGCCTCGGCTCCGGCTATGCCGGCGCCAATCTCGGCACCGGATGCATCGTGGCGGCCGGCACGCTCGCCGCGCGCACGCTGTCGGACGTCAATCTCGTCAGCTGGCTGCCGTTGACGGCGTTCGCGATCGCGGTCGCCGTCATCTTCCTGCTGGTCGCCGCACGCTTCGAAACCCAGCTGCGGCGGCGCGGCTGGCGGCTGCTGCTTGCCGCGCTGTTCGTCGGCGCCTATGCGTTCGGGACGCTCGGCCAGTTCAACACCGCGCTCGACCGCTCGGCGCCTTCGCTGCTGCGCAGCCGCGTGCTGTCAAAGCATCTCGGCCATAGCCGCCTGGCGACCTACCAGCTTACGCTGGAGCCCTGGGGTCCGTTCGCGACGCCGACCGACGCGCATGTACCGCAGGCGCTCTACGAGCGGCTGCAGCCGGGCGACACCGTGTGCCTCCGCCTGCGCGACGGCGCGTTCCGCATGGCGTGGTTCACGGTTGCGGCGTGCCGCTGAGTCCGTGCCGGGACTGCGACAGACCAGCAAGAGAGTCAATTTGCGCAGCGCTGCGATGCTGCGTATGTCTAGGAGGGGCCCGTGGCCTGCATGAGCGTAGCGACATGCAGGACCGCCCGTCCCGGATGTCGCTTACGCTCAATCCGGGCTCCGATGTAGCGAGACGTTTTCGCATGACCGACTTTTTGCCGAGACCCTTTGCGGTCGATCATCCGGGAGTGCTGGAGCTTGACGTCACGGCGCTGGATGCGCGCCCCGGCGCGGTGCTGCTGGCGTGCTCGCCGTTCTACCCCGGCGGCGGCGGTCAGCTGCCCGACCACGGCACCATCGCGTGGAACGGCATCGTCCGCGACGTCACCGGCTTCGAGCCGACCGCCGATGGCATCTGGCATCTGATCGGCGGTGAGGTCGTTCCCGCAGGATCGATGCAATTGCGCGTCGATCCGGCGTTCCGGCAGCGCATGAGCGAGCAGCACACGGTCGCCCATCTCGTCAACAGCGCCGTCTACACGCTGTTCGACGGCGCGCTGCTGACCGGCGTCCGCATGACCGAGACCGACGCGTTCAGCGTCGATTTCGATCTGCCCAAGGTGGCGCCGGAGCAGCTGCGCGCGGTGGAGGACGCCGTCAACGCGGCGATCTCGGATGATCGCCCGGTGCGCGCGTTCGATATCGGCTATGACGACGCACAGGCGACGGCGGGCCTGTTCCGCGCCAAGTCGGTCGCGCCGCCGCGGCAGGCTGACGGCCTGATCCGCATCGTCGACATCGACGGCCTCGACCGCCAGGCCTGCGGCGGCACGCACCTCATCTCCACCGCGCAGGCCCGGCGTATCCGCATCCTCAAGGTCGACAACAAGGGCCGGCAGAACCGGCGGTTTCGGATCGGGCTGGTGATCGACTAAGAGCCGCATGCATCGGCTCGCGACGCGTAGCCCGGATGAGCGGAGGCCTGCGCCCAGCGGGCGCCGGCCGACGCGATATCCGGGGTCTCACGCGCTGCACAGGTGAAATCCGGATGTCGCGTCGCTCATCCGGGCTACGAGAAACGTCGTTCATGATGACCGTCCCTCTCCCACCGTTATTCCGGCGCCTGCGAAGGCCGAAGTCAACGCATCGCATCCGCTCCGGAGCGTGAGCTTACGGCCGATGCACGATCACGTCGAATCCTTCCTCGGGCGTCGGCGCCACGAAGTAGGACGTGAACAGGTCGAACTCATCGTCGGTCACCGCGAAGGCGTGGCGGCCTTCCTCATTGCGGGCGCGCAGGCGTGCCTTGCAGACATCATCGGGCACGTCGAGATGATGCAGCTGATGTGCGACGCCGGCGGCTTCGAACAGGCCGCGCATCCAGGCGCGGCTTGCCAGCGTGTTGGCGGGAAAGTCGAGCACGACCGACACGCCGGCGCGCAACAGCGCCACCACGTGGGGCCCCATCACGCTGCGCAGCCGGCTCGAATTACGCACGTAGTCCGCAAGTGTTTTCTGCTCGCCGGGATAGAGCTGCGCCAGCCATTGATCCTCGGCGACGACGACGGTGTGCGGCCTCTGGCCCAGCTCGGCGGTGAGCGTCGATTTGCCGGCAGCGATCTTGCCGCACACGAGGTGCAGCGCGACTTGGTTCGGAGACATCGGAAGAGACCTCGCGTGCGGCGCCTCTCGGGCGCCATTAATGTTCACAGACTCTGTTCACAGGCAACAACGCCCGGCCCGACGGATCAGGCCGGGTCGGTAATTCGGCTGCACGAGGCGGCGCCTGTGATGTGAACGCGGAAGGTCATAAGATACTTCTGACAGATGTTCGCGGCGGCGTCCAGCTCCAGGCAGTGATGACGATCATCAGATCCGAGAACCAGGACGGCTCCCGGATTGCTTCGCTTCGCTCGCAATGATGGCGCGGCAGCATTAGGCTTTGGCAACGTCTCAGGTGCTCGTGGCCGGACTTGGTCCATCACCGTCGTCATTGCGAGCGAAGCGAAGCAATCCAGTCGACCCGCGCAACGAGATGTTCAACGCATGGGACACCATGGTCTGCCAGAGGACGATCTAGAGCATCAAAGCGCACCGGTTGCTTGCTCACGGGGGGATAGCGAGACCTAACGTCGCGGATGCGACGATTGTCGCTGCGCCCCTTGGATTCCAGGCCTTTCACGAATCTGGAAACACTCTAAGAGCGATTCCAGCTGACGCTCCGTTGACACATCCGGCCCGTTGCCATCTCCACTGATCCCACGATGCATCGTATTTGAATTTGCTCATTGGAGGACATGATGAGACTGACCACCGCGGCCATGCTCGCCGTCGCACTCGCCGGCCTTGCCGGCTCCGCCGCCATCTCGCCGGCCCTGGCTGACGGCTACAAGACCTGCACCAAGCTCGACAAGGCCCAGTGGAAGCCGGCCACCGAGGCCGAGGCAAAGGCCAAGGACGCGGGCTACGAGGTGCGCCGCTCCAAGGTCGAGGGCACCTGCTACGAGGTCTACGGCGTCAAGGGCGGCAAGCTCTATGAGCTGTTCTACAGCCCTGAGGATCTCAGCCTGAAGCACACGATCGCCAAGTAGTTGGCACGACGTGGCCGTCGTCCAGCGCCTCTGCACGACGTGACGTGATAAGCATGCACGGGACAGCCCCCAGAGCCACGGTGCGAGACCCAGACCCTGCCGAGACTGTGCAGGTCTGGGATCTCCCGTTGCGTCTGTGGCATTGGTGGCTTGCCGTGCTGGTGCTCGTCGCCTGGGTGACGCCGAACGTCCATCACGGGCTGCATCGGCTCGCCGGCTATGCGATCCTCGGACTGCTCGCGTTCCGCCTGATCTGGGGCGTGCTCGGCACGCGCCACTCGCGGTTTCGCAGCATCGCCGCCCGGCTGCGGGCCACGCCGGCCTATCTATGGAATCTGCGGCGCGGCCGCACCGGGCGCTATCTCGGCCTCAACCCCGCTGGCACCGCGATGCAGCTCGCGCTGCTGCTCGTGCTCATCGTCTCCGCCGTGACCGGCGCGATGCAAGTGACAGTGCGCTTCTTCGGCGTCTGGTGGGTCGAGGACACCCACGAGGTGACGTCAGATCTCGTGATCGTGCTCATCGTGCTGCATGTCGCCGGCGTCGCGCTGGTCAGCCGCCTGCAGCACGAGAACCTTGCGCGTGCCATGCTGACGGGACGCAAGCTGCTGCGGCGTAGCCCTCGCGCGGTGGATGCGCCCGTCGAGCGCTGACCTGCTCAGCCCCTCACGGCATAGGGCGTCTGTGCCAGCCGGTCGGCTCCAACAGCGAGATCGCGCTGCGCATCCGCCAACGCCTTCCGCTCGCGCTTCTCCTCCGGCAGCGACCAGATCGAATCATCGGGCGCGTAATCCCGGATCAGCCTGATGCCACCGACGACGATCTCGATGGTGCTCATGACATCAGCTCCACGAACCAGTCGTAACAGACTACGCCGCGCTGCTGCCGCCGGCAACCGATCGGCCTGATGTGGTCGAGGTTGCGCGCGTTGCCGGCAAGGTGTGCACAAGCTGAACGGCAGTTCGCAAGCCGGCGCCACTCGCGGAACTCCCGATCGTTGCGCGCAAGCCACAGTTCCCGCAAAAGCTGCGCGGGAGCGGCACTACGATGTTGCGCCCCGCCGCCATGCGCCGAACAATCAGGGGTATCGGATGCCTGACCGCTCCTGTTCGCAGGAGCCTGGATCTTGGGGGGCCGGGATGATGAGCTCGCAGCAGTTCACCACGCGTGCGTTGTACCGATCTGTTGTCCTCGCCGGCTGCGTGATGGCCTGGCCTGCAGGCGCCGCCGAGATCGAGGCGATAACGACGCCGGCCGTCGCGGCGGCTGCAGCCACGATCACCGAGCAGACCGCGGCGCAGTCGCCATCACCGGAGGCTGCGCTCACCACCGCATCGATCAACCCATCGGCGGCCCTGCCTGCGGACGAACAGGCTGCGCCGCGTGCGACGGTCGAACCGCCCCAGGCCACTGTCGCCAGCGCCGACCGCATCGAGATTCTCGACGAATGCCCGGTCATCGACGTCTGCGTCGACCGCTATCTGTGGGCGCTGTATCAGCGCGCGCCGAAGCTCGACAAGATCAGGGAAACCGAGCGCCGCGTCGTCACGGTGAAGCGCAAGGGCCGCATGGTGAAGGTCACGCGAAGCTTCACCAAACTGGTGGACAATGACTTCACCTGGAAGGATCCCAAGGCCGCCAATCGCGTCGGCCGGACCATGATGGAGTACGTGATTGGGGGCATGGACCGCGGCTTCAAGCTGAAGCTGTTTCATACGCTGCATGCCGCCGAGGCCGCCGGCCTCGCGCCCGGCATCACCAGCGCCTTTCGGGACGATTACCGCCAGGAAATCGCGAGCGGGCTGAAGGCGGCCACCAACCGCTCCTATCACGGCGGCAGCCTGCGCGGCGGCTATGGCCACGGGCTCGCGGCCGACATCGTCAGTGTCAATGGCGCGACGCGCGCCCAGCGCTGGGTGGCGACAGAGGCGCTGTGGAAGTGGGTCGACGCCAACGGCAAGCCGCTCGGCATCGGTCGCCCCTATCTCGATCACGACCCGCCGCATGTCGGCCCCGTCGACGGCGAGGAATACGCCAAGCATCGCGCGCCTGCAGTGAAGGTGGCCGCGGCCGAGACCAGGAAGCACAAGCGTCTCGCCGCGCGGCAGGAGCATGGCGCAGCCAAGCGTCCAAAGGCGGTGCGGGCGTCGGCGCTGGGCTCGCGGCGGACGGGTTGAGGCCGGCCGGCTCGATCAGGACGTCCGACAGCTGGTGAGAGCCGTCTGACGCAACGAGCCTCGCCTCTGGACGGCGGGAAGCGGTGTCGGGCGCGGCAGGGCGCGCGCGTGGACGACATGCTGCTATGCTGGCTCATTGCCTCCCTGCCTCGAGATCGACATGTCCCCACGCCCGCCTGCCGAACCCGCCGATGCCGCATCGCGCCGTGCGGCACCCGCTGCGATCGTCTATCCCGCCGGCATGCAGGCCGAGCCCGACATGACCGTGCTGGAGCGTGCGCGGCGGGCCCTGGTCAAGACCGGCGAGGTCGTGGTGCCGCCGCGCGATGCCCGCATCTTCCGGGTCGCGCGCGGGCAATTCTTTCGCATCGTCAGCATCGACGGTCCGCAGGTCGGCGACCTCAACCTGTGGAATGCGCACGATCTGTCGGAGCGCTTCTTCAGCGGCAAGACGCGCGCGCTGCACGCCACCCATGTGTCGACCGGCGACCGGCTGTGGAGCACGATGCCGAGCCTGCGGCCGATGGCCACGATCAGCCACGACACGCTCGGCTGGTATGGCTTCGACGCCGACGGCGCCGGCATCCACGACGTGATCGGCACCCGCTGCGATCCCTACACCAACCGTCTGCTGAGGGGGACCAACTATGATTTCTGCTGCCATTCGAATCTCGCACGGGCATTGGCCGGCGAACTGAATGCGGAGCCCTGTGCCGTGGAGCATCACGTCCACGACGTGCTCAACGTCTTCATGTGCACCGGCTTTACGCGCGACACACACCAGTATTTCATGAAGGCGAGCCCGGTGCGGCCCGGCGACTTCATCGAGCTCTTCGCCGAGATCGACCTGCTCGGCGCGCTGTCGGCCTGCCCCGGCGGCGACTGCGGATCGACGCATTCGAGCGACAGCGCGGCCTGCCATCCGCTGCGCATCGAGATCTTCGAGCCGGACCGGACGACGCTCGCCGATTGGCCCTGGCCGTCGCCGAGCAGCTATCATCGCCGCCACGGGGCGGCGTCCCCATGACCGCCCGCTCGACAGCAAAAAGGCCGGGGCGCTGCCCCGGCCTTCGCTTCAACGCAGCATCTGCCGCGCTGAATATCAGTAGCGGTAGTGGTCCGACTTGAACGGGCCTTCCTGCTTGACGCCGATGTAGGAGGCCTGGTCGGGACGAAGCTTGGTGAGATTCACGCCGATCTTGGCGAGATGCAGCATCGCCACCTTCTCATCCAGCGACTTCGGCAGCACATAGACTTCCTTCTTGTACTTGCCGTCCTTGTTGTTGGCGTAGAGCTCGATCTGCGCCAAGGTCTGGTTGGTGAACGACGCCGACATCACGAAGGACGGATGGCCCATGGCGTTGCCGAGGTTCACGAGCCGGCCTTCCGAGAGCAGGATCATGCGCTTGCCGTCGGCGAAGGTGATCTCGTCGACCTGCGGCTTGATGTTGGTCCACTTCAGGTTCTTCAGCGAAGCGACCTGGATCTCATTGTCGAAGTGGCCGATGTTGCAGACGATGGCGCGATCCTTCATCGCGCGCATGTGCTCGATGGTGATGATGTCCTTGTTGCCGGTGGCGGTGACGAAGATGTCGGCGCGCGGCGCGGCGTCCTCCATCGTCACGACCTCGTAGCCTTCCATCGCCGCCTGCAGCGCGCAGATCGGATCGATCTCGGACACCAGCACGCGGCAGCCGGCCTGGCGCAGCGAGGCGGCCGAGCCCTTGCCGACATCGCCGAAGCCGGCGACCATCGCGACCTTGCCCGACATCATCACGTCGGTGCCGCGGCGGATGCCGTCGACCAGCGACTCGCGGCAGCCATAGAGGTTGTCGAACTTCGACTTGGTGACGCTGTCGTTGACGTTGATGGCGGGCCACAGCAGCGTGCCGGCCTTCTGCATGTCGTACAGACGGTGCACGCCCGTGGTGGTCTCCTCCGAGACGCCCTTGATCGACTTGGCGATGGCGGCAAAGTAGCCCTTCGGCTTCTCCTTGAGCTGCTTCTTGAGCAGCGCGAAGAACACTTCCTCTTCTTCCGAACCGGGCTTGTCCAGGAAAGCCGCGTCGCCGTTCTCGGCCCTGAGGCCGAGATGGACGTACATGGTGGCGTCGCCGCCGTCATCGAGGATCATGTTGGGATGCAAGGCTTCACCGGGTTTTGCGCCATGCCAGTCGAACAGCTTGGCGGTGTAGTCCCAATAGTCGACCAGCGTCTCGCCCTTGACGGCGAACACCGGGATGCCGGCGGCGGCGATCGCGGCCGCGGCGTGATCCTGGGTCGAATAGATGTTGCAGGAGACCCAGCGGATGTCGGCGCCGAGCGCCTTCAGCGTCTCGATCAGGACGCCGGTCTGGATCGTCATGTGCAGGGAGCCTGCGATGCGCGCGCCCTTCAAGGGCTGCTTCGGGCCGTATTCCTCGCGCGTCGCCATCAGGCCGGGCATCTCCGTCTCGGCCAGCGAGAGCTCCTTGCGCCCGAAATCGGCGAGCGAAATGTCCTTGACGATGTAGTCGGTGAAACCAGGCTTGGCGGTCATGAGATCATCCTCTGTCTTCGCGCGAAGGCGACATTCAGCAAATCGAACAGCAATCGTTCGTCATGCCCGGCCTTGTGCCGGGCATCCACGTCGTCAGTCGTATCCGTCACCTCAACTCAAGACGTGGATGGCCGGGACAAGCCCGGCCATGACGCCTCAAACATCTCGGCGGCCAAGGGCCGGCAGCGCTCACACCGCGCGCTTGAACTGCTCGACGAGGTCGATCTTCTCCCAGGAGAAGCCGCCCTCATTGTCCGGCGTGCGGCCGAAATGGCCGTAGGACGAGGTGCGCGCGTAGATCGGCCGGTTGAGATCGAGGTGGCTGCGGATGCCGCGGGGGGTGAGATCCATCACCTCGGCGGCTGCCTTCTCGAGCTGCTCCTCGGGCACCTTACCGGTACCGTGGGTGTCGATGTAGATCGACAGCGGCCGCGCCACGCCGATCGCGTAAGCGAGCTGCAGCGTGCAGCGGTCGGCGAGACCGGCGGCGACGATGTTCTTGGCAACGTAGCGCGCAGCATAAGCGGCGGAACGGTCGACCTTGGTCGGATCCTTGCCCGAGAAGGCGCCGCCGCCATGCGGGGCCGCGCCACCATAGGTGTCGACGATGATCTTGCGACCGGTGAGGCCAGCGTCGCCGTCGGGACCGCCGATGAAGAACTTGCCGGTCGGATTGATGTGCCAGATGGTCTTCGGGGTGATCCAGCCTTCCGGCAGCGCCTTGCGTACATAAGGCTCGACGCGCTCGCGCACCTGCTCCGAGGTCATGTCCTCGACCAGATGCTGGTGCGAGACCACGATCTCGCGGACGCCGACCGGCTTGCCGTTCTCATACTGCACGGTGACCTGGCTCTTGGAGTCCGGCCCAAGCACCTTCTCGACACCCGAGTGACGGGCTTCCGAGATCAGGCGCAGGATCTTGTGGGCGTAGAAGATGGGCGCCGGCATCAGGTCCGGCGTCTCGTTGGTCGCGTAACCGAACATGATGCCCTGGTCGCCCGCGCCCTCTTCCTTCCTCTCGCCGGGCTGCAGCGCGTCGACGCCCTGCGCGATGTCGGCCGACTGCGGATGCAGGAGAATCTCGATGTCGCAGGTCTTCCAGTGGAAGCCTTCCTGCTCGTAGCCGATGTCCTTGATGGCCTCGCGCACGACGTGCTCGATGTGCTCGTTGGTGACCGAGGCGGGGCCGCGGGTCTCGCCGGCGATCACGACCTTGTTGGTGGTGGCGAGCGTCTCGCAGGCGGCGCGGATCGCCCACGGATCGATGCCGGCCTTCGGCCCCTCGCGGTAGAACAGGTCGACGATCTCGTCGGAAATACGGTCGCAGACCTTGTCCGGATGGCCCTCGGACACCGATTCCGAGGTGAACAGATAAGACGCGCGCATCAAGCAACCCCTTCTTCGCCGCCCACGGCGGTCGTTTGTATTGATCCCAAGGATGTCAGTCGCGACGCCGCGAGATGACGTAGGACTCGTCGTAGAACCACAGCCCGTTGTGCTTTCGCAGAACCTCTCTGGCGGCGTCGAGCGCACGAGACGAGTGTGCGACCTCCGTCAGGCGGTCTTCCTCGATCTGCGCGACATACACCGCCGCGTTCCAGGCTGCAAAGGCCGTCGAGGTTCCGATGGTGCCGGTGACCTCGTTGGGCAGAGCCTCCATCTCATACCTGAAAATCGAGCGATTGTCCGCATAGGCGTTAAAATTTAAGTCTCGCCCACCGGAGCCCAGCTCGTACTTGACGGCGCGCAATAGCTCATGGCGGCTGACCGAGAAAGGATTTTCTCCAGGCCAGACCGCCTGGATGATATCCAGGCCCGGATCCTGGCCGTGGGAGTGGATTCCGATCAGCCGGCCGCCCGGCTTCAGCGCCCGCGCCAGCGGTGCGATGATGCGCTTGGCGCGGAAATTGACCGAGGAGCGCGCCCGATAGGGCTGCGAGGCGATGATCAGGTCGAAATTGGCCTCGACCCGGCCAGCCCTGGGGATGATGCCGTCGAGCAGGAAGCGGTGGTCCTCGCGGTAGAGCACCAGCGCGATCGGTCGCTCATAGACCGGCATGCCGGTGCGCTGGGACACATTGGCGCGCCAGTTCTGCTCCAGGAACGGCTTCAGCGCCGCGATCTGGGTCTCGAAATCCCCGGACGAATCGCCCTGCAGCACGACCTCGTGCCAGATCATCGAGGCCGCCACAGACGGCGAGGCCGGCGTCAGCCAGGGCGCCTCGGCATAGTTCATGTTGGTGAACACGAACACGCTGGCCGGGTGCTCGAACAGCCGGTCCGGCACTTTTTCCAAGGTCAGCCGGACGTCCTCCAGGCTCAGCTCCTTGCCCGCGACATAGAACGGGATGTGCGGAAAGCGGCCATGCATGGTCCGCAGCACCTTCGAC
Source organism: Bradyrhizobium ontarionense (assembly GCF_021088345.1). Taxonomy (NCBI): domain Bacteria; kingdom Pseudomonadati; phylum Pseudomonadota; class Alphaproteobacteria; order Hyphomicrobiales; family Nitrobacteraceae; genus Bradyrhizobium; species Bradyrhizobium ontarionense. Next base: position 7,982,325 of record NZ_CP088156.1, on the reverse strand, counting down.
AGCACGGTGCCGTCGCCGACGCCGGCATCGAACAGACGCAGTGCCGGCGGCCGCGGATGGATGCTGGCGAGCTCGAGCCCCACCCGTTCCGCCACCACCCGCTTCTCGCTGCAGGTGTGCACGAACAGCAGATATTTCTGGCGGTTCTCGAAGAAGCGGAAATTGCTCTTGGGATCGCGCTTCTCGGGTACGACATCGAGCCGCGGCGGCGGCAGCGTGCCGGTGGATGCCGCGATATAGGCCTGGATGCGGTCGAGCGTGTCGATCGTGATGCGCTTGCCCTCACGCAGGCGCTGCACCAGCTTGCCGTCGTTGACCGCGCGCCGGCCGAACGTCGACTCCGCCATGTCCGACTGGCGGCAGAACTCCGTGATCTGGGCGAGCAGCTGGTCGTTCTTCATCGGCCAAGTGGGTGGGAAATGAGGATGGGCAGCGGCCCGTTGGCCCAATGCTCTATCACCGTCTGCCCACCAAGGAAAGACACGGTCGGTACCTTGTTGCATCACTCTTTGCGGCTATAAAGTTCCCACCAGATCAACGTTGGGGTGTGCATGTCGAGGTATTTCGGGGCCAGGCTGACGGCGGCCGCGCTGCTGCTGACCGCCATGCTGGGACCAGCTGCCGCCGGCTACCTCGACGAAAATCCAGACGAGGTCTTTGCGGGCGTCTACGAACGCCTGGGCACGCTGCCGTTGCAGGCCGCCCGCGATCCCTTCGTCTGGCTGCGCCTTCAGGAGCTGAAGCGTGAGCCCTGCGACCAGAAGAGCGTCAGCGATCTCGCGCTGATGCTCGACAAGCTCGGCTACCGCCGCCAGGCTGCGGAGGGCCTCTACCGCTTCGTGAGGGAGTGCGGTGCCCCGCTCACGGCTCTGCAACGCGCGGCCGACACCTACATGAAGCTCACCGACTATCCCAAGGCCGTCGAGGTTGCCGACGAATATGTCCGCCGTGCACCGTCGAACCGCGAAGCGCATTATCTCCGCGCCACGGCGCTCGCCGGTGCGGGCGATCATCAGCGCGCGCTGGCCGATTACTCCGACACGATCGAACTGTCGCCGGACAAGGCCAAGGTGGCCAGCCGTGTCTTCACGCAGATGGCCGAGACCTATGCGGCGCTGAAGCGCTATTGCGAAGCGGTTGCGCCGATCAGCCTGTGGGTGTCGTTCGATCCACGCGCCCGGGACACCAGCCAGACCCAGCGGATGATCGCCGACTACGAACGCCAGGGCAATTGCGCCGCTTCGACCGACGCTCATCACGAGCGCTTCCCCCTGCGCGGACAGAAGAGCGTCGTCGTGGTCAAGGCGGAGATCAACGGGGTCAAGGGATCGTTCATCCTCGACACCGGCGCGAGCTACGTTTCGGTTCGCACCGCCTTCGCCGAGCGCGCCAAGCTGCCTCAGGGCGGAGGCAGCGACATCACACTGATGACGGCGAACGGAGAAACGAAAGCACGGCTGTCCCGCGCGGACAAGGTCAAGCTCAATTCGCTCCAGGCGACCGGCATTCCAGTCGCGGTTCAGGACGGCGACCGCAAGGATTACGGCAGCGGTATCGACGGGCTGCTGGGCATGAGCTTCCTCTCCCGCTTCGATGTCCAGATCACGGCCGACTTCGTCGAGGTCCGTCCCCGCCGCACGCAGAAGCCGTAGCACCACGCATATTCTTTTTATTTTCGCCTGCGATCGCGCTCGGTTACCCGCGCGCTGGGAACGAGGGTGGGCGCGCCCCGCATCTGGCTGTTGAACCGCTGGATCGCCCGAGGCAACCAAGCGGATGGGGATCCCCCTGCTCTTCCCATCCCGGTCCGTGCCGATGCGCCATTCGTTCCTGCTGCTCCCGCTGCTTGTCACCCTGCTCGCGCAGCCGGCCTCCGCCCAGTCCCGCTCGCAGCTGGGCCCGCTCTGCACCACCGAGACGACTCCGGCGGATCAGATGATCGCTGCCTGCAACAAGATCATCGCGCTGAAGGTGTTTTCCGGCGGACAACTCGCGACCATCTACTTCTGGCGCGCGGTCGGCTGGAACAAGAAGGGCGACTACGCCCACGTGGTTGCCGACGCGACCGAGGCGCTGCGGCTGCAGCCGGCGCAGGCCATCTACAATTTGCGCGGCTCGGCCTATTACGACAAGGGCGAGTACGAGATCGCGATCGCCGACTTCAATGACGCGGTCAAAAGTGGTCCGCCGAGCGGCACGATCTTCCACAACCGCGGCAACGCCTACCGCGGCACGAGCGACTACGCCAAGGCCATCGCCGACTACGATCAGGCGATCAAGCTGACGCCGAAATCAGCGCTGTCCTGGCAGAATCGCGGCATCGCCAAGGAGGCGCTCGGCGATCTCGATGGCGCGCTCACCGACATCAACGAGGCGATCCGGCTCGACCCGGCGCTGGCCTCGCCCCTGATCAATCGCAGCGTGATCTGGCGCGCCAAGGGCAATCTCGAGCGCGCCATCGCCGACGCTTCCGAGGCGGTCCGGCTGGCGCAGAACCCGCCGGCCAATGTGATGACACCGCCCGGCAGCGTGGTCATCGCCGCCCATGTGCATCGCGCGCTGGCCCATGAGGCCAAGGGCGAGTTCGATGCAGCCAAGGCGGATTATGCCGCCGCGCTGAAGCCCACGGCGTCCGACGCTGGCAGCAAGGCCAACCAGGCGACCGCCAAGGTGCGGCTGTCGCTGCTGTCGGAGCCGGCGGTGCAGCCGCAGCAGCGGGCGGAGACGGCGGCGCCCTCCTCCACCGCAGCAGCTGCGACGGGGCAGCGCATGGCGCTCGTCATCGGCAACGGCGCCTATACACATGTGCAGCCGCTGCCCAATCCGCCACGCGATGCGCGTGCGATCGCCAGGAGCCTGCATGACATCGGGTTTACCGTGGTCGAAGGCATCGATCTCGATCGCGCGGCGATGCAGGCCAAGACGCGCGACTTCCTGCGCGAGGCGACACGGGCGCAGGTGGCGGTGGTGTTCTACGCCGGGCACGGCGTGCAGATCGACGGCCGCAACTATCTCGTGCCGACCGATATCGCGCTGTCTGCGGGCAGCGACGTCGTCACCGCCCTGGTCGACATGGACCAGATCCTGGCCGGGCTCGACGACGAGGTCCGCACCAACATCCTGATCCTCGATGCCTGCCGCAACAATCCGTTCGCGGCGCCGGCCACCACGGCCGAAACCGGCCGCGGGCTTGCGGGGGCGACGGGCCTCGCCGCGCCCACCTCCCTCGGCACGGGCGCGACCTCGGGTGCCGGCACGCTGATCGCATTCGCGACGGCGCCCGGCAAGGTCGCGCTCGATGGCGTAGGCGACAACAGCCCGTTCTCGGCAGCGCTGTCGCGTCATATCGGCACGCCGGGCCTCGAGGTGCAGCAGATGCTGACGCGGGTGCGCGCCGAGGTCGTCTCGGCCACGAAGAACAAGCAGGTGCCGTGGTCGAACTCCTCGCTGCTCGGCGAAGTCTACCTCGCGTCGAAATAGACCGACGGCGCCGCGTCAGGCCGGCTGCTGCGATCGTCGGACCCAAGGCCGCCCGCACCGAGGCAGGTGCGGCATGCCCGAATCCTGCTATCGTCCTCGATCAACAGAGACGACGCGGATCATCGGCGACACGCCGCTTCGCTGACACGATCCGCTTGCAACGTGCCCGTCTCGAAATGGTGCAAGGGAGGCCCGCATGGTCGGTCGGTTTGTCATTGGAATTGGCTTTGCGCTCGCACTCGCCGCGAGTCCGGCGCTCGCCGATGACGTGACCGGCGTCTGGCTGCGCGAGAGTGGTGCCTCCAAGGTCAAGTTCGCGCCCTGCGGCGGCGCCATCTGCGGCACGCTGGTCTGGATCAAGGAAGGCACCGACACGCCGGCGAAGGTCGGCCAGCGGCTGTTCTCAGGCATGAAATCGACCGGCCCCAATGCCTGGGCCGGCAGCTACAGCAATCCCGACGACGGCAAGACCTATGACGCCAAGATGACGCTGTCCGGTAACACGCTGACGACCTCGGGCTGCGCCTTCGGCGGCGTCATCTGCCGCTCCTCGACCTGGACGCGGGCGAATTAGAGATCCGTTCGCGCATTCGCGCTAGCGTAAACGGGATCGAAAGGCATCAATCGTCCGCATGGCAGCGAACACGCAGGCGCGACTGGGCATTGTGCTGTTTGCGGTGATTGCCGCGGCAGCCGCGACCTTCGTGCTGGCGCGCCGCTCTGCGGCGCCGTCCGGCGGCGATCACCGCACCGTTCGCCAGCTCGTCGTCCACTACAACCTGCTGGCGCGCCCTGATGATCCGATCATCGTGCTCGGTGACAGCATCGTCGAGGCATCGACGTTGCCGGCCAGCGCCTGCGGACATCCGATCGTCAATGCCGGTCTGGCAGGAGCCGGAACGCGCAGCGACCTCGCCGGCTGGCTCAAGCCCGCGCTTGGACCGAAGCGGGCGTTCGCCATCATCGTGTCCCTCGGCGTCAACGACGCGCTGACCGCCAAGCCCGATTCCCCCGCCGTCTTTGCCGAGCGCTACGAGGCCCTGTTGCGCGACCTGTCGAAGCTCACGGAGCGCATCTTCATCGTCGCGTTCCCCCCGGTCGAGGCGCGCGGGCCGTTCACGCCGGCGATGGAGAAGGCCGCCATGGCGAGCATCACCGGCTACCGCGCCGTGCTGCCGGACCTTGCGCGGCGCACCGGCGCGACCCTGCTGCCCTTGCCGCCGGTGGAGTCGCCGTTCACGCTCGAGGGCATCCATCTCAATGCTGCGGGCTACCGGTCCTGGGACCAGGCGATCCAGCGTGGAACCGAGCTCGCCTGCGGTTGACCCCGAACGCCCCGCACGCGCTGCGGCCGACGAAAACAATCCTTCATTTCGACCCTGCTAGGATCGGCCAGCGCATCCCGTCGCGACGGTTAACGAACACTGCATGGCCCTGCCTCAAACGTCGACATCGCCTGGGACTCACAAGCTCCTCGGACTGGAGCTGCTGCGCTTCCTCGCCACCATCTCGGTGCTGTTGTGGCACTACCCGCACTTCGCCTACGTGGCCGACGCGCCGGTTGATCTCGTCCGCAGCGAGCTGCCGTTCTACCGCGTCCTGTTCCCGTTCTATGAGCTCGGCGAATACGGCGTCGTAATCTTCTGGTGCATCTCCGGCTTCATCTTCTTCTGGAAGTACAGCGCGATCATCCCGGACGGCACGGTCGACGGCTGGACCTTCTTCGTCAACCGGCTGTCGCGGCTCTACCCGCTGCATCTCGCGACGCTGCTGCTGGTCGCGGGGCTGCAGGTCATCTACGTCGTGCAGCATGGCTTCTTCTTCGTCTACCAGAGCAACGATCTCGGCCATTTCGTCGCGCAACTGTTCATGGCGAGCGACTGGTTGCCGCCGACCGGCGTCAGCTTCAACGGACCGATCTGGTCGGTCTCCATCGAGGTCCTGGTCTATGCAGCGTTCTTCGTAAGCTTGCGCTTCGTAACCACATCGCCGCTGTTGAACCTGGCGATGATCCTGGCCGGGATCGCGAGCGGCACGCTTGTCGGCAAATGTTTTGTCTTCTTCTATGCCGGCGGACTTGCCGCCATGGCGCGGCAGGGCGTTGCCGATGCCTGGTATCGGCCGAAGCTGGAGGCGTTCGCCGCGTGCGCCGTCGTCGGCATTCCGTCGGCACTCTGGCTTTCCGGCATTGAGCTGGCCGAGCGCGCCGCAGTGCTCCTGCTCGTCACTACGCCGATCCTGTTGTTCGTCTGTACGAGGCCCATCACCCTGCCGCGGCGCATCGAGGACCTGCTGCAGGCCGCCGGCAACATGACCTATTCGTGCTATCTGCTGCACTTCCCGATCCAGCTTGCGATCGCGCTGGTGTTCACGTCGCTGGGGAGAGCGATTCCGTACGGCACCCATCCGTTCTGGATCGGCTTCATGGGGCTGACCTTGTCGGCGGCGTACGTCACCTATCGCGGATTCGAGGCGCCGGCGCAGCGGCTGATCCGGCGCGCACTGCTGCGCAAAAACGAAACGGGGCGGATTGCTCCGGCCGCCCAACCCTGATCGGAAGACCCCGGAGCCCGGCGCACAGGCAGGAGGGCATAGCCGGCGCGCTTCGCTCTCGCGCCCTTGCGCCCCTGTACCTTTTAAGATACGCTCCTTCATGCTCGAGGTCCGGCAGACCAGCGAGTTCAAGGAATGGCTTCTTGGTCTGCGAGATGCGAGAGCAAAGGCACGTATTGCGGCTCGCATTGCCCGTGCTGAAGGTGGCAACCTCGGTGACAGCAAGCCGGTTGGTGGGGGCGTCTCCCAAATGCTGATCGATTACGGCCCCGGCTATCGGGTCTATTTGCGCCAGAAAGGCAACGTCCTGGTGATCCTGCTTTGCGGTGGTGACAAGAGCATCCAGCGCTCCGATATCCGGCGCGCTCAAGAATTGGCCGAGAGAGAGGGGTAGCGAATGGCAACGACGCGCTTCGATGCCGCGGAATATCTTGCAGAGCCGGAGGCCCAAGCCGAGTTTCTGGCGGCGGCGCTTGAGGACGGCACCGCTGATGAAATCCGCGCCGCGATCAACACAATTGCCCGAGCGCGCGGCATGACGGAAGTCGCCAAGGCAACCGGCATCCGTCGCGAACAGCTTTATCGGGCACTTGGTGAAGACGGGAATCCGGAGTTCGCCACCATCCTCAAGGTGATCCGCGCTCTCGGCGTGAAGCTCACCTCAGCGCCGCCCAAGGCTGCTCCGAAGCGGAAGTCTGCCAAGAAAGCAGGCCGCCGGGCCGCGTAGCGACATCTTTGAGATGGAATTGGATGTGCTGGTCGTTAGCAGCCGTTCAGCAGATCACCGGCCTCTTGCCACGGAGCCAAGACCCGAAGGGATTTCTCCGGCGACTCGATGAGCCCACCTCCTGCCAACCTTTCGAAATCGCGATCGTCAAAAAGCAGGTCACCTGCAACGGATGTGGCGGCTCTTGCATCCACCGCCGTGAAGGATCGCCGCGCGTTGCCGCGGCGATCCTGTTCAGAAGCGACCGTGATGGTCAGCTGCCCCGGGTAAGGTCCGGGTCCAGCTTCAATAGGCTCCGTCTGGGGCAAGCTTACTTCCCCCAGATCTCCTCGGCCAGCTCGACGCAGAGGCGCAGCTTCGCCCACTGCTCTTCTTCGCTCAGGATGTTGCCTTCCTCGGTCGAGGCGAAGCCGCATTGCGGGGACAGCGCAAGCTGATCGAGCGGCGCGAACTTGGAGGCCTCCTCCATGCGGCGCTTGATGTCGTCCTTCTTCTCGAGCTCTCCGACCTTCGACGTCACCAGGCCGACCACGACCACCTTGTTGCCCTTGGGCAGGAAACGCAGCGGCTCGAAGCCGCCGGCACGCTCGCTATCGTATTCGAGGAAGTAGCCGTCGTAGTTGGTCTTGGCGAGCATGGTCTCGGCGACCGGCTCGTAACCGCCTGAGGAGATCCAGGTCGAGCGGAAATTGCCGCGACAGACGTGGGTCGAGATCGTCATGTCGGCGGGACGCTCGGCGATCGCGTAGTTGATGATGCGCGAATAGATCTCCTGCAGGCCGTCGGGATTGTCGCCGCGCTCCCTGGCCTTCTGCAGCTCCTCCTGCGAGCACAGATAGGCCCACACGGTGTCGTCGAACTGCAGGTAGCGGCAGCCGGCGTCGTAGAACGCCTTGACGGCCTTGCGGTAGGTCTTGCCGAGATCCTCGTAGAAGGCGTCGAGATCGGGATAGACGTCCTTGGAGATCGACTTGCGGCCACCGCGGAAGTGCAGCACCGCCGGAGACGGGATGGTCATCTTCGCCGTCACATGCGCGGCGTCGGCGTGCTTCTTCAGGAAGCGGAAGTGATTCAGCATCGGGTGATCAGCCGGGAAATCGAGCTTGTCGATCACGCGCACCGAATCGTGCCGGGTCTGCACGCCCGCGAACTGAATACCGGCGTCGGGATGGAACAGCTCGCAGCCGGTCAGCTTGGCCAGGAAGTCGAAATGCCACCAGGAGCGGCGGAATTCGCCGTCGGTCGCGAGCTTGAGCCCGGTCGATGCCTGGCGGTGCACGACCTTCTCGATCTCCATGTCCTCGATCTTGCGGAGATCGTCGGCCGAAATCTCGCCCTTCTCGAGCTTGGCGCGGGCCTCCTTGATCTTCTGCGGACGCAGGAGGCTGCCGACTTCGTCGGCGCGGAACGGGGGCTTGGTGCGTTGCATCTGTTCACTCCTTGGAAGGGGTCGATTCGTTCGGTATGATTGTTGGATCGGTTGCGATCTGACTTGGCGTGCTGTCCGGGGTCGGCCGTGCAGCATGGATTGGATCCATCCCCTACCCCGTATCCGACCGGTATACAATTCCATTGAGATCGGGATCACCAGAGGATCCCGCGGCGGCCGCGGTCACCTGGCTGCATGATCCGTCGGCCATCCTCCGATGCTTCATTCTGCTGTAGTCCGGCCATTTTCCGGCCTCCGGACCCGTTAATGCGACGGCACGGCCGCATCGAGCGTCGAGGGCGTCGCGTCGGGGCTGACCGCGTGACGCCGCCGTCCTGCATACCAGGCTGGCCACCGCTGCCCTATACCGCTCGGAAGCACGATCCGGAGAGTCAGCCAACGAGGCGAGCCAAATCGCTTCTACAACCCAGAATGACGCTTGCGAGGCCGGCGTTCAAGCCTCTCGATCAGTCAATGCGCGGTGGCGGCGCTCGCGACCCCGAGATGCCGCTCCAGCGGGCTCGGATCGGCTTTCAACTCGCTCGACGGCGCGTCGTGCACGACGGTGCCGCGCTCGAGGATCACGACGCGATCGGCAAGGCTGAGGAGCTTCTGCGCGTGCTGCTCGACGATAACCGAGCACAGCCCGCCGGCTCGGCTGATGGTGCCGATCGCGGCCAGCAGCTCCTCGACGATGATCGGCGCCAGCCCTTCGGTCGGCTCGTCCAGCAACAGCACCTTCGGATTGAGCGTCAGCGCACGGCCGATCGCCAGCATCTGCTGCTCGCCGCCCGAAAGTTGGTTGCCGAAATTGTTGCGACGCTCCTTGAGCCGCGGAAACATCTGGTAGACCCGCTCGACCGTCCACGGCCCGGGCTGCGCCACCGCGGTCATGTTCTCTTCGACCGTGAGCGAGCGGAAGATGTTGCGCTCCTGCGGCACCCAGCCGATGCCGGCGCGCGCGCGCTGGTCGGCGCGCAGGCTCGTGATGTCCTGCCCCGCCAATGCGATCCTGCCGGAAAAGCGGCGGGTGACGCCGACGATGGAGTTGATCAGCGTGGTCTTGCCGGTGCCGTTACGTCCGAGCAGCGCCAGCACCTGACCCTCCGGCAGCTTCAGCGACATGTTCGGCAATACGACCGCCTGGCCATAGCCGGCACGCAGGTTCTCGATGGCGAGCAGGTCCGTCATCACGCGGCCTCGCCGAGATAGACCGCCTTGACCTGCGGATCGCGTGCGACCTCGTCGGGAGCGCCCTCGACCAGCAGAGCCCCCGAAACGAGAACCGAGATGCGGTCGGCAAAGGAGAAGACGAGGTCCATGTCGTGCTCGATCAGCAGCACCGTCACGTCACGCGGCAACGCGGCGACGGCGGCGAGAATGTCCTTGCGCTCGCCCTCCGGCACGCCGGCGGCCGGCTCGTCGAGCAGCAGCACGCGGGGCTTGGCGGCGATGGCGACGGCGATCTCGAGCAGGCGCTGCTTGCCATAGGGCAAGGTCGAGGTCGGATCGTTCATCACGTCGAGCAGCCGGAAGCGCTCCAAGGTCTCGGCGATCTCGGCATTGATGTCGTCGCGCGTGCCCATGCGCCGCCACCAATTGCCACCGCCGCCGAGCCGCTCGGACACCGCGAGCCCGATGGTCTCGAGCGGCGTCAGGTCCGGGTAGAGCTGGTTGATCTGGAAGGTGCGCGACAGGCCGCGCAGCACGCGCTTGTGCACGGGGAGATCGGTGATGTCCTGGCCTTCGAGCAGGATTCGTCCCGCGCTCGGCTCCAGCACGCCGGTGAGCTGATTGATGACGGTGGTCTTGCCGGCGCCGTTCGGACCGATCAGCGCGTGCCGCGCACCGGGCGCGATCTTCAGCGACAGGTCGCGCGTCACATGAAGACCGCCGAAATGCTTGTCCAGCCCGCGGGTTTCGAGCGCGTAGCTCATGGCGCCTCGTTATCGGTCAGGGCCACCGCGGCCTTGCGGCCGGCGATCTGCCGGAGAATGAGGTTGGGCAGCCACAGCGCATAGGCATGGATGCGGTGGCGGCCGACCATGACGATCACGACCAGCACGAGGCCGATCCAGAACATCCAGTATTGCGGGGTGATCCACTGGAACAGCTCCTGCAGCATCCGGAACACGGCGGCGCCGATCAGCCCGCCATAGAGATAGCCGGAGCCGCCGATCACGAGCATCAGAACGAGGTCGGCGGAGCGCTCGAACGAGAACACGTCGAGCGAGGCCAGCGCCGTGGTCTGCGTGAACAATGCTCCCGCAATGCCGGCATAGAACGCCGCGACCGTGTAGATCGCGATCAGGCGCCGGTTGACGGGAATGCCGACCGCGGCCGCGCGCAGCGGATTGTTCTTGATCGCGCGCAGCGACAGGCCGAACGGCGAATGCACGATCCGCCGCGCCAGCAGGAACAGCACGAACAGCACCGCGAGCGAATAGAAGAAGCCGGTCTTGCCGAACATGTCGAAGGCGAACAGGCCGAAGATCGGCTGGATGTCGATGCCCTGCAGGCCGTCGGTGCCGCCGGTGATGTTGGAGAAGCGCTCCGCCAGCGCTTCCATCAAGAGCGCAATGCCGAGTGTCACCATCAGCCGCGTCAGGTCGACGCCGCGGATCACCAGGAAGCTGGTGGCGAAGCCGAGCACCGTAGCGGCAAGGCCGGCCACGATCAGCGCCAGCACCGGCTCGTTGATGATGCCGTGGACCGACAGCAGTCCGGCGCAGTAGGCACCGACGCCGAAGAAGGCGGCGTGCCCCAGCGAGACGATGCCGGCATAGCCGAGGATGAGATCGAGCGACATCGCGAACAGCGCGAGCCGCAGGATCTCGGTCATGATCAGGTAGCGCGAGGGAAAGGCGAGTCCGACCGCCAGCACGACGATCCAGAAGGCGAACTCGCTCCAATGCCAGCGGCCATGCTGCCTGGCGTGGAAGCCGACGTCGGATTGTGCATTCGTTGTCATGCGATCCTCACCGCGTCGCCGTGCGGCCGAACAGGCCGTTCGGGCGCCAGATCAGGATCACGATCATGATGGTGTAGATGACGAACGGCCCGAGCTTCGGCACGTAGTATTTGCCGGCGACGTCGCCGATGCCGAGCAGCAGCGAGGCCAGGAACGGACCGGTGATCGAAGACGAACCGCCGACCGTGACCACGATCAGGAAGTAGATCATGAACTTGAGAGGGAAATACGGATCGAGGCCGAGGATCTCGGCGCTGAGCGCGCCGCCCAGTCCGGCCAGTCCGCAGCCGAACGCGAAGGTGAAGGCGAACACCTGCGGCACGTTGATGCCGAGCCCGCTGGCCGCCCTGGGATCATCGACCGCCGCGCGCAGCCGGCTGCCGAACCGGGTCTTGGACAGAACGAGCTGCAGCCCCACCGTGAGCAGGCCGCAAATGACGATGATCATCAGCCGGTAGCGGCCGATGCCGACACCGAACACATCGAACTGCCCCTGCAGCGCCGCCGGCAGCTTGATGAAGAGCCGCGACGAGCCCATGACGTAGTCGGCCGCGGCCACCGACATGAACACAAGCCCGATCGAGAACAGCACCTGATCGAGATGGCTGCGCGCATAGAGATGCTGGTACAGCGTCCGCTCCAGCGCCGCGCCGATCACCGCGCTGACGATGAAGGCGAACGGCAGCGCGGCAAAGAACGGCCAGCCCAGCTGATTGGCCAGAACGGCACAGACGTAGCCGCCGGTCATGGCGAAGGCGCCGTGGGCGAGATTGACGAAGTTCATCAGGCCGAGCGTCACGGCGAGCCCGCAGGCCAGCACGAACAGCAGCATGCCGTAGGCAACACCGTCGAACAGGTTGGTAAGGATGGCGGTCATGGCAGTCTAGGTTCGGTCCCCGGTCTCATCCCTTCTTCCGAAGGGCACGCATGTGACGCTTGGCTCGGTCTGCACCTCCCCCGCCTGCGGGGGAGGTCGCATCGCATCGAAGATGCGATGCGGGTGGGGGAAAGTCTCTCCTCACAAACAGTGCGCCGTGGGGCGCCCCCACCCCAGCCCTCCCCCGCACGCGGGGGAGGGAGCGCACCATCTATGCGCTCCCGATGACGCCTACGGCGTCACTTCTTCGCCTTGCCCGGATCCTTGACGGCCTCGAAGGTCTGGAACTCGACGTTATAGAGCTCGCCGTCGACCTTCTCGACCTTGCGGATGTAGACGTTCTGGACGATGTCGCGCGTCTCCGGATCGATCGAGATCGGGCCGCGCGGGCTCTCCCAGGCCATGCCCTTCATCGCCGCCAGCAGCGAATCGCCGTCGGTCTTGCCGTCGCTCTTCTTCAGGGCCTCGTAGATCAGATGGATGCCGTCATAGCCGCCGACCGCCATGAAGCCCGGGCGGCTGTTGAACGCCTTCTTGTAGGCCGCCACGAACTCCTTGTTCTTGGCGGACGGATGCGCGGCCGAATAGATGTGCGCGGTCACCGTACCGAGCACCGCATCGCCCATGTCGTTGAGCAGGTCGTCGTCGGTCACGTCACCCGGTCCGATCACCTTGATGCCGCTCTTGTCGAGCCCGCGCTCGGCATACTGCTTCATGAAGTTGCCGCCCTGGCCGGCCGGCACGAACACGAACATCGCGTCCGGCTTGGCATCCTTCATGCGCTGCAGGAACGGCGCGAAGTCCGGATTGGCCAGGGGGACCTTCACTTCCTCGACGATCTCGCCGCCACCGGCGGTGAAGCGCTCCTTGAAGGAGGCCAGCGCATCATTGCCCGGCGCGTAGTCCGAGGTCAGGGTCGCGACCTTCTTGATGCCGTTCTTGACCGCCCAGTCGCCGATGATGGTGGAGGACTGCGGCAGGGTGAAGCTGGTGCGGACGATGTAGGGCGACTTCTCGGTGATAACAGAGGTGCCCGCGGCCATCACCACTTCCGGGACCTTGCCCTGGGTGGCGAGCGGCGCGGCCGCGAACGCCGCCGGCGTCACGCCGAAGCCGGCGATGACGTTGACCTTGTCGTTGACGATCAGTTCCTGCGCCAGCCGCTTGGTGTTGTCGGGCAGCGCGGCGTCATCCTTGAGAATGACCTGGATCTTCTTGCCGGCAACGGTGTCGCCGTTCTGCTGCATGTAGAGCTTGATCGCGTTGTCGATCTGCTTGCCGGTCGACGCCTGGCCGCCGGTCATCGGCACGATCAGGCCGATCTTGAACACGTCGTCGGCCCGCGCCGCACCGGACGCGATCGCAGCCGCGGCCAAAGCCGCGCTGGCAGCCAGCGTCAGTGTCTTGTTTCGCACGAACATTGAAACTACCTCCCTGGTCGGATCAGGACCGCAGCCCCCGGCCATTGTTGTCTCAGTTGTCTCACCTGGGCGATGTCGTTCACGATATCGCGCGCGCATCGCTGCGGACTCGGCACGATATTGTCAATGGCGATCATGAGGCAGTGCGTGGACGGTCGGTTTCCGGAACGGGCCATGAACTTTTTATAGGTATTATAATACTCCGACTTCGAACGGCCAAATTTTACCAATTGATGGCAAGTCGTTAGAGTCGCGACTGCGACGATGAAAGGTCACCCCTCCATGCCGGCCAGGACTGCAATTCGCGCGAGATTGCTTGCCGCGATGACCGTGCTGGCCTTGGCTGCGCCGGCTCTGGCCGGCTGCTCGTCGATCAACGAGAAGGTCGGCGCCGGCATGGGCGACATTATCCCGCAATGGGCCGGCGGCCTGCCGGCCAATGCCCCGCCGCGGCCCGGCACCGCGGAGTATGACCGTTTCATGCAGGAGCGCGAGCGGCAGCGGCAGATGCCGGCGGCCGAGCGCGACAAGGAGACGCAGTCGAATGCCAACGCGCAGGCGACCGCCCCGGGCCGCTGACGGCCAGCGTCATCAATCCATGAACACCACGGTCTTGCGCCCGTTGAGGATGACGCGGTCCTCGAGGTGATAGCGGATCGCCCGCGCCAGCACCCGGCGTTCGATGTCGCGGCCCTTGCGCACGAGGTCGTCGGGGGTGTCGCGATGGCTGATGCGCTCGACGTCCTGGTCGATGATCGGGCCTTCGTCGAGATCGCGCGTGACGTAATGGGCGGTGGCGCCGATCAGCTTGACGCCGCGCTCATAGGCCTGGTGGTAGGGCTTGGCGCCCTTGAAGCCCGGCAGGAACGAATGATGGATGTTGATGCAGCGCCCGGACAGGCTCGCCGACATCTCGTCGGACAGGATCTGCATGTAGCGCGCCAGCACCACGAGATCGGTCTTGGTGTCGTCGACTAGCTTCAGGACCGCCTGCTCCTGCTCGCGCTTGGTGTCCCTGGTGACCGGCATGTGGTGGAACGGGATGTCGCCGAAATCGAGCCCGGCATAGGTCTCGCGCGGATGGTTGGAGACGATCGCGGTCGGGATCATCGACAGGTCGCGGGTGCGCCAGCGGTAGAGAATGTCGACCAGGCAATGATCGAACTTCGACACCAGCAGCATGACGCGGCGTTGGCCGGCGCGGTCGCGCATCTGCCAATCCATCGCAAACCGGTCGGCGATCGCGGTGAAACCGGTCTGCAGCGACGGCAGGTTGACGGCGAGGTCGGCGGCCGTGAACACCACGCGCATGAAGAAGTGACCCGTCTCGAAATCGCCGAACTGCTGGGCGTCGAGAATGTTCTGGCCGTTATGGGCGAGGAAGGTGGAGACGGCCGAGACGATCCCGGGACGATCCGGGCAGGACAGGGTCAGGACATATTGGTGGTCGGACATGGCGATGATGCAACCGGGACGGATGGGTGAGGAGGAACGCGCGGCAGGCTTGGCGCCCGTTTGCGCCTGCTCTATCACCCTCGCCCCGCTTGCGCCAACGCTCGGCGCGGGGGCAGGATGAACAAAACATCAACTCTCAACCTTCGAGCATCGCCATGGCTGACAGGCTGACCGGCAACCGCATCCTGATCCTGGAAACGCGCGAGGAAGCGCAGTTCTCGCGGCTGCTTGCCGAGCAAGGCGCCGACGTGCTGCAATGTCCGATGTTCACGATCCAGGACGCACCGGACCCGGGTCCGATCGAGGCCTGGATTCGCCGGTTCATCGCGCGGCCTTGCGACGATCTCGTGCTGATGACCGGCGAAGGCCTGCGGCGGCTGATGACCGTCGTGCGACGGATCGGCGTCGAAGCGGATTTCATCAGCGCGCTCGGTAAGGCGCGCAAATTCACCCGCGGACCCAAGCCCGGTCGCGCCTTGCGCGAGCTTGGACTCGAGCCGCAGGTCACGACCGAGAAGCCGACGTCGGAAGGCGTCGCCGAGCTGCTGGCCCGATACGACCTGAAGGGCCATCGGCTGGGCCTGCAGCTCTACCCCGACAAGGATCACGCGGCGCTGATCGGCGCCATCACCGCTGGCAGCGCCGAGGTCGATCCCGTCCTGCCTTATGTCTACGACGCCAAGGCGGCGGATACGAACATCCTCACCGCCATCGACGAGATGATCGCAGGCAAGGTCGACGCCATTGCATTGACGAGCTCGGGCCAGCCGCGGCGGCTGTTCGACGTCGCCAAGGCACATGGCGTCGAAGACCGCCTGCGCCAGGGACTGGCGCGCACGCCGATCGCCTCGGTCGGGCCTGTGGTCACCGAGGAGCTTGCCGTCCACGGCCTCGCGCCGTCGATCATTCCCGCGGGCGAGGCCTATTTCATGAAGCCGCTGATCTCGGCGATGGCGGTGGCGCTCAGTGGGAAGCCGCCGCGGACGGCGACGAACTGAACTGGCCGGAACTCAATCGAAGTAGGACGGCGCGTGTACGATCGTCGCGTTCTGCACGATGTCGTGGTTGATCCAGAGCTGCGCCCCCTCGGCCTGAACGATGGCCTCGACGCGCGCCATCGATCGTCGCGTCTCCTCCGCATCGGCGTTCATGGTCGGCACGCGGCGATGCTCCATGTTGTAGCGGTCATGCGCAACATCGCCTGACAGCAGGATCGGCCCGGTATTCGCGAGGCGGACCAGCAGCGAACTGTGCCCCGGCGTATGTCCGGACGTCGCGATCACACGGATCGAACCATCACCGAACATGTCATGGTCTCCGTCCATCAGTTCGACCTTTGCCTGCCTCAGGCATTCGTAAAGCAAAGGCACATAGCCATGCTGTCGATAGTCGGGGCCGAACATCGCCCGATGCTCGTCCCGCTGGATGTGCCACGTGGCATGCCCGAACAGCCGCGCATTGCCGACATGGTCGAAATGAGCATGGGACAGAATGACCGTCGTCACGTCCTCGGGCCCAAGTCCGATATCGGCGAGTTGGCGGACGATCGGGCGCGCAACGACGCCCCTGATGCCGTGGGCGATGATCCGGCCGCCGGCCTCCTCTGCGATCGTATCCTCGATGCCGGTATCCCACATGATCCAGGCGCCGCCACGACGGATCAGGTAGGCATTGCAGCTCAACGTGACCTGTTCGCCCTCCCACTGTCCCGGCGTATAAGCCGATCGATCTGGTGCGACCGCGAGCCCGGCATCCAGCACGTAGAGCCGATCGATGGTGCCGGCGGGTCCTGCAGAAACTGACATGGGCGATCTCCCGGATTCGCTCGTCTCAGATGCCCTGTCCACCTGACACTTCGATCCGCTGCGCGTTGACCCAGCGATTGTCCTCAGACAGCAGGCTCGCGATCATCGGCCCGATGTCGTCGGGCAGGCCGGCGCGGCCGAGCGCGGTCATGTCCGCAAACACCTTGTTGATCTCGGCATTGTCGCGAACCACCCCGCCGCCGAAATCGGTTTCGATCGCGCCGGGGGCCACCGTGTTGACCGCGATACCGCGGTCACCCAATTCCTTGGCCATGTAACGGGTCAGCACCTCGACCGCGCCTTTGACCGCCGCATAGGCGGCGTAACCGGGAAACGACGTATGGGTCAGGCCGGAGGACAGGTTCACAATGCGACCACCATCGGCGAGCAGTGGCAGCAATGTCTGCGTCAGGAAATAGACGCCCTTGAAATGGACGTTGACCAGACGATCGAATTGCGCCTCGGTGGTCTGGCCGATCAAGGCATAGTCGCCATGGCCGGCATTGTTGACGAGATGGTCAAACGTCTCGCGCCGCCAGGTCTCGCGCAACGCGGTCCGCAGCCGCTCGGCAAACGACATGAAACTTGCGACGTCCCCGGTGTCCAATTGCAAGGCGACAGCCTTGCGGCCCAGCGCAGCGATCTCCGCCATAGCCGCGTGAGCGTCGTCCACCCTGCTCTGGTAGGTGAGAACGACGTCGCCACCATGGCGAGCGATGTTGAGCGCGGCGTTGCGGCCGAGGCCCCGGCTCGAACCGGTCACGAGAGCAATCTTGGTCATGGTCTGAACTCCTGCGGTCTTGACCACCCCGATATCGACCAGGCGCGCACGCCTTTGTTGCCGGAAGCTCGCCGCTTCTTGCCCAATCCTCCAAAATGCGGTGCATCGCCGGCGTCGACCGGTTAGGCTCGGTCCATCATGAGCACGCTCCTTCACGCCGTGGGCCGCCACGCCGAAGCCCATGCCGACGGTGCCGGTATTGGCCAACCCCCAATCGCGGGCCTGATGACCGTACGGGCGACCGCGCCCAGCGGCCTCCTCTACGCGATCTCGCGGCCGCTGGTCTGCCTCGTGGTGCAGGGAAGCAAGCATGTCACGATGGGCGGCCAGGGCTTCGGCTTTTCCGCTGGCGATTCGCTGTTGATCACGGCCGACGTGCCGACCGTCAGCCAGATCACGCGCGCAAGCATCGCGGTGCCCTATCTCTCGCTCGTGCTCGAGCTCGATCCGGCGATTCTCACCGATCTCTCGGCACAGATGGGTGACGCCGGCGGAGACGACCACGCGCCGGTCCGAGTCGACCCGACCGATCGCGAGGTGGCCGACGCTGCGCTACGTCTGATGCGCTTGCTCGATCGTCCGGAATCGATACCGGTGCTGCAGGGACAGCTGTTGCGCGAGATGCACTACTGGCTGTTGACTGGCCGGCATGGAACGGCGATCCGTCGTCTCGGCTGGCCGGATGGCCACGCGCAGCGCATCGCACGCGCGGTCGCCGTGCTGCGCACCGAGTTTGCGGGGCCCTTGCGCGTGGAGCAATTGGCGGCCGTCGCGGGCATGAGCCCGTCGTCATTCCACCAGTACTTCCGCCGCCTCACCTCACTGTCGCCGCTGCAGTTCCAGAAGCAGCTTCGGCTGATCGAGGCGCGACGGCTGATGCTGGCGGAAGGCATGACCGCAGGCAGCGCGGCCTTTGCCGTCGGCTATCAGAGCGTGCCGCAGTTCACGCGCGAATACGGCCGGATGTTCGGCTCGTCGCCGGTCCGCGAGATCAAGGCGGTGCGCAGCAAGATAGGGGCTGTGCAAGGAGCCGCCGAGGGACGCGCGGCCGAATGACAGGGTTCGCGAAGCAAGGCGGAGTCTCGTGTTCGCGTCCTGGACGGCTTCGACGCTTCCGCGGCTCGCAAGGACGGACGCTACTCTGCGCCCTGCCCCGTCTCCTTGAGGAACGACTGATACGCGCGCGCGATGCCGTCCTGAAGCGAGGTCGTGGCGCGCCAGCCGAGCTTCGCGAGCCGGGACACGTCGAGCAGCTTGCGCGGCGTGCCATCGGGCCTCGAGGTATCGAAGCTGACGGCTCCCGTGTAGCCGACGGCGGCTGCAACGACGCGGGCAAAATCGGCGATCGTGATGTCCTCGCCGGTGCCGATGTTGACCAGCTCTGAATCCGAATAGGTCTTCATCAGATGCACACAGGCATCCGCCATGTCGTCGACATAGAGGAATTCGCGCCGCGGCGTGCCGGTGCCCCAGACCACGACCTGGCGGGCATCCGCAAGCTTGGCCTCGTGGAAACGCCGGATCAGCGCCGCGACCACGTGGCTGTACTCCGGATGATAGTTGTCGCCGGGGCCATAGAGATTGGTCGGCATCACGTTGATGAAGTCGGCGCCGTATTGGCTGCGGTAGGCCTCGACCATCTTGATGCCGGCGATCTTGGCAATCGCGTAGGGCTCGTTGGTGGGCTCCAAGGGGCCGGTCAGCATCGCATCTTCACGCAGCGGCTGCGGGGCGAGCTTCGGATAGATGCAGGAGGAGCCGAGAAACATCAGCTTCTCGGCGCTGTTCACATGCGCGGCGTGGATGACGTTGGTGGCAATCGCGATGTTGTCGTAGATGAATTCAGCGCGCAGCGTGTTGTTGGCGACGATGCCGCCGACCTTGGCGGCGGCGAGGAACACGACTTGCGGCTTGGTCCTGGCGAACCAGGAGAACACGGCGGTCTGGTCGCGTAGATCGACGTCGCGGCGCGGCACGGTCAGCAGCTCGACGCCCTCGCTCGCCAATCGCCGCACCAGCGCGCTGCCGACCATGCCGCGATGGCCGGCAACGAAGACGCGCTTGCCCCGGAGATCAAAGGCCGCCACGGACGGCCTCCTTGCGTGCGGCATCCAGGTCGCTCGCGACCATTTCCTTGACGAGCTGGGCGAAGCTCGTCTTCGGCGCCCAGCCGAGCTTATCGCGCGCCTTGCTGCAGTCGCCGATCAGAAGGTCGACCTCGGTCGGCCGGAAATAAGTCGGGTCGATGCGCACCACCGTCTTGCCGGACTTGCAATCGATCCCGGCCTCGTCGACGCCCTCACCGCGCCATTCGATGCGGCGATCGACCTCGGCGAAGGCGAGCTCGACGAGCTCGCGCACCGAATGGGTCTCGCCGGTCGCCAGCACGAAGTCGTCGGGCGTATCCGCCTGCAGGATACGATGCATGCCCTCGACATAGTCGCGGGCGTGACCCCAGTCGCGCTTGGCCTCGAGATTGCCGAGATAGATGGTCTCCTCCAGGCCGGTCTCGATGCGGGCGACGCCACGGGTGATCTTGCGCGTGACGAAGGTCTCGCCGCGGATCGGGCTCTCGTGATTGAACAGGATGCCGTTGCAGGCGAACATGCCGTAGGCTTCGCGATAGTTCACCGTGATCCAGTAGCCGTAGAGCTTGGCGCAGCCGTAAGGCGAGCGCGGATAGAACGGCGTGGTCTCCTTCTGCGGGATCTCCTGGACCAGGCCGTACAGCTCGGAGGTCGAAGCCTGGTAGAAGCGGGTCTCCTTCTCCATCCCGAGAATGCGAATGGCTTCCAACAGGCGGAGAACGCCGAGCGCATCGGCATTGGCGGTATATTCCGGGCTCTCGAAGCTGACGCCGACATGGCTCTGTGCCGCCAGATTGTAGATCTCGTGCGGGCGGATCTGCTGCACCAGCCGGATCAGGTTGGTCGAGTCGGTCATGTCGCCGTAGTGCAGCAGGAACGGCACGTTGCCGTGGTGCGGATCCTGATAGAGATGATCGACCCTCGCGGTATTGAAGGACGACGACCGCCGCTTGATGCCGTGGACCGTATAGCCGAGGCCAAGCAGATATTCGGCCAGATAGGCGCCGTCCTGCCCGGTGACCCCGGTGATCAGCGCCACGCGACCCCTGCAATCCTGCCTCGCCATACCCACTCCAACTCTCTCCCGACGCCACGCCCGATGTTCCCGCGATAGCGAGGCCATAGCACCTCGCGACGGTCAAGCCCAACGGAAAGGTATGTCCGATCAATGCTCTGCCGCCAGGACGGCACCGCTTCCGTCAGTCCCCGTAACAGCGCAGGCGGTCGAGATCGAGGATCGTGACCCCGCCATATTCCAGCCGCAGCAGGCCCTCGCGCTCCAGCGTCTTCAGGCACTGATTGGCGTTCTGCCGCGACAGGCCCGACAAGGCGCCAATCTCCTCCTGGGTGATCTCCAGGTGCCGGGTCGTATTCGGGTAGAGGATCGGGTTGAACAGCGAGGCGATGCTGCGGGCGAGCCGCGCCGTCGCATCCAGCGTGCGGCCGACTTCGACGAGACCGATGAATTGGCCGAGCCGCTCGTTGAGCTGGGTGACGAGAAAGCGATTGAAGCCGACGCTGTTCTCGAACAGCCACATGAAGGTCGGCCGCTCCATCAGCGCGAGCCGCGTGTCGCGCAGCGCGACGACGTCATAGCGGCGCGGCTCGTTCTTGAGCACGCTGCCTTCGCCGAACCAGGCGCCCGCGGACATGCCGGCGAAGGTCGTGGCCTTTCCGCCGCGCGACACCGTGCTCATGCGCGCGAGACCTGTGACGATGCCGGTCCAATAATCGAACTGGTCGCCGCGCATGAAGATATGCTCGTTGGCCGCGAAGGAGCGCTCGACGATCCCCGCACAGGTCGCGTCTATCTCCTCGGGCTTCAGATGGCGCGACCACGGCGCGATGCGCAAAAGGGTATCGGGAGAGATCAAGCCGTCATCTCGTCACTGCAAATCTCGCGCCCATCATATTGCGCCGCAACAAATCCATCGTGAAATTTGCCTGGGAATTGTCGGGCGCAAGACAGTTCCTGATAGCGCTTTCCCCTATCCAGGACCACCGCATTCGGCTCGTGAGGTCGTGGTTCATCCCCAGTGCGGGTGACGCTGGACGGTCTGAGATGCGGCAAAATGCACCCAGCCGGGTGGCCCGTCATTCGTCGGATGGCGCGGAACCTGAGCACGGGATAGGATTGCGGCCAATGCGACGCACTTAACGTCGCGGAACACGACGCCTGAAGAGCGCGCCAAGCGCCGAAGACAGTTCGGGAGGACGATTTGGACTATACGTTGGAAGCGCGCGGAGTCTCGCTGCGTTTCGGTGGCGTTCGTGCGCTGACCGATGTCAGCTTCGGCGTGCGCGACGGCGAGCTGTTTTCGATCATCGGCCCGAATGGCGCCGGCAAGACCTCGATCGTCAACTGCATCTCCGGCCGTTACAAGCCGACCGAGGGTCGCCTGTTCCATCGCGGCCGCGACATCACCGGCCTGCCGCCAAACGCGCGCGCCACGTTCGGCATCGGCCGCACCTTCCAGAACCTTGCGCTGTTCCACCACATGAGCGTGCTCGACAACATCATGGTCGGGCGCCATCACCTGCTGAAGAACAACTTTCTGACTGGGGCCCTGTACTGGCTCAGCGGCGCGCGGCGCGAGGAGCTGCGGCACCGCGAGAAGGTCGAGGAGATCATCGACTTCCTCGACCTGCAGTCGGTGCGCAAGGCGCCGGCCGGCACCCTCTCCTACGGTCTGCGCAAGCGCGTGGAGCTGGCGCGCGCGATGGCGCTCGAACCGCATCTGATCCTTCTCGACGAGCCGATGGCCGGCATGAACTTCGAGGAGAAGGAGGACATGGCCCGCTACATCGTCGACCTCAACGAGGAATTCGGCATGACCGTCGTGATGATCGAGCACGACATGGGCGTCGTCATGGACATTTCCCATCGCGTCATGGTGCTCGATTTCGGCCGCAAGATCGCCGAAGGCGACCCGGCCGCCGTGCTCGCCGATCCGCACGTCAAGCGCGCCTATCTTGGCGAGGAGGACGAACTGCTGGTCGATCCCGATGAGGTGCCTTCGATCGCGGAGGACGCGGCATGATGGACTATGCAGGCCGCGTCAAGCAGGCCGACACCTATCCGAAGCTGCTGCGGCTGAACGCGCGGGAGCACGGCAAGGAGGTCGCGCTGCGCGAGAAGGATCTCGGGTTGTGGCGGCTGTTCACCTGGGCCGACTACCAGGCGCGGGTCCGCGACTTCGCCCTCGGCATGGTCGAGCTCGGACTCGGCAAGGATGACGTGATCGGCATCATCGGCGACAACCGGCCGGACTGGGTTGCAGCCGAGATCGCGACGCATGCCATCCGGGGCCTGAGCCTTGGGCTCTACCGCGACGTGCTCGACGAGGAAGCCGCCTATCTGCTGAACTATGGCGAGGCGCGGCTGGTGTTCGCCGAGGACGAGGAGCAGGTCGACAAGCTGTTGAATCTCGCCGACCGCGCACCGGCGCTCAAGCACATCATCTATTCCGATCCGCGCGGCATGCGGAAATATGATGATCCGAGATTGATGCCGGCGGACAGGCTCGCCGAGCTCGGCCGCAACAGAGCCGCGCGCGAGCCGGATCTCTACGACTGCATGGTCGACGCGACCAAAGGCGAGGACGTCGCGATCCTCTGCACCACCTCGGGCACGACGTCGCATCCCAAGCTTGCGATGCTTGCCGCCGCGCGGGTGCTCAGGCATTGCGCGACCTATCTCAGCTTCGATCCGAAGGGGCCCGACGACGAATATGTCTCGGTGCTACCGCTGCCCTGGATCATGGAACAGGTCTACGTGCTCGGCAAAGGGCTGCTCTGCCGGATGAAGGTCAACTTCGTCGAAGAGCCTGATACGATGATGAACGACTTCCGCGAGATTGCGCCGACCTTCGTGCTGTTCGCACCGCGGGTCTGGGAGCAGATCGCGGCCGACGTCCGCGCAGGCGTCATGGACGCCTCTCCGCTCAAGCAGCGGCTCTATCATCTGGGCATGTCGACGGGCCTTGCCGCACTCGAGAAGGGCCAGCATTCCAGCGTCGCCGACGTGCTGTTGTTCCGGGCGCTACGCGACCGGCTCGGCTTCACGCGGCTGCGCTCGGCCGCGACAGGCGGTGCCGCGCTCGGACCCGACACGTTCAAGTTCTTCCGCGCCATGGGCGTTCCGCTGCGCACGCTGTACGGCCAGACCGAGCTGCTCGGCGCCTACACGCTGCACCCGAACAACAAGGTCGATCCGGACACGACCGGCATCCCGATGGGTGAGGACATCGAGATCAAGATCGACGCGCCCGACAGCCAGGGCATCGGCGAGATCGTCGTGCGCCATCCCAACATGTTCCTGGGCTATTACAAGAGCCCCGAGGCCTCCGCCGCCGACATCAAGGACGGCTGGATGCAGTCCGGCGATGCCGGCTATTTCAACGGCGAGAGGCAACTCGTCGTCATCGACCGCATCAAGGATCTCGCCGAGACCGCGCGCGGCGAGCGCTTCTCGCCGCAATATATCGAGAACAAGCTGAAATTCTCGCCCTACATCGCCGAGGCGGTCGTGCTCGGCGACGGCCGCGAGCACCTCGCGGCCATGATCTGCATCCGCTACTCGATCATCTCGAAATGGGCGGAGAAGAGCCGCATCGCCTTCACCACCTATTCCGACCTCGCCTCGCGCAACGAGGTCTATGCGCTGTTGCAGAAGGAAGTGGAAACGGTCAACGCGACCCTGCCGCCCGCGCAGCGCATCGCCCGCTTCCTGCTGCTGTACAAGGAGCTCGACGCCGATGACGGCGAGCTCACCCGCACGCGAAAGGTGCGCCGCAGCGTCATCAACGAGAAATATGCAGATATCATCGACGCGATCTACGGCGGCAGGCCGACCATCCCGGTCGACACCGTGATCCGCTTCCAGGACGGCACCACTCAGCGCATCCGCACCACCTTGAAGGTGGTCGATCTCGGCGGCCATGGACCGATGGCGGAGGCCGCGGAGTGATGAGCCTTCCGTCACATGAGATCGTCATGCGCGGGCTCGACCCGCGCATCCATCTCCTTCCGCAGACCTCTCTCGCGATGGATCGCCGGGTCGAGCCCGGCGATGACGAAGACGAGTTCACGCTGCACATGGCTGCGCCCTCTCCCCTTGCGGGAGAGGGCATCTCCGCTGGCCGACGCAAGCTCAGTCGGGTGAGGGGTCCCTCTCCTCTTGCTCACCCGCTGAGACAACCCCTCACCCGGCTGCGCTCCGCGCAGCCACCCTCTCCCACAAGGGGAGAGGATCACAGCGTGCCCACACGATCATGAACCTCTTCTTCCTCCTCCAGCTGCTCGCCAACGGGCTCGTCGTCGGCACGCTCTATGGCGTCGTCGCGATGTCGTTCGTGCTGATCTACAAGGCGACGCAGGTCGTCAATTTCGCGCAAGGCGAGCTGCTGCTGATCGGCGCCTGGGTGTGCTGGACACTGCTGACCAAATTCCAGGTGCCGTTCTGGGCCGGAATGCCGCTCACGCTGGTCTTCATGTTCGTCTTCGGCATTGCGATCCAGGTCGTGATCCTCCGTCCCATGATCGGCGAGCCCATCATCTCCGTCATCATGGTCACGATCGGCCTGTCGACCGTGTTCCAGGCGGCGCTGAAATGGATGTACGGCGTCAACCCGCAGCCGTTCCCGCAGGTGTTCGCGAGCACGTCCGTCGACATCTTCGGACTGCAGATCCAGACCGTCTACGTCATGAGCCTCGTGGTGTCGCTGCTGATGATGCTGGGCATGGCCTGGTTCTTCCGCGTGTCCAAATATGGTCTCGCGATGCGCGCCACCGCATTCAACCAGCAGGTCGCGCAGTCGCTCGGCATCTCCGTGAAGAACGTGTTCGCGATGGCCTGGGCGATCTCGGCGACGGTCTCGGCGGTCGCGGGCGTCGTCGTCGCCGTGGTCAACGGCGTGTCGTCGGGCCTGTCGGCCTACGGCATCAAGGTGTTTCCGGCGGCGATCCTCGGCGGCCTCGATTCGGTCGGCGGCGCCGTGCTCGGCGGCATCATCATCGGCCTGCTCGAGAACGTCGCGCAATATGTCGACAGCCAGTACCTGCACTGGGGCAATCTGTACGAGATCGCGCCGTTCTACGTGCTGATCATCATCCTGATGATCAAGCCCTATGGCCTGTTCGGCACCAAAGACATCGAGCGGATCTAGATCATGGTGGCACGTTCAACCATTCCCGCCGGTGACTTCCGCAGTTCTTATGCGGCCGACACCACGATCTTCCCGACCCGGACGAGCCGCAATTTCGCGATTGCCGGCGTGATCCTGCTATGCTTCGCGCCGCTGGTCTTCTCCGAATACTGGCTGTCGGTGTCGATCCAGATCGGCATCTTTGCCATCGCCGCACTGGGGCTGAACATCCTGGTCGGCTTCACCGGTCAGATCTCGATCGGGCATGCCGCCTTCTTCCTGCTCGGCGCTTTCACTTCGGCCTATATCAACAACACCTATGCGATCCCGGTGTTCTTCGCGATCCCGCTCGCGGGCGTGGTCACCGCGCTGGTCGGGCTGATCTTCGGCATTCCGGCGGCACGCCTCAAGGGGCTCTATCTCGTCATTGCGACACTGGCCGCGCAATATATCCTGCTCGACTTCTTCTCCCGCGCGGAATGGTTCTCCGGCGGCTCGGTGCCGGCCTCGGCGAATCCGTTCTCGCTCTTCGGCTACACGCTGCGCGGCGACCGGCAATATTTCTACGTCGTGCTGGCCTATGTCCTGGTCAGCTACATCCTGGTCACCAACCTGATGCGCACCCGCGACGGCCGCGCGCTGGTCGCGATCCGCGACCATTATCTCTCGGCCGAGATCATGGGCATCAACCTCACCAAATACCGTACCCTGTCGTTCGGCCTCGCCGCCTTCTTCGCCGGCATTGCGGGTGCGCTCTATGCGCACTACCAGCTCGTGATCTCCCAGGAGGGTTTCGGCATCGAGCGCTCGATCCTGTTCCTGGCGATGATCATCATCGGCGGCACAGGCTCGATCATGGGCACCCTGATGGGCACGGCCTTCGTGGTGCTACTGCCGGAATCGATGGAGTGGATCAGCCACAACCTGAAGGGCAGCGCGATCGACAGGGCGCTGTCGCTCAACAACAACATCACCTTCCTGCGCGAGATCGCGATCGGCCTGATCATCATCGCCTTCCTGATGTTCGAGCCGGACGGCCTCGCGCATCGCTGGCGCCAGATCAAGACCTACTGGAAGCTCTACCCGTTCTCACATTGAAGCCAACCAAAGGGAACCGGTGATAATCCGGCCCGAACACAGGAGGAAACCACATGACGATTAAATCATTGCTCGGCTCGGCCGCACTGGCGCTGCTGGCAGGCGCATTCGGCTCGTCGGCGCAGGCGCAGATCGCAATCGGCCATCTGCAGGACCTCTCGGGCGGCACGTCCGACGTCGGCACGCCCTATGGCCAGGGCGTCGCGGACACCTTCGCCTGGGTCAACAAGAACGGCGGCATCGGCGGCAAGCAGCTCGCGGTCGACAGCAACGACTACGGCTACCAGGTGCCGCGTGCGATCAACCTCTACAAGAAGTGGTCGGCGCCGGACAACAAGGTCGCGGCGATCATGGGCTGGGGTACCGCCGACACCGAGGCGTTGACCGGCTTCCTCGCCAACGACAAGATCCCGGATCTCTCTGGCTCCTATGCCGCCGCGCTGACTGATCCCGAGGGCACCAGCGGCAAGGCCAAGGCGGCGCCTTACAATTTCTTCTACGGCCCGAGCTACTCGGACGCGTTGCGCGCCGAGCTGACCTGGGCGGCCGAGGACTGGAAGGCCAAGGGCAAGCCCGGCAAGCCGAAATTCGTTCACATGGGCGCCAACCATCCCTACCCCAACGCGCCGAAGGCGGCCGGCGAGGCGCTCGCCACCGAGCTCGGCTTCGAAGTCCTGCCGCCGCTGGTGTTCGCGCTCGCGCCCGGCGACTACAGCGCGCAATGCCTGAGCCTGAAGAGCTCCGGCGCCAACTACGCTTATCTGGGCAACACCGCGGCCTCCAACATCTCGGTGATGAAGGCCTGCAAGAATGCCGGCGTCGACGTGCAATTCCTGTCCAACGTCTGGGGCATGGACGAGAACGCGGCCAAGACCGCCGGCGACGCCGCCGATGGCGTGGTCTTCCCGCTGCGCACGGCTGTGGCCTGGGGCGGCGACGCGCCCGGCATGAAGACAGTGCAGGAGATCTCCAAAATGTCCGATCCCACCGGCAAGGTCTATCGCCCGGTGCATTACGTCGCGGCGGTCTGCTCGTCGCTCTACATGAAAGAAGCGATCGAGTGGGCTGCGAAGAATGGCGGTCCGACCGGAGAAAACGTCGCCAAGGGTTTCCATCAGAAGAAGGACTGGGTGCCGGCCGGCATGGAAGGCGTGTGCAGCCCCTCGACCTGGACCGAGAAGGACCATCGCGGCACGATGAAGGTCGACCTCTATCGCGCCAAGGTCACCGGCCCGACCGATGGCGACCTCAACGACATCATGGCCAAGGGCACGATCAAGCTCGAGAAGGTCAAGACCATCGAGCTGCCGCGCAAGGCGGAATGGGCTGGGTGGTAAGTTGCTGAGCTGCTGCCGAGATGACTCGGCAGCCGCCCCACACACGATCGTCATCCCCCGCGAAAGCGGGGGATCCAGTACGCCGCGGCTTCTCCGTGAAGCATTGGCGTCTCTGGAATACTGGGTCCCCCGCTTTCGCGGGGGACGACAGCGGTGGATAACCACAATGACTGAAACACTCGACATTCCGCGAACCGGTTCAGGCAGCGCGACACCTCCTCCCCTGCTCTCCGTCCGCAACATCGAGGTCGTCTATGACGACGTCATCCTGGTGCTGCGCGGCCTCAGCCTCGATGTGCCCAAAGGCGCCATCGTCGCGCTGCTGGGCGCGAACGGCGCCGGGAAGTCGACGACGCTGAAGGCGATCTCCGGCCTGCTCAAGACCGAGGACGGCGAGGTCACGCGCGGCGAGATCATGTTCGAGGGCGCCCGCATCGACGGCGTCGATCCGGAGAAGATCGTCCGCCGCGGCATCTTCCAGGTGATGGAGGGCCGCCGCATCATCTCCGACATGACCTCGCTGGAAAATCTCAGGCTCGGCGCGTTCACGCGCTCCGACCGCGAGGTCGGCAGCGACATCGAGATGGTGTTCAACTATTTCCCGCGTCTGAAGGAGCGGACAGGCTTGGCCGGCTATCTCTCCGGTGGCGAGCAGCAGATGCTCGCGATCGGGCGGGCGCTGATGGCGCGGCCGAAGATGATCCTGATGGACGAGCCGTCGATGGGCCTGTCGCCGCTGCTCGTCAAGGAAGTGTTCGCGATCATCAAGGAGATCAACCGCGATCTCGGTGTCACCATCCTGCTGGTCGAGCAGAATGCGCGCGCGGCGCTGTCGGTCGCAAGCCACGGCTACATCATGGAACAGGGCAAGGTGGTGCTCGACGGCACCGCGGACAGCTTGCGCGATAATGAGGACGTCAAGGAATTCTACCTTGGCGGCGCCGGCGACCAGCGCAAGAGCTTCAAGAACCTGAAGAGCTTCAAGCGGCGGAAGCGGTGGCTGTGACTTTTTCTTCTTCCTCTCCCCGTTCTTACGGGAAGAGGGTCGGGGTGAGGGGTAATTCCGGGCACGGCGCCCGCTGAGAGCCCCCTCACCCGCATCGCATCTCGCGATGCGATGCGACCTCTCCCCGCAAGCGGGGAGAGGTCGAGCTACACCGGGGACCAAACATGACCACCCATTACGACGCCCTCGAGACCCGTGATCCCGCAGTGCGCGAGCAGGATCTGTTCAGCCGGCTTCCCAACGTGCTGCGCGCGGCGATGACCGCGCCGGCCTACGCCGAGCGGCTCAAGGGCATCGATCCCGGCCAGATCACGACCCGTGCTGCGCTGGCGCAACTGCCCGTGCTGCGCAAATCGGAGCTGCCCGCCCTGCACAAGGCGGCACCGCCGTTCGGCGGCTTCGTCGCGCAGCCACCCGGCGCGTTCTCGCGTCTCTTCACCTCGCCCGGCCCGATCTTCGAACCGGAAGCCGCGCACAACGATCCCTGGCGCGGCGCCCGCGCGCTGTTCGCCTCGGGCCTCCGCAGCGGCGACGTCGTACTCAACACCTTCAGCTATCATCTGACACCCGGCGGCTTCATCTTCGACGCCTCGGCGCGCGCGCTCGGCTGCGCCGTGATCCCGGCCGGGCCCGGCAACACCGAGGCGCAATTCGAGCTGATCGCGGCCTATCGCCCGATCGGCTACAGCGGCACGCCCGACTTCCTGAAGATCCTGCTCGACGCCGCCGCCAGCGCCGGCCGCGACGTCTCGTCGATCAAGCGAGCGCTGGTGTCGGGCGCGGCGTTTCCGCCGTCGCTGCAGGCCGAGATCAAGGCGCGCGGCATCGATGCCTACCAGGCGTTCGGCACCGCCGATCTCGGCATCATCGCCTTTGAGACCTCCGCGCGCGAGGGCATGGTGGTCAACGAGGACCTGATTTTCGAGATCGTCCGCCCCGGCACCGGCGATCCGGTCGCAGAGGGTGATGTCGGCGAAATCGTCGTGACCTCGCTCGATCCTGACCATCCCTGGATCCGGCTCACGCTCGGCGATCTCACCGCTGCCCTGCCCGGCATCAGCGCCTGCGGCCGCACCAACATGCGCATCAAGGGCTGGATGGGGCGCGCCGACCAGACCACCAAGATCAAGGGCATGTTCGTGCGCCCCGAGCAGGTCGCCGAGATCGGCAAGCGCCATCCCGAACTCGGCCGCCTCAGGCTGGTGGTGACCCGCACTGGCGAGACCGATGCGATGACGCTGCAGGCCGAATGCGCCGATACGACCGACAGCCTGCAGGAGGCGTTGGCCATGAGCCTGCGCAACGTCACCAAGCTCGGCGGCAACGTCGAGCTGGTTGCGCCCGGTGCGCTGCCGAACGACGGCAAGGTCATCGCCGACGAGCGCTGACGGGACGCTTTGCGCCTGTGCAGCCCTGCACCGGCGTCATGAGGAGCACCGGTCACACGGCTCCCGCGCAATTGTCGATCCCCCGCGCGTCTCCTATACAGCCATGTCACGTCTAACGGAGTTCGTCCGCATGGCCTTTCCGCGCGCGTCCAAAGCCCTGTCCCGCTTCACCGTGCTCGACCTGACGCGGGTGCGCGCTGGCCCGACATGCGCGCGGCAGTTCGCCGACTGGGGCGCCAACGTCATCAAGATCGACGCGATGATGGAGGATGGCGGGGAGGCTTTGGGCGGCCCGCGCCGCGGTGCCGATTTCCAGAACCTGCATCGCAACAAGCGCGCGATGGCCCTGAACCTGAAGGACCCCAAAGGGGTCGAGGTCTTCATGCGGCTTGCTGAAAAGGCCGACGTCGTGATCGAGAACTACCGGCCTGACGTGAAGACCAAGCTCGGCATCGACTACGAGGCCGTCCGCAAGGTCAATCCGCGCATCGTCTATGGCAGCATCTCCGGCTTTGGCCAGGACGGCCCCTATTCCAAGCGGCCCGGTTTCGACCAGATCGCGCAAGGCATGGGCGGGCTGATGTCGATCACCGGCGCGCCCGGCGAAGGACCGATGCGCGCGGGCATCCCGATCGCCGACCTCTCCGCGGGCCTGTCCTGCGCGATGGGCATCCTCACTGCGCTGCTGGAGCGCGAGGTCTCCGGCGAGGGCCAGTGGGTGCAGACCTCGCTCTTGCAGGCCCAGATCTTCATGCTCGACTTCCAGGCCGCGCGCTGGCTGATGGAGAAGGATGTCGCGCCACAGGCCGGCAACAACCATCCGACCAGCATCCCGACCGGCGTGTTCAAGACCTCCGACGGCTACATCAACATCGCCGCCACCGGCGGCCGCATCTGGGAGCGGCTGTGCCAGACGCTCGGCGCGCCGGAATGGATTGACCATCTGGACTACGCAACCGCGCCGGCACGCTCGAAGAATCGCGACGCGCTCAACGCGGAGATCGACAAGCGCACGGTCGCCAAGTCGAGCGAGCAGTGGGTGACCGAGCTCAACGCGGCCGGCGTGCCCTGCGGGCCGATCTACGCCATCGATCAGATGTTCGAGGATCCGCAGGTCAAACACTTGGGCATGGCGCAGCCGGTACCAAACGAAGACGGCCGCGACATCACGCTGGTCAGCCAGCCCTTCACCTTGTCGCGCACACCGAGCCGGATGGCGGCGCGGCCACCGGAATTTGGCGAGCAGACCGAGGAGATCCTGTCCGAGTTCGGCTTCACCGACGGCGAGATCGCCGATCTCAGGCTGCATCGCGTCGTGTGAGCAGGTGCAATATGACCAAGCTGCGGCATCCCGCCGCTGTGGCCCGAATGTCACCACTTTGGAACTTCAGACTTGGCCGGATTGAGGCCAAGGCAAGACCGCGTTAATCTCTTCTCATCGGTTGATCGCGGACCTCTTGGGCCCGCGCGTGTGAGGAGTAGCCTTCCATGAGCGCGACGGAATTGAACGAGTTTCTGACGGCGATGAATATGGTGCGCGACGTCAACGCGGCCGCGCTCAACCACGGTGGCGCTCTGCCCTTCGACGAGACGATGCTCGACAACGACTCCGACTGGTACCACATGCCGGTGGCGGAGAAGGCCAACTAAGATTGATCTGCCGCGGATTCGCGCGCTCTCTTTCCAACATCGCCTCTGCTCGAAGCCTTCGTTCCGACAAGCCGGACGGAGGCTTTTGCTTTTCAGGGCTGCAGGATGAGTCGAGACGCGAACTGGCGCACATCTGATCCGCCGGCGCGGGAGCGAAAAAAAAGCCCGACGCAAGCGCCGGGCAAGGTGATCGTCTCGGGAGGAAACATCGGGCGCGATGATCATCGATCAGGCGCACCGCACGTGAGCAGCAGATCGACTGCCCATGAAAAAAGCCTACCACTCTCCTGCCTAAAAAGCTGTCATCGCAAAGACACAACCTCAGGGGAAGCGCTGTAGCACTTCGAACAACGGTCCGATTGCCCCTGCGGTTCCAAGTCGTGGGAGTGGCGCCGGTGTCACAGTCCGCCGCCGAATGACGGCAGGTTCCAATTCACCCAAAAAGTCACAATACCCACCAGCGCCGTTTTGCGTGCTCTTCGTCACGACCGGCGTCGCATATCGGCGCCCGGCCTGATGTTCGAGTTTTGCAAAAGGGCTGACGTGCTGACCACAGGCAGAGTCGAATCCAACCGTTCAGCCTCCTCACGGCGCTCAATGCGACTGCGCTGGCTGACGGCGACGACCGCGCTGGTATCGTTGGCTCTGGCGAGCCCCGCCTTGGCGCAGACCAGCAGCGGCGGCGATGGCGGCAACGCAAGTCAAGCTGGAGGCTTTGGCGGAACAAGCTCGGCGACCGGCACGGGCAGTGACGGAACCGCAGGTTCGAATCTCACACAGGGCGGTGGCGGCGGCGGTGCTGGCATTACTGGCGGCAGCGGCGGATCCGATTACTCCGGCGCCTTCCACGGCGGCAATGGCGGCTTGTCGGCAGGGGCCTCCGGATCTCCCGGTCAAAATGGAGGCGGCACATCCAGCGGCGGCGGCGGGGGTGGCGGCGCCCATGGCGCGGTCGCAACCACCGACGGCAGCAATACGGCGACGATCACCGGGGGCAACGGCGGACGCGGCGGCTCGGCCAGCAACAGCTGGGGTGGCGGTGGCGGCGGCGCTGGCGGCTATGGCGTAGTCGTCGATGGCAGCGGCTTGACCTACACCAACACTGGCCTGATCGGCGGTGGGATCGGCGCCCCTGGCGGCGTCGCCAACAACAATGGCCATGGCGGCAATGGCGGCGACGGCGGCTATGGCGTCTATGTCACCGGTCCGAGCGTGCTGACCAATTCCGGCGCCATCACCGGTGGCGCGGGTGGCAACGGCGGCGACGCCCTGAACAGCACCCAGAGTCGCGCCGGTGGCGATGGCGGCAATGGCGGCATCGGAGTCTACTTCACATCCGGCGGCACGCTGATCAATTCCGGTAGCATCACCGGAGGCGCGGCAGGTGTACGCGGACTTGGTCAAACCGGCGCATATGATGGCATCTTCGGCTCGGCCGGTGACGGCGTCCGCGGCGCCAACCTCACCATCGTCAACAGCGGCACGATCTCGGCCGGGACCGACCTCCTGGGCCCCGTCCCCCCCAACGCCATCACTTTCACCGGCGGCAGCAACGTCCTGGAGATCTGGGCGAGCTCAATCATCAACGGCAACGTCGCCGGCACCGGTACCGACACGTTACGGCTCGGCGGCGCGGCCAACGGCACGTTCGATGTCTCGAGCATCGGCGCGTCGGCGCAATACCGGGGTTTCTCGAATGTCGCGAAAACGGGCGCCGGCACATGGACCCTGACCGGCACCACCACGGCGGTGACGCCCTGGGCGATCAACCAGGGCACGCTGGAAGTCTCGTCGGACGCCAACCTGGGCGGCAGCTCCGGTGCTCTCACATTCGGCGGCGGCACGCTGCGCTATCTCGCCGGCTTCAGCTCCAATCGGGACGTGACGCTCAATGCCGGCGGCGGCAGCTTCGACACCAATGGCAACGACGCGACGCTTGGCGGCACCATCAGCGGCACCGGCAGATTCACCAAGCTCGGCGCCGGCACCCTCACTCTGAGCAACACCTCCAACGTCTCCTACTCCGGCGACACCTTCATCAATGCCGGCACCTTGCGGGCAGGCGCGCCAGGCGTGTTGTCGTTTGCCAGCGCCTACACGGTCGCGAGCGGCGCCACGCTCGATCTCAATGGCTTCAGCAGCATGATCGGCTCGCTCGCAGGCAGCGGCAGCGTCCTGCTCGGCGCGGGCTCGCTGACGGCGGGCGGCAACGACGGCAGCACGACCTTCGCCGGCACGATCTCCGGGACCGGCGGGTTCATCAAGACCGGCACCGGCCGGACGACGTTGACCGGCACCAGCAGCTACACCGGCGCGACGATCATCAACGGCGGCGTGCTCGACATCGAAGGTGCGATCACCAACACCTCCGGAGTCTCGGTGAACCCCGGCGGCACGCTGATGGGCGCAGGCCTTGTCGATCCGCCGATGACCGTCAGCATCAATGCCGGCGGCACGCTGGCACCCGGCAACGGCACCGCCGGCTCGTCGATGACCATCGTCGGCAATCTCGCCTTTCAGTCCGGCGCCTACTATCTGGTGCAGCTCGATCCGACGGCAGCCTCGTTCGCGAGCGTCACCGGCTCGGCCACGCTCGGCGGCGCCACCGTGAATGCCGTGTTCGGCACCGGCGGCTATGTCGACAAGCGCTACACGATCCTGACCACCAGCGGCGGCATCTCGGGCAGCTTCGGGTCTGTTGTGAAGACCAACCTGCCCTCCGGCTTCAAGACCAGCCTGAGCTACGACGCCACCAACGTCTATCTCGATTTGATCCTCGCCTTCGCCCTGCCCGGCGGGCTCAACGGCAATCAGAAAGCAGTCGGCTCGACGCTGTCGGCGTTCTTCGATCGCACCGGCGACATTCCGCTCGTGTTCGGCCGGTTGAACCAGGCCGGCCTGACGCAGGCCACCGGCGAGAGCGCCACGGGAGTCCAGCAGACCACCTTCAACGCGATGAGCCAGTTCGCTGGGCTGCTGACCGATCCCTTCGCGCAACGCCAAGGCGGTGGCGGCACGAACGGCTATGCGGACACGACCCGCAAGCGTACCGACGCCTTCGCGATGCTGCCCGACGACAGGCCGGCGGATTTCGCGCAGCGCTGGAACGTCTGGGCGGCGGGCTTCGGCGGCTCGCAATCGACCAGCGGCAATGCAAGTGTGGGTTCGAACGGCACCACCAGCCGCATCGCCGGCACCGCGGTCGGCGCCGACTACCGGCTCGCACCGCAGACCATCGCAGGCTTTGCGCTCGGCGGCAGCGGCACCAGCTTCAGCGTCAACGGTCTCGGCTCGGGCCGCTCCGACCTATTCCAGGCTGGCGCCTATCTGCATTACTATGCAGGTCCGAACTATCTGAGAGCGGCGCTGGCCTATGGCTGGCAGGACGTCACCACGGATCGTACCGTCACCATCTCCGGCACTGACGGGCTGCGCGCGAGCTATCAGGCGAATGCGTGGACCGGCCGGATCGAGGGCGGCACGCGTTTCGTCGCGCCACTCGGCGGCGTGGGCCTGACGCCGTACGCGGCTGCCCAGGTGACGAGCCTGCGCCTGCCCGCCTACGTCGAGCAGGCGACAGTGGGCGCATCGACCTTCGCCTTGAGCTACGCCGGCAAGACCGTCACCGCGACGCGCAGCGAGCTCGGCCTACGCACCGACAAATCCTATGCGCTGGCAGACTGCGCCCTCACCTTGCGCGGCCGTCTCGCCTGGGCGCACGACTTCAATCCCGACCGTTCCGTTTCGGCGACGTTCCAGACGCTGCCCGGCGCGAGCTTCGTCGTCAACGGCGCAGCGCAGGCACGCGACTCCGCGCTGACCGCGACGTCGATCGAGATGAGCTGGCTGAACGGCTGGAGCGCGATGGCAACGTTCGAGAGCGAGATCTCGAACGTGACGCGTTCTTACAGCGGCAAGGGGACCGTGCGTTACGCGTGGTGAGAGCTGGCTCGCGCTCATGTCCCCTGCGGCCGTCCTTCGAGACGCCCGCCTCCGGCGGGCTCCTCAGGACGAGGATTTGATCGCGCGGCAGTATCTCAACCCTCATGGTGAGGAGCGCTGCGCCCCAAACGACAGTAGAACTCGCATACTGCCGAACGCAGCGCGTCTCGAACCATGAGGCCCGGAACGCAGCGGCAGCTCTCTACGCCTCGGCCTTCGCCGCCGGCGGCACGGACTTGCCGAAGCTCGCCACCAGCCGATCGATCAGCGGCCAGAACAGCAGCAGGATCGCCAGCGTCGTGATGGTGCCCACCAGCCCGTTCGCCCAGAACACCTTCATGTTGCCGCCGGAGATGATCATCGACTGCCGGAACGCGTCCTCGGCGCGGCTGCCGAGCACGAGCGCCAGCGTGAACGGCGCCAGCGGAATCTTGATCTTCTTGAAGACATAGCCGACCACGCCGAAGCCGAGCATCAGCCAGACGTCGAACATCGCGTTCTGGATTGCATAGGCGCCGATCGCGCAAGACACGACGATCATCGGCGCCACCGCCGCGAACGGCACCCGCAGGATCGAGGCGAAGATCGGCACGGTGGAGAGCACCAGCACGAGGCCGACGACGTTGCCGAGGTACATCGAGGCAATCAGGCCCCAAACGAAATCCTTGTGCTCCACGAACAACAGCGGGCCGGGATTGAGGCCCCACACCATCAGGCCCCCGAGCAGGATCGCCGCCGTGCCCGAGCCGGGAATGCCGAGCGCCAGCATCGGCAGCAGCGCTGCGGTACCGGACGCGTGTGCGGCGGTCTCAGGGGCAAACACGCCTTCGATGCGCCCCTTGCCGAAGCTGTCCGGGTCCTTCGAGAAGCGCTTGGCGAGATTGTAGCCCATGAAGGAGGCGGCGATCGCGCCGCCCGGGGTGATGCCGAGCCAACAGCCGATCACCGAGGAGCGCAGCAAGGTCATCCAGTATTTGGGCAGGTCCTTCCACACCGCCAGCACGGTGCGCAGCGAGATCGAGGCGGCATGGCCCCGCAAGGCCAGGCGCTCCTCCATCGTCAGCAGGATCTCGCTGATGCCGAACAGGCCGATGACGGCGACCAGGAAGTTGATGCCGCGGAGCAGATCGGTCGAGCCGAAAGTCATCCGCAACTGGCCGGACACGGTGTCCATGCCGACGCCGGCGAGCAGCAGCCCGAGCGACATCGCAACGACAGTCTTATGCTTGTCCTCGCGCCCCAGCCCGACGAACGAGCAGAAGGTGAGCAGATAGACCGCAAAGAATTCAGGCGGGCCGAATTTCAGCGCGAAAGACGAGATCCATGGCGCCAGGAAGGTGATCAGCAACACCGCGACCAGCGAACCGATGAAGGACGAGGTGAAGGCCGCCGTCAGCGCCTCGGCCGCCTTGCCCTGCTGCGCCATCGGATAGCCGTCGAAGGTAGTGGCCACCGACCAGGCCTCGCCGGGAATGTTGAACAGGATGGAGGTGATCGCGCCACCGAACAGCGCGCCCCAGTAGATGCAGGACAGCATGACGATGGCCGAGGTCGGGTCCATCGAGAAAGTCAGCGGCAGCAAAATCGCAACGCCGTTGGGACCGCCCAGCCCCGGCAGCACGCCGACGAAGACGCCGAGCACGAGCCCGACCATCATCAGCGCCAGCGTCTTCCAGGTCAGGAGGACAGCAAACCCGTGCAGCAGGAGACCCAAGGCTTCCATGACTTCATTCCAGCTGTTTCCGTCATTGCAAGCGCATCGAAGCCATCCAGTTCAGGCGACCAGGTCTGGATTGCGTCGTCGCTTCGTTCCTCGCAATGATGGGTGGAGATACCAGTTGCGTCAGTACCCGAACGCCGCTTCGAGCGGCCCCTTCGGCATGATCACGTCGAATACGAGATCGAAGGTCACGAACATCACGGCACTGAACAGGAAGGCCGTGAGCAACGACTTCCACAGCGCGATCTTGCCGACGATACGCATGAAGCCCACGATCAGTAGGAAGCTCGCGACGTAGATGCCGAGAACCTGCATGGCGACACAGAACAGCAGCGTCGGCAGGAACACCGCCATCACCCGGCGCAGCTGCGCGCGCGTCACGAAGGTCTCGACCGCCTCCTTGTTCGACAGGAAAGCGGCACCGATCCCATACAGGCTGGCGCCGCCGAGGATCACCGAGAGATAGAACGGAAAGTAGCCGGGTTCGGGACCGGTCGAGTCCCACGACGCACCGGTCCGCCAATTGTCCCATGCCAGCACCGCTGCGAGCGCGAGCAGCAGCAGCGAGACGGCAACGTCCACGGTGCGGCTATTGGTGACGGCCGGAGAATCCTCCTCCGGCGCGGTCGGATCGTCGACGTCGATTTCGAGTTCAGCGTTTGACATCGATCCTCCGTACCCCGTTGGCCTCGCCTCACTTGGCGACGAAGCCGGCTTCCATCATCAGCTGTTTGTTGAGCGAGCCGTCCTCTTCGAGGAACTGCAGCATGTCCTTGCCGGTGAGGAAGATCGGCTTCAGCGCCTGCTTCTCCATGTAGTCCTTGTATTCCGCCGTCTGCACCAGCTTGCTGAACAGGTCGACGTAGAACTCCTGCTGCTCCTGGGTGACCTTGCCCGGCAGGAACATGCCGCGCAGCATCAGGTACTGCACGTCCAGCCCCTGCTCCTTGCAGGTCGGAATGTCGTTCCAGGACTGCGTCTCCGTGACCTTGGTCGTGTAGGAGATGCGCTCCTTGTCGAACACGCAGAGCGGGCGGACCTGGCCGGCACGCCAGACCTCGAGATTCTCGGAAGGATTGTTGACGTTGGATTCGGTATGGCCGCCGACCAGCTGGGTCGCGGCCTCGCCGCCCGACTTATAGGGCAGATAGGAGAACTTGGCGCCGGACTTCTTCTCGAGGAACACGGTGAGCACGTGATCCTCACGCTTCGACCCGGTGCCGCCCATCTTGAACGGCGAGCTCGATGCCTTGGCGGCCTCGATGAACTCCTTGACGCTCTTCGGCCCGTTGGCATTGTCCCACAGCACGAACTGGTCGAGCGCGATCACCGCGACCGGCGACAGCTCATGCCAGTCGAAGGGCAGCTTGGCCGAGAGCGGCAGCATGTAGATCAGCGAATAGGCGATCAGGACCTTGTTCGCGTCGCCGTCGCTGGATTTCATGTACATCAGCGCTTCGGCCCCGGACGCACCGCCCTTCAGCGACACGACGACCGGCTGCTTCAGCAGGTTGTTCTTCTGAATCGCGGCTTGCATCATCCGCGCCATCTGGTCGGATGCGCCACCGGCGCCCGCGGCCACGACGATCTCGACCGGCTTGGTCGGCTCCCAGCCGGCAAAGGCCGGCGCACTTGCGAAAATGGCCGCCGTCGCGGCCGCGATCTTGATCAGGTTACGCACGTGTTTTCATCCCCGTTCGAAGCGCCTGCTTGCATCCTACCAGGATACTGCTGGCTTATTGTGGTCAGTTCAAGAACACAAGCATGATGCCGCCTCATGACATTGGCATAAGGTCGCAAGCACAGCATCGGACTACTTGCCCTTCCAGTTCGGTGTCCGCTTGTTCAGGAACGCGTCCATGCCCTCGCGGAAATCCTCGCTCATATAGGCCCGCAGGATCAGGTCCTCGCCCTCGTCGCGCGACAGCGTCCGGCGGATGCGGCGCACCGCCTCCTTGGTCACTTCGAGCGTGATCGGCGCATGGCTCGCCACCAGCTTCGCCGTCTCCAGCGCGCGGGTCTGCAAGGCCCCGACATCGGGCACGATCTCGTTGAGGAGGCCAAGCGCGAGCGCCTCGGGCGCCTCGACCAGCCTGGCCTTGAAAATCAGGTCCTTGGTGCGAGCCGGCCCGATCAGGGAAACGACACGCGAGATGTTCGACATCGACAGGCAGTTACCGAGCGTGCGCGCGATCGGAAAGCCGATGCGCGTGGATTCGGTGCCGATGCGGATATCACAGCAGGCAGCGATGCCCGCGCCGCCGCCGGTGCAGGCACCCGCGATGGCTGCAATCACCGGCACGCGGCACAGTTCCAAGGTGCCAAGCACGCGATCGATCCGCGCCTCGTAGTCGAGCGCATCCTGGGCGGTCTTGAAGGCACGGAACTGGGAGATGTCGGTGCCGGAGGCAAACGCCTTGTCGCCCGCCCCAGTGAGGATCAGCGCCTTGATCGACCGGTCGGCGTTGATGGCCTCGCAGATCGAGGCCATCTGGTCGTACATCGCGAACGTCATCGCGTTGCGCGCCTGCGGCCGGTTGAAGGTGATCTTGGCGATGCCGTCGTCGACGGCATAGATGAGATCGTCGGAGCCGGTCACAGGTGCGTTCATCATGCAACCTTCGAAATCGGCGCAGCGTCGCGCGCCTTCAGGACGTCCATCGCCGCAAGCACGCCACCGGCGCGGTGCGGCACGTTAGCGAGCGCAAGGCCCATCTCGACGCCGGCGAGCGTGCCCATCAGCATCAGGTCGTTGAAATGGCCGATATGGCCGATGCGGAACACCTTGCCCTTGATCTTGTTGAGGCCGGTCCCGAGCGACATGTCGAAGTTTTCGAGCACCGTCTTGCGGAACTGATCGGCATCATGGCCGTCGGGCATGACCACGCCCGTCAGCGCCGGCGAATGCGCCTGCGGATCGACGCATTGCGTGTCGAGTCCCCACGCCTTGACCGCAGCGCGCGTGGCTTGGCTGTGGCGGCGATGGCGTGCGAACACGTTCTCGTGCCCCTCCTCCTCCAGCATCTTCAGGGCTTCGTTGAGGCCCATCAGCAGATTGCAGGCCGGCGTGTACGGGAAGGTGCCGAGCTTGTTGAAGGTGATGACCTCCTGCCAGTCCCAGTAGGAGCGCATGCCGGGATTGGCCTTGGCGGCGGCGAGCGCCTTCTCCGAAACCGCGTTGAAGCCGAGGCCCGGCGGCAACATGAGCCCCTTCTGCGAGCCGGCGACGGAGACGTCAACACCCCAGGCGTCGTGCTCATATTCCATCGAGCCGAGGCCGGAGATCGTGTCGACCATCAGCAGAGCGGGATGGCCCGCACGGTCGAGCGCCTTGCGCACCTCGAGCGGCGGCGTGAGGCAGCCGGTCGATGTCTCGTTGTGCACGACGCACACGGCCTTGATCGTGTGCGCCTTGTCGGCCACGAGCCGCTGCTCGATCGCGGCGATATCGGCGCCATGACGCCAGTCGCCCGGGATGAAGTCGACATCGAGCTTGAACTTGTCAGCGATGCCACGCCAGAGCACCGCGAACTGACCGGTCTCAGCCATCAGCACCTTGTCACCGGGGGCAAGCGTGTTGACGATGGCCGCTTCCCACGCGCCGGTGCCGGACGACGGATAGATGATCACCGGCTGCTTGGTGCGGAAAATCCGCTGCGAGGCGGCCAGCACGGCGAAGCCGAGTTCGGCGAACTCAGGACCTCGATGGTCCAGCGTCGGCATATCCATCGCGCGCAAGACGCGGTCGGGCACATTGGTCGGCCCCGGAATCTGAAGAAAATGCCGTCCTGTGTGCACAGTCATTGGCGTCCATCCCCGGTCGTTTGGTTGGTGCGCGGACGTGGCATGCCACGCGCTCGCCGCGCTTTTCTCCCGCCAGACCGCTGGCGTCAATGGCCAAGACGCAGCCGCCGATTGCTTCGGGCTGACATCTCTCAGGTGCACACGGACCCTCCTCTTCTGTGCAGTGCGGCATGACCTGAATGAGTTGGTCGCCGCACGCGATTGTGGCTTATTTCACGACCGAAAGATGCAGCGGGGCGTTGCCGGCGGCCGATGGCTCGAGCATCGCCATCGCGGCATCGACGCCACCGGCGCGATGCGGCACGCCGGCGGCGCGCAGGCCCATCTCGACGCCAGTCAGAGCGGCCATCAAAGTCAGCTCGTTGCATTCGCCGAGATGACCGATGCGGAACACCTTGCCCGCGACCTTGGACAGGCCCGAGCCGAGCGACATGTTGAAGTTGTCCAGCACAACCTGGCGGAACTGATCGGCGTCATGGCCGGGTGGCATCAGCACCGCAGTCAGCACCGGCGAAAAGTCCCTCGGCTCCTGGCACAGCACCTCCAGGCCCCAATGATCGACTGCGGCGCGCGTTGCCGCCGCCAGCCGCTGATGGCGAGCGAACACCTGGTCGAGCCCTTCCTCGAGCAGCATCGCAATCGCTTCACGCAGCCCATAAAGCAGGTTGGTGGCGGGCGTGTAAGGGAAGAAGCCGTTCACGTTGAGCTTCAGCATGTCCTCCCAGTCCCAGAACGAGCGCGGCATCTTGCTGGTCTTGGCGACAGCCAGCGCCCGGTCCGAGATCGCGTTGAATCCAAGACCCGGCGGCAGCATCAAGCCTTTCTGCGAGCAGGACACAGCGACGTCGACCTTCCACTCGTCGAAGCGGAAATCGGCCGAGGCGAGGCCGGAGATCGTATCGACCATCAGCAGCGCCGGATGATCAGCCCGATCCATGGCGGCGCGAACCTCGCCGACGCGGCTGGTCGCCCCCGTCGACGTCTCATTGTGCACGACCATCACGGCCTTGATCTGCTGGGCCGTGTCGGCCGCGAGCCTTTCCTCGATCACGGCCGGGTCGACGCCACGGCGCCAGTCG
Source organism: Bradyrhizobium ontarionense (assembly GCF_021088345.1). Lineage (NCBI taxonomy): Bacteria > Pseudomonadati > Pseudomonadota > Alphaproteobacteria > Hyphomicrobiales > Nitrobacteraceae > Bradyrhizobium > Bradyrhizobium ontarionense. The sequence continues at coordinate 7,939,569 of NZ_CP088156.1, read as the reverse complement.
CCGGGAATGAAGTCGACCTCGATGCCCCAGCGCGCCGCCATCTGGCGCCACAGCGTGGCGAAATGGCCGGTCTCCACCATCAGCACCTTGTCGCCCGGCGACAGCGTGTTGACGATCGCGGCCTCCCACGCCCCAGTACCTGACGACGGGTAGATGATGACCGGGCTCGTGGTCTTGAAGATCGTCTTGGCGCCGTCGAGCACAGCCTTGCCGAGCTCGGCGAACTCGGCGCTGCGGTGATCGATCACCGGCATGTCCATCGCGCGCAACACCCGCTCGGGCACTGGACTTGGCCCCGGAATGTGCAGGAAATGACGGCCTTGATGACGGGTCACAGGCAATTCTCCGAGCGCAGCGGCGTTTAGATACCAAAGATTGCATGCAATTATGAGACTTACAAGAGGATATAGCATGCATTTCATCGGTCGACCGAAAGCGGAACTGCCGTTACAATCCAGCATGACCTCCACGATTTTGGATACCTTGGCTATGCCCGTGACGGAGCCGGGCGAACGTCCTGCCCCGGTGCGCGACGAGACCTCGCTTCATGACGAGATCCTGGCGCGGCTGCGCGACTACATCGTCGAGGGCCACGTCCCGGACGGCGGCCGCCTGTCCGAGCGGCAGCTGTGCGAGATGCTGAAGGTCTCACGCACCCCGCTGCGCGAAGCCTTGAAGGTGCTCGCTGCTGAAGGATTGGTTGAACTGCTACCGAACCGCGGCGCCCGGGTCCGCCCTTTGAGTGCCGCCGACATCCGCGAATTGTTCGACCTGATGGGCGGGCTAGAGGGACTCGCCGGGCGCCTCGCCTGCGAGAAGATTACGGATGAAGATGTCGAAAAAATTCAGCAACTTCATCATGATATGTATGGTTTTTACATGCGCCAGGACATGCAGGGTTATTTCCGCATGAACCAGCTCATCCACCGCGCCATCGTTGATGCCGCCGCCAACGTCACGCTTCACGCGACCTATGAGAGTCTTGCGGGGCGTATCCGCCGGGTGCGCTTCTCGGCCAATTTCGCCCGCAAGCGCGAGCGCTGGAGCGAGGCCATGCGCGAGCATGAGCTGATCCTGGACGCGCTGCGCCGGCGGGCCGGCGGCGAGCTTTCCGATATCCTGTTCCAGCACCTGCGCAACAAGGGTGCGGCCGCGATCGCCTACTTTGCCGAGGCCCAACCCGCAGCCGCGCCACCTAGCGCCGGCAAACCGGCTAAGGTCGAATGAAGCCAGCGACTGGCTTAATTTTGCATGCAATCGGATTGACGCCTTCTTGTAAATGAATGACACCGGCCGAGGCCCGCGAGGGAACGCGGCGGGACCAGAGCCGCCTAGGGATCATCCATGCCGAACGCCAAAGCCGGTCCGTCCAGGCTCGAACAGAAGCTCCGTGCCGAGATCACCGGCGACGTCTTCTTTGATCGCTTCAACCGCGGCCGCTATGCCACCGATGCCTCGTTCTACCAGGTCGTCCCGGCCGGCGTGGTCGTGCCGCGCACGATGGACGAGGCGTTGCGGACGCTCGCCATCGCCCGCGGCGACGGCCGCATCGTCACCCCGCGCGGCGGCGGCACCTCGCAATGCGGCCAGACCGTCAACGAGGGTCTCGTCGTCGACTTCTCCAAGCACCTGAACCGCATCGTCTCGCTCGATGTCGAGAACAAGGCCTGCGTGGTCGAGCCGGGCATCGTGCTTGACGACCTCAACCGCCAGCTCAAGAAACATGGTCTGTGGTTTCCGGTCGACGTCTCCACCGCCTCACGCGCCACGATCGGCGGTATGGCGGGCAATAATTCCTGCGGCGGCCGCTCGCTGCGCTATGGCACCATGCGCGACAACACGATCGCGATCGATGCCGCCCTCGCGGACGGCACGCTGGCACATTTCGGCGAGGTGCCGCGCGATGTCCGCGACATCAACGCGCCGGACAGCGCCCGCACGCTGTTCCGCGACCTGTTGGCGCTCGGTGAGCGCGAGGCCGCCGAGATCGCCGACAAGTTTCCGAAGGTGCAGCGCCGCGTCGGTGGCTACAATCTCGATGCGCTCACTCCGCGCAACGCTGCCAACAACCTGGCCCATCTGCTGGTCGGCTCGGAGGGCACGCTGGCTTTCTCGACCCGGATCGAGCTCAAGCTGTGGCCGCTGATCGGCACCAAGGCGCTTGGCGTCTGCCATTTCGGCAGCTTCTACGAGGCGATGGATGCGGCCCAGCACCTCGTCAAGTTGAAGCCGATCGCGGTCGAACTGGTCGATCGCACCATGATCGGGCTCGGACGCGACATCGCCATGTTCCAGCCGGTGATCGCGGCGGCCGTGCGCGGCGATCCCGATGCGATCCTGGTGGTGGAGTTCGCCGAGGAGACGCGCGAGGAGAACCTCGCCAAGCTGAAGCAGCTCGCCGAGCTGATGGGCGATCTCGGCTTCGCCTGGAATCATGAGCCGCGCAAATGGGGCGGCGTGGTCGAGATCACCGACCCCGCCCTGCAGACCGCAGTCGCTGACTTCCGCGCCGCCGGCCTCAACGTCATGATGTCGATGAAGGAAGCCGGCAAGCCGGTGTCCTTCGTCGAGGACTGCGCCGTGCCGCTGCCGCATCTCGCCGACTATACCGCACGTCTCAACGAGGTCTTCGCCAGGCACGGCACCCGCGGCACGATGTATGCGCACGCCTCCGAAGGCTGCCTGCACGTCCGCCCGGTGCTGAACCTGAAGCTGGAGAAGGACGTCAAGGCGATGCGCGCCATCGCCGAGGAAGCCTTCGCCATGGTGCGCGAGTACAAGGGCTCGCATTCCGGCGAGCACGGTGACGGCATCGTGCGCTCGGAATTTCATACGCAGATGTTCGGCAGCCGGATCGTCGCCGACTTCAAGGAGGTGAAGCAGCGCTTCGATCCCGGCAATGTGCTCAACCCCGGCCGCATCGTCGATCCACCCAAGATGGACGACCGTTCGCTGTTCCGCTACCCGCCGGACTACCGCGTCGAGGATCTCAAGACCGTGCTCGACTGGTCGGCCTATCCGGGCGCCGCCGGCGGATTTCAGGGCGCCGTCGAGATGTGCAACAACAACGGCGCCTGCCGCAAGCTCGACGGCGGCGTGATGTGCCCGTCCTATCGCGCCACCCGCGACGAGAAGGACGTCACGCGAGGCCGCGCCAATACGCTACGGCTTGCGATCTCCGGCCAGCTAGGCCCCGGTGCGCTGTCATCCGACGAGATGATGGAGACCTTGAAGCTGTGCGTCTCCTGCAAGGCCTGCCGCCGCGAGTGCCCTGTTGGTGTCGACATGGCCAAGATGAAGATCGAGGTGCTTGCGGCACGGGCGAGGACACACGGCCTCACCTTGCGCGATCGGCTCGTGGCCTATCTGCCACGCTACGCCGACCTCGCCGCACGCTTCGCGCCGCTCGTGAACCTGCGCAACCAAAGCGGCGTGCTGCGCGCGCTCATGGAGCGGACCGCCGGCATCAGCGCGCGTCGCAAGCTGCCGGCGTTCCGCAGCGACACCTTCCGCGTCGATGCCGAGGCCTTCGGCCCCGAGAACGGCCGTGAGGTCGTGCTGTTCGGCGACACCTTCAACCGCGTCTATGAACGCGAAAATCTCGATGCCGCGTTGCGCGTGCTCGTCGCCGGCGGCTATCGCGTCCATGTACCGAAACCGGTCGACGGCGGCCGGCCACTGTGCTGCGGCCGCACCTTCCTCTCCGCCGGCCTCGTCGACGAGGCCAAGTCGGAGCTGCAGCGCCTGGTCGAGACCTACGCGCCGTTCGCAGCACGCGGCGTCCCGATCATCGGGCTGGAGCCGAGCTGCCTGCTGACGCTGCGCGACGAGCTGTTGTCATTGCGCAGCGACACCGCAGCGAAGACGATCAGCGCGCACGCGCTGCTGCTGGAGGAATTTCTCGCGCGTGAGGCCGAAGCCGGCCGCCTCGCTTTGCCGCTCGGGCCCCTTCCCGGCAAGGCACTGCTGCACGGCCATTGTCATCAGAAGTCCTTCGCAGCCTTCAAGCCGGTCGAGCAGCTGCTGCGACTGATTCCGGAGCTCGAGGTCCAGACCATCGAATCCTCCTGCTGCGGCATGGCCGGCGCCTTCGGCTATGGCGCCGAGACCTACGAGGTCTCGCTACAGATGGCGGAAGCGTCGCTGCTGCCGGCCGTGCGCGAGGCCGACGCCTCCACCTTCATCGTTGCCGACGGGACATCCTGCCGGCACCAGATCCAGGACGGTGCCGATCGCGGCGCCGTCCACGCCGCGCAGCTCCTGGCGATGAGCCTGGATCGCGCACAAGCGCGTTCGTAGTTCGTAAGGGTGGGCAGGCGAAGCGTGCCCACCACGCTTTGCCTACCCTGCACACCTAAGCTACTTCACCACCAAAAAAGGACACCGACATGGCCGACCTCACGCTCGACACCGCCCGCAAGATCCTCGACGCCACGCTCGCCAAAGGCGTCGAGAACAAGCTGAAGCCGCTCGCTGTCATGGTGCTCGATGCCCGCGGCTGCCTGAAGGCCGCCGCCGCTCAGGACGGCACCAGCCTGATGCGGGCCGAGGTCGCGCATGGCAAGGCCTATGGCGCGCTCGCGCTCGGCCTTGGCTCGCGGGCGCTGTTCCAGCGCGCCCAGGAGCAGGCCTACTTCGTCGACGCCGTGAACACGTTGGCGCAAGGTCGCATGGTGCCGGTGCCCGGCGGCGTCCTGATCCTGGACGGCACCACCCTGCTCGGCGCGGTCGGCGTCTCCGGCGATACCTCCGACAATGACGAGATCTGCGCGATCGCCGGCATCGAGGCCGCCGGCCTCAAGGCCAATCCGGGCTGATGCGCAATTGCGATTCCATGCGCCCGGCCTGGTCGGAGCGCATGGATGGCTGGGCCTCTTGATGCGTGCTCTTGCGCCACACCGGTGATCTGCGCTTCCCTGCGGCGCGGCGTTCAGTCCGGTCCGGAGGGCCTCCATGACCATCGAGAGCATCAGCGCGATCACGCTCGCCACCCACGACATGGCCCGCGCCGTCGCCTTCTATCGCGCACTCGGCTTCGACGACATCCCCTATGGCGGCGCTGACGCGGCGTTCACCACCTTCCGCGTCGGCGCTGGCTATCTCAACCTGATCGCCACGCCCCGGGACAAGCAGTGGAGCTGGTGGGGGCGCATCATCTTCCACGTCGCCGATGTCGACGCGGTCTACTCAAAGGCGCTGTCAGCCGGCTTCTCACCCTCGACGACGCCGCGCGATGCCGAATGGGGCGAGCGCTATTTTCACCTCACCGATCCTGACGGCCACGAGCTGAGCTTCGCGCGACCGCTGGGCAAGTGAGCTAACCGAGCTCGAAGGTGGTGACGCCGAACACGCGTTCGATCCGGAGCGGCGGGATCGGTCCCGTATACATCCGCGCCGTCTCGAACACGGGTTTGAGACCAAGACCTTCTGCGAGCGCCACCGCGTCCGGGTTGATCGCGGGCACGTCAAGAAAAACCTCGACGTCGCCCACCGCGGTCAACAGGGTCGACGCGACGGCCTCAGCATCAGCGCGGCTCTCGGCCACCAGCGGGCCGATCTTGTAGCCGGTTCGGCACGGACGGATCACGCCCCAGGCGGAAAGCGCACCGTTGCGGATGAGCGCCCGGCCGACGTGTTCGGGCGTGCCGATCCAAGCCTGCAGGAACGCGCGGCGCGGCGCCGGGAACACGGCCGCATCGGAAGCTTCGATGTCTGCCAAAGGCACATCGGCCAAAGCCACGATATTGGCCTGCGCTGCCGACGATGGCTCAACCGCGAGCCGGCCACCATAGCGGATATTGGCATAGGCGAAGCTGAAGCCGGACCTCCGGTAGTTGTCCTGCTGCGCGACGACGCCGTCGAGCCCGACGATACGTGGCCCCGCATGAGCCATCGCCGCCTGCCAAAGGCGCAGGCCGTAGCCATGCCCACGCAAATCGGGGCGTACGATGTAGAAGCCGAGAAAGGCGAAGCGGTCGTCATAGTCGACGCAAGAGACGGTAGCGACCGGCACGCCGTCGCGCTCGGCAACGAGAAAGCCCTGGGGATCAACCACAGCAAAACAAGCCGCATCGGACAGGCCGGGATTCCAACCTTCGGCCGCCGCCCAGTCAAGGATCAGCGGAATCTCCTCGGGGCTCATGGGCCGGATGGTGAGACCGTCGGTTGCAGCCGTGCCGGAAGACGTCATGCTCCTATCCTAAATCCATCAGCGCTGCCGTGCACTAACAACAACGCCTTGACTGGAGCTGTCTCGACTGCTCCACATTCAGGCGCGGCACCGATCTGGCCCAGTGCGCCGGTGACGCGTCGTAGCGGCCGAGGTCGATTTGAGGGCTCCTGCAGATACCAACAACGCGCACGGTCCGCCACTCCCTGTCGCGGCCATAGACCGTCTCTTCAGCATCGACATCCTGCGTGGCCTCGCGCTGTTCGGTGTCATGGCCATCAACGTCGTGTTCGAATTCCGGGTTTCGATCTTCCGGCAATTTCTGCCGGCGCTGAGAACGCAAGAGGCCGAAACGACTTTCTTCGCCGGATCCCTATCGCCGGATATGGTCGCGTTGTTGTGGGCCGTCATGGCCGACTCGCCATTCAATCGTACCATTGAAGATATCCTCGAGCGCGCCATCGCGATGAAGGCCTTCGCGCTGTTTTCGCTGCTGTTCGGCGTCGGCCTGGCGATGCAGTTCGACCGGATCATCCCGCACCGTCGTACGATCCTATTGCTGCGACGCCTGCTGGTCCTGCTCGCGATCGGCCTCCTGCACCTGACGCTGTTGTGGAATGGCGACATCCTGACCGAATATGCGCTGGCCGGGCTGAGCGTGCTGCCGTTTCTGTTTGCGCCCGCCTGGCTCATCGGAGCAGGCAGTTTCGCATTCCTCGGGCTCTATTTCAGCGGCTGGCTGATGCAACTGATGCCCCTGCCCGGGAAGGCCTGGATGCTGCCACATGTGGCCGACGCCAACCATGTCTACGCGACCGGGAGCTTCGCCCAGGTGCTGGCTTTCCGCCTCGCCGAGATTGGTGCGATCGCGCCGCTGCATCTGTGGATCTTTCCACGTACGCTCGGCCTGTTCCTGCTCGGGATCCTGATCTGGCGCTGCGGCGTGCTGCGACATGCACGAGATCATCGCACGGAATTCGTGCTGACTGCGCTCGCGGCGCTCGTCATGACCATCGACGCCGGCCCCACGCTTGTGACGGTCACCTTGGCACTCGCCTATGGTGCGCTGATCCTGGCGGTCGCGAACACGGCACTCGGTCTTCGTCTGCTGGGCTGGGCTGCTCCGGTCGGCCGCATGGCCTTTACCAACTACCTCATGCAATCCGCGATCTTCAGCCTCGTGTTCTACGGCTATGGTTTCGGCCTGTTCGGCAGGCTCAGCGTCGCGCCGGCACTTGCGATCGGCATGGTCGTCTATGCCCTGCAGGCGATCGCGAGCCGCTGGTGGCTGGCGTACTTTCGCTTCGGTCCGGTCGAATGGCTGTGGCGCAGCCTGATGTATGGAAGACGACAACCCATGCGGATCGCCTCGTAATCGTCGGCTGAAAAAATTGGATCGCCCTGCGGCACCTGTCAGCGGGCCTGCGCGTTCGCACCGATCGTTCGATCGCAAGACGAACGCGCTACTTCCCCGGCCAGACCGGCTTGCGCTTCTCGGCGAAGGCCTTCAGGCCTTCCTTGGCATCCTCGGTCATCGCCAGCAGCGCGATCTGGCTCTCGAGATAGGCGATGGCCTCGTCGAACGACATCGACGCGATCGCGCGCATGGCATATTTGCCGCGCCGGATCGCGGTCGGCGACTTGTCGACGATCCGACCGATCAGCCAGTCGATCTTGGCGTCGAGCTCGGCGGCCGGTACGACGTAGTTGAGCAGGCCTGCAGCCTGGGCGATCTTGGCGTCGAAAGGCTCACCGGTCAACGCCCATTCACTGACGAGCCGCGGCGGCGCGATACTCTGCAGCAGGCTCAGCACCTGCATCGGGAACACGCCGACCTTGACCTCCGGCAGGCCGAAGATCACGTGGTCGGCCGCAACCGCCATGTCTGTCATGCACAGAAGACCCATGCCGCCGGCCATGCAGACGCCACCGACACGCGCGATCGCGGGCTTGGTCGCATTCTGCGACAGCCTCAGTAGATCGGCATAGTCGACATTGGGCCGCGAGAAATCCATCGCGAAGGCTGCGCCGGAGTTCTGCAGGTCGGCACCCGCGCAGAACGCCTTGTCGCCCGCTCCCGTCAGCACGATCACGCGCACCTCCGCATCGTCATGCGCCTGGCGGTAGCCGCGCGCGATTCCGGCGATGACATCGCCGTTCAGCGCGTTGCGCTTCTCAGGACGGTTGATGGTGATCCAGAGGGCTTGCCCGCGCTTGTCGAGAATCACGCTGTCGTCGGTCATCGCCTTGCCTGTCTCTTGATGTCGGATGCGAGATTGTCGCGGGATAGCCGCGGCGGGCAAGGAAAACTTGCGTCAGCTGGCCGCGCGGCGGCCGATGTCGGAGAAGACGCTGTGCAGCGGCGGACGAGCGGGGTCGAACTGGCCATTGCGCAGGAACGCGATCGTCTGCCGGAACGACGTCGGATGCATCAGGAGGCCCATATGCGAGGCCTTGACGGTCGTATAGTCGGCCATCTCCGCGAGCTTGCAGCTCTCGACCGACACGCGGCCGTCGTTCGGCCAGGGCAGCAGGAACAGCGCGCAGATCGGATCGAGGAAACGGTTGCCAGCGATGACGCCGATCTCGTAATCGGCCGCAGGAAGCGATGCGAGGGTGACGTCCTTGGTTGTCACCAGTTGCAGGCCGGCGGGGCCGAAATAGGCGCGATAGAGCCCGACATTCTGCAGCCGGTCGGCAAGCTCGCTGCCGCCGTTGGGCGTCCCCAGCATGACGACGCGGCCGAGCCGCGCCGGACGATGCCTGGCAATGTAGACCTGCGCCAACAGCCCGCCCATCGAATGGGTCACGAAGTGGACCGGCCCGTCCAGCCGCGCAGCAAAGTCGGACACTGCGGCACGAATGTCCTCAGCGAGCAGCTCCAGCGGCTTCTTGCGGCTCTCATAGTCGATGTTGAGCGTCGCAAACCCGGCGCGCTGCAGCGACTTTTCGAACGGGCGCAGCATCAATGACCGGCCCGCAATCCCATGCAGCAGGACAACCCCCGCGTGGCGGGGACTGTTCTGCTGATGGCGCCGGCGCAGCGATGCCATCAAGCCACCTCCCGCTCCGCCGACTCCGACGACGGCGTGGCCGACTCTTCGGCAAGGGCCTTGGCACCGACATAATCGGTCTTGCCGGAGCCGAGCAACGGGATCTTGTCGACCACCATCACCACGGCCGGCACCGCGAGTTCGGGCGCCCCCTGCGCCTTGGCCTGGCGCTGCATCGCAGAGCGCTCGGCGTCCTTCTGCGTCGTGATCAGCACGATGCGCTCGCCCTTGCGCTGGTCGGGGATCGACACCGCGACGGAGCCGGCCTGCGGCCACAGCGCAGCGGCGATCTGCTCGACCACCGAGAGCGAGACCATCTCGCCGGCGATCTTGGCAAAGCGCTTGGCGCGGCCCTTGATCGTGATGAAGCCCTGCCCGTCGATGGTGACGATATCGCCGGTGTCGTGCCAGCCTTCAGGCAGCGCTTCCAGCACGCCGGGGTTTTCGGCGCGGAGATAACCGAGCATGACATTCGGGCCACGGACCGAGAGCCGGCCGCCCTCCTCGATGCCCGGCACCTTGTCGAGCCGGTACTCCATCAGCGGCGACAGGCGGCCGACGGTGCCGACGCGGTTGGCCATCGGCGTGTTCATCGCCAGCACCGGCGCGGTCTCGGTCACGCCGTAACCTTCGAGAACACGGATGCCATAACGCTCCATGTAGATCTGCCGTGTCCGGTCCTTCACCGGCTCGGCGCCGGCGATGACCAGCCGCAGTGTACGGAAATCATAGGCATGGGCCGAGCGCGCGTAGCCCGTCAGGAAGGTGTCAGTGCCGAACAGGATCGTAGCGCCAGTCTGGTAGATCAGTTCGGGGACGATCCGGTAATGCAGCGGCGACGGGTACATGTAGATGGGGATGCCCGCCAACATGGGCATCATCATGCCGCCGGTGAGGCCGAAGGAGTGGAACACCGGCAGAACGTTGAACACAAGATCGTTAGCGTTGGCGTCCACACGAGCGAGCGCCTGCGCGGCATTGGCCAGGATGTTACGGTGGGACAAGACCACGCCCTTGGGCGTGCCCTCCGAGCCCGAGGTGAACAGGATCACGGCCGGGTGGTCGGCGTTGCGAGCCACACGCGGCTTGATGCCATCGGCCACGCCCTTGAGCTTGTCGGCGAAGCCGATCGATGCCTTGACGTCCTCGAGATAGACCAAGCGCGCCTGCCCGTCGATCGCGGCGATCAGCTTGTCGAGCTTGCCCTTCTCGATGAAAGCGCGCGAGGTCAGAACGGTCGTGACCTGCGCCGCCTTCATGGCGGCCAGCACGTTCACCGGCCCCGCGGAGAAGTTCAGCATCGCCGGTACCCGGCCGATCGACTGCAGCGCCATGAAGACGACGGCGACGCCGGCCGAGTTCGGCAGCATCACGCCGATGTTCTCGCCGACCATCGTGCCCTGCTCGAGTTTGCGCGACAGCACCTGGGAGCCGAGCAGCAGCTTGCGATAGGTCAGCTTGGTGCCGAGCGGATCCTCGATCATCACCTTGCCGGTGTCGTGGTCACGATGGGCATGCGCCAGCGCTTCGAACAGCGTGCGGTCCAGCATGGCGTTCTTGACCATCGCATCGATCATAACGTCCTGCAACGCAGCCCCTGCCGCGTTGCGACGGGTCTTGCCCTTCAGCGCTGCATCGACGTCGAGCTTCACAGGCGGAAGGATCGTCACGGTCACCTTGGGAAACCAGGAACGCTTGATCTGGCCGTTCTTGAGATAGCTGAGATGCGAGCGCTGCGCGCCCTCGATGCGCACGGGCACGACCACGGCATCGGCCTTGTCGGCGATCATCGCAGTGCCGTCATAGACCTTCATCAGCGATCCCGACACCGTGATACGGCCCTCGGGGAAGATCACCACCGGCTCCTGGCTGGCGACTAGCTTGATCAGGTCGCGCGCGCCGAGCGGCTTGGTAGGGTCGATCGTGATGTGGCTGACCATCTTGAGGAAGACTTTCGCCCACCACGCCTGCGAGATGCCGGTATCGACCGCGAAGGTCGCATCGATCGGCAGGATCGCATGCAGCAGCGGACCGTCGATCAGGCTGACATGGTTGGGCGCGATCAGCATGCGGGTGCCGGCGGGCGGCAGGTTTTCCAGGCCGCGCACCTCGGTGCGGAACAAGGCCCGGAACAGCAGCGCACCGAAGTCGCGCACGCCTTCCCGGCCCCATTTCCTGAGCACGAACCAGACCGAGCCGAAGCTCGCCAGCGCCAGGCCGAAGAAAATCCAGGCGATCGAGACGCCGGCCGCCTGCAGGCCGGCGACACACAGCGATCCGACCACCATGAAGGCGGCCTGCAGCACGTTGCCGGCGGCGATGATTCGGGCCCGCTCGGACGGCTCCGACCAGGCCTGAACGGCGGCAAAGGACGGCACCACGAACAGGCCGCCACCGAAGGCGAACAGCGCGAAGTCGATCAGCATGCGAATGCCGCTCCACGACCCGATGAAGGCCAGCGGCGTGATGTCCTTGGCGGTCTCGGTCGTACCGATCGCCCAGGCGAGATCGAGGCCGAGCACGCCCATCACGATCGCGCCGATCGGCACCAGGGCGAGGTTCGGCCGCACGTGGCTCAGATGCGCCGCAAACAGCGAGCCGACAGCGATTCCGATGGCGAAGATCGCGAGGCACAGCGTGACAACCCCCTCAGTGCCGCCGACGACACCCTTGACCAGTGCTGGCAGCAGCGACAGCACGACGGCGCCTGCCAGCCAGAACCACGACACGATCAGCATGCCGTCCCACAGCCGGTGCGCGGCATAGAGCGACTTCAACAAATGAGAAGTGGATGACCAGGGGTTGGCAGTGAGGCGCAGCTCCGGCGCGGACGGCGTCGTGTGCGGAATGCGCGCGGCCGAGGCCCACGACATCAAAGCGAGGCCAACCACCGCCAGCGCGACCCAGCCCATATGCGACGATCCCGACACGAGCTGACCGCCGGCAATGGTGCCGATCAGGATCGCCATGAACGTTGCGCCCTCGACCAGCGCGTTGCCGGTGGCGAGTTCGCCGACCGTCAGCTGATCGGGCAGCATCGCGTATTTCACCGGGCCGAACAGCGCTGCGATGATCCCGAACATTCCGAGAGCAACGAACAGCAGCGGGACCGAATGCATGAAGAAGCCAAGCGCCGCAAAGCCGGCCGCAAAGATCTCGGCGAATTTCAGCCGGCGTGCGATGATGCCCTTGACGTATTTGTCGGCAAGCTCACCGCCCAGCCCGGACAGGATGAAGAACGGGAAAATGAAGACGGCACCAGCTACGGTCACCAGCGCATCGCCATGCGCCGCGACGGCGCCGTAGAGCAGCATGATGACGAGCGCATTCTTCAGGACGTTGTCGTTCAGCGCGGAGCAGAACTGCGCCCAGAACAGCGGGGCAAAGCGGCGCGACGACATCAACTGCTTGATCATGGTCGTTTCCTGATGTGCTGCGGCTGTTTGGCCGCAAGGATCTTGAAGCTTGGTGCTGAAATGGGAACCTGTGCCGCGCGAGACCCCTCTTATGCGCGACGACTCATCGATCTGTCGTTCGCCCCCCGCGAAGAACTTCGCGAGAGTAGCGTCATCGTGTCGGCCGGCGTGAAGGACGACCACACCAGCGCAATGTGCCCCGCTGCAAGTCCACCCCGCAGCGGCCAGTCGAGCAGCAACGCAACGATGCCGCGGCCGACGAGCACGAAGAGTACCGCAAAGGTCATATGCAAAAGGCTTATCGAGAGCGAGGGCCGCTGCACAGAAGGCATGGGATGTGAGGACATGGTGACCGCTTTGTTGCACACGACTAGGAGATTTGAGCTGTCATCAGGTCAGATCGCTCAAGTAGTGAAAGCAGCCCAACAGCCCGCCGCGGCGGAGCCGGCGCCCTTCGCGATGAGCGGCGCGAAAGAGCTTCTCTCCGGCAAGCCGCCGTGTTCGTCGAGCCGCCAGGAGACCGGCAACGTCACAGGCGTTGGCGATGCGCTCAACGCGCGCCGTCACAAGGTGAGACGCTGCAAGCGCCAAACCGTTCAGCAACGCATGGGCATCGGCAGCGAAAAGTTGCGGACCGCGGAAACTGAGAGCCTGCATGGATCAATCCTCATTTTGAGCAACGCTCAAAATACATAGCCCAAAAATGAGCGTCGCTCAAGAGAATTCAGAGCTAGGGGGCGATCGCGTAAACAAGGCCTTACCAGCCGTCGGCGGCACGCGCCGACGTCCAGCAACCCGTTGTATTTACGTTCTATTTTTGGAAGAACCCCTACCGACCGAGGTCAACCCGCCGCTTTGCGCAGCCAGACCTTGTTGTCGTGAAAGGCAGCGCCACCGATCGGTGCGACGGTATCCGCGGCCGTGAGGGAATTTATGCCGCGGCCGCCGATATGGGCAGCATTGGGATGGATCGATTCGGCGATCAGCACGCCACGCCGGACTCCGTCGAACAGCCGGGCTGTCAGCGAGGTCTGGCCGCGCTCATTCCCGAGCATGACAGCCTCACCGTCCGCAATGCCCAGCGAGGCCGCATCGAGCGGATGGATCATCACCGAGGGCGCGCCTTCCCGCGCCTGCGACGATGGCGTCTCGTTGAAGGAGGTGTTGAGGAAAGAGCGCGCAGGGCTGGTTGCAAGCCGGAACGGATGCTGCTGGTCAACCTCTTCGGTCACCGCCCAATGGTCCGGCAGCGACGGCATGCGCTCGGGATTGCCCATCACCCGCCCGAACGGCGGATGAGCCCAGTCGGCCTTGAAGTGGAATTTGCCGTCCTTGTGCGCGAAGCCGTCGAGATAATGCGAGGTGCGGAAATCCGGCTGCAGGTCGCGCCAGACATCGGCCTCGAGCGCCGCGATGTCGCCGTGGCCGCTCTTCTTCAGCGTGGCATCGATCAGCTCACGCGGCGTCATCTCGAAGCCCGGGTGCACGGCCCGAAGCCGGCGCGCCAAGCCTTGCAGCACCTCGTGATTGGAGCGGCACTCGCCGGGCGGATCGATCAGCTTCGGACCGACGGAAATATGCTGATGACCACCACCGTAATAGAGGTCGTCGTGCTCCATGAACATCGTGGCGGGCAGCACGATATCTGCCATCTTCGCAGTCTCGGTCATGAACTGCTCATGGACCGCAACGAACAGATCCTCGCGCGCAAAGCCCTGGCGGACGAGATCCTGCTCCGGCGCCACGGTCATCGGATTGGTGTTCTGGATCAGCATGGCCTTGACCGGCGGACCGGCGCACAGCGCCTCGCGATCTCCGGTCAGAATGCGTCCGATCTGGGATTGATCGAGAAAGCGGGTGGAGTGATCGATCGCGTCATGGCCTTCGATGATCGATTCGTCGAAGTGCCAAAGCGCAGCGTTATTGAAGAAGGCTCCGCCTCCTTCGTACTGCCAGGCGCCGGTCACCGCCGGAATGCAGGACGCCGCGTGCATCTGCGTCGCGCCATTCCGGCTGCGCGTGAAGCCATAGCCGAGACGGAAGAAGGTTCGCTTGGTCTCTCCGACCAGTTTCGCAAAGGCCTCGATCTCGGCGACAGGAACCCCGGATATCTGCGAGGCCCACTCCGGCGTTCGTGTCTCAAGATGAGCCTCGAGCGCGCCGGGACTGTCGGTGTACTTCGCCATGTAATCGCGATCGGCATAGCCATCGCGAAACAGGACGTGCATCACACTGCAGGCGAATGCCCCGTCGGTACCGGGACGCAGGATGATCTTGATGTCCGCCTGCTTCATCGTCTCATTGTCGTAGACGTCGACCGCAGCGATCTTGGCGCCGCGCTCCTTGCGGGCGCGCGCGGCATGGGTCATGACATTGACCTGCGTATTTACCGGGTTCGTGCCCCAGATCACAATCAGATCAGAGAGCGCCATCTCGCGAGGATCAACGCCGGCGATCTTGCCGGTGCCGATCGCGAAACCGACCCGTCCCACGTTTGCGCAGATCGTCGAGTAGAACCGCGAATACTTCTTCACATGGGTGAGACGGTTGAGGCCGTCTCGCATCACGAGGCCCATCGTGCCGGCGTAGTAATAGGGCCAGACCGACTGAGCGCCAAAGTCGCGCTCTGCTTGCAGAAAGCGCGCGGCGATTTCATCGAGCGCCTCGTCCCAGGAGATCCGCGCGAACTGCCCCGAGCCTTTGATGCCAACCCGACGCATCGGATGCATCAGACGTTCGGGATGATGAATCCGCTCAGCATAGCGCGCGACCTTGGCGCAGACCACACCAGCCGTATAGGTCTGCCGCTTCGAGCCGCGCACGCGGCCAATCGTCGTGTCGTCGAGGACCTCGACATCGAGCGCGCAGGCTGACGGGCAATCGTGAGGACAGGTGGAGTGACGGATTTTGACACGCGGCTGCTGGTTCATGACTCGATTGGTAGCACCAAAGACCACGACAGCCGAGAGCATTCGCGAGGCATTCGCATGAACAAGATTCGTGCGCATTCAGTCCACGCCAAAAGGAACCGCCTGGGTGAAGACCGCCCGGTTGGTCAGGGATTAACCCGGCAGCGCCAACTCCGCCTGGTCCATTCTTCGAACCGCCGAAGGCCTATCACCCCTAACCAGCGCGGCTACAGAGTGAGATCCGAAAGCAGCGGCGCGGATGAGGTGAGGTCCAGGCCGCACATCGCACTCTGTCCTTCGTGCTTCCCATCCCTCGCGTCCGAGCTGCCCGCCCCTCAGGTTTGACCGATTCTGACGCTTCGCAGCGCAACATGATGATGCGTCGGGCAATCGGGATTTTCTGTTGCCAAAGCAGATTCGTATATTAATATATTAGTTGAGGAAACGCAGATGCCCAGCCGTGCTCCAAGGAAATTGGCGCCAGCGCCACGTCCTGTGGTCGCTCGCATGCGCCGCAATGGTCGGCCACGCGGCGCGACAGCAGCCTCGCGCATCTACACGGATCTCAGGGCCGAGCTGGTCTCTCTGGTACGCCGGCCGGGCGAGCCGATCTCGGAGGCGCAGATCGCAACAGCCTACGGCGTCAGCCGGACGCCAGTCCGCGAAGCTATCCTGAAGCTTTCGGATGAAGGGCTGGTCGAGATCTTCCCTCAGTCCGGCATCTTCGTCTCGCGTATTCCAGTCGCGACGCTCCCCGAGACGATCATCATCCGCAGATCTCTTGAGGAGACCACCGCGCGGATGGCAGCCGAGCACGCGACGTCCAGCCAACTCCTGAATCTGCACGCAACGCTCGAACGCCAGCGCGAAGCGTGCGCTGCGAAGGATCGCGAAGCCTTTCACCAGGCGGACGAGAGGTTTCATGCGGGTATCGCCGAGGTTGCCGGCTATCCTGGAATATGGAAGCTGATCCTGCAAGTGAAGGTTCACGTCGATCGCTATCGACGCCTCACCCTGCCTCAGATCGGGCGGATGGCGGAAGTCATCGCCGAACATGAGCCGATCCTGGCGGCAATCGAACGGCACGATCCGGATCGCGCTCGCGCCGCCATGGCAAGTCATCTGGAACGATTACTCGACGACATCTCTGAAATTCAGACCCTCAATCCAGAATATTTCGACCAACCAACCCAGCAAATGTGACCGCGGCATCCGACTGCGGTTCGACGATCAGGCAAAAGTCCGTGGGAGGGACGCCATGAAGAGACGCGATTTCATCAAATTGACTGCAGGCCTTGCCGGAGCGACAACGCTGCCGCCTCTCTCAGCCGCGCTCGCGCAATCGAAGGCGGTGTTCAAGGCGTCCGACGTGCAGCCGCCCGGCTACCCGACGGTCGCGGCGACGGAAAACCTCGGCAAGAAGCTCGCAGCGGCGACCAATGGCCGGCTGACGATCCAGATGTATCCTTCCGCGCAGCTCGGCGGTGAGAAGGAGACCATCGAACAGACCCAGATCGGGGCGATCCAGATGCTGCGCGTTAGCGCCGGTGCGCTCGGCCCGATCGTCGACGACGTGAACGTCGTCAACATGCCGTTCCTGTTCAAGAGCATCGAACATTCCGAAAAGATGATGGACGGCCCGATCGGCCAGGATCTGCTCGACCGTGTCAGTGCCAATCCGAGCGCGAATCTCGTCGCCCTCTGCTGGATGAACTCCGGCGCGAGGAGCATCTACAACACCAAGAAGCCGATCAGGACGATCGATGACGTCAAGGGCCTGAAGATCCGCGTCATCGGCAATCCAATCTTCATCGACATGATGAACGCGCTCGGCGGAAACGGCGTTGCGATGGGCTACGATCAGGTCTTCAGCGCTCTGCAGACCGGCGTGATCGACGGAGCCGAAAACAATCCACCCAGCTACGTCTTCAGCAATCACTATACGGCCGCAAAGTACTACTCGCTGACACAGCATCTCGTGATTCCGGAAGTGCTCGTCTTTTCAAAGCGATCATGGGCGAACCTCTCGACCGACGATCAGACCCTCGTCAAGAAGTTCGCGCGCGAAGCGCAGATGGAGGAGCGCGAGCTCTGGAAAGCCTATGAGCGGGAGGCGATGGAGAAGGCCAAAGCCGCCGGTTGTGAGATCATAGAGATTGCCGACAAGACGCCGTTCCAGAGGGCGGTGAAGCCGGTCTGGGACAAATACGGGCCGAAGTACCAAGAGATGATCAAGCGCATTCAAGAGATCGCGTAACGACCGCGCACCCGGTTCGGGCAATCAGGAGGTTTACCATGGCCGGACTCTATCGCCGGGCGATGGACGGGCTTTATCTGGCCTGCGTCATCGTCGGCGTGACAGCGCTGGTGCTGATCTCAGCCGTCATCCCCTATGCGGTCTTCACCCGCTACGTTCTGAACAGCGCCGCCTCCTGGCCCGAACCGATGGCCGTTCTACTGACCATTCTTCTCACGTTCATCGGCGCGGCCGCCGGCTACAGGCTCAATCTACACATGAGCCTGGCCTATTTTGCCAACCAGACGCCCCCCTCCGTGAGGAAGGCTCTCGATGTCCTCGTGCAATTGCTGATGGCCCTCATCGCGATCTTCATGATCGTCTGGGGCGCAAGGCTGGTCGAGGTCACCTGGAACAACACGATCGGGGATTTCCCATTCCTTTCGGTCGGCGTCACCTATCTGCCGATTCCGGTCGGCGGCCTTTGCCTGCTGCTGTTCATCATCGAACGGCTCTTCATCGGTGCGCCGCCCGATCCCATCCCCCACCACGACACCGATTCGTTCGAGTAAGTCAGCCAGCCGAGTCAGACCGATGGACATCTTTATCCTGCTCGCGACAATGCTGGTGTGCTTCCTGATCGGGATGCCCATCGCCTATTCCCTGGCACTCGCCGCAATCGCCGGTGCGCTCTCGGTCGGCATACCGCTGGAAGCCGTCATGCTGAAGATCTCGGATGGAGTCAGCAAAGTCGCCATGCTGACGATTCCCTTCTTCGTGCTTGCCGGGGCCATCATGGCGGAGGGTGGCATGGCCAAGCGGCTCGTCGCCTTCGCCGACGTGCTGGTTGGCCTGACCCGCCTGCGCGGCGGCCTCTCGATCGTGAACGTGCTGGCAACCACCTTTTTAAGCGGCATCTCCGGTTCGGCGGTCGCCGACACATCCGCAATCGGCTCGGTGATGATCCCGCAGATGGAGCGAAACGGCTATCCGCGCGTGTTCGCCACTAATCTCACCATCAGCTCATCGGTCCAGGCGCTGCTCGTTCCACCAAGTCACAATGCCGTTCTCTATTCTCTCGCAACCGGCGGCACGATTTCGATCAGCGCACTGTTCATGGCGGGCGTATTTCCGGGCCTGCTGCTCGGCTTTTCCCTGATCCTGCTCTGTATTGTGATCGCCTACCGCGAAGGCCACCCCCACGGCCAGATCGTGCCCGCCAAGGATGCGGTGAAGATCACGATCGATGCTGCGTGGGGCCTCATCACACTCGTGATCATCCTCGGCGGCATTCTCGGAGGCATTTTCACAGCTATCGAAGCCGGCGCGGTCGCCTGCATTTGGGCCTTCTTCGTGACGATGTTCATCTATCGCGACTATCGATGGCGCGACCTTCCGTTGCTGCTGCACCGGACGCTGCGCACGGTCGCGATGGTCATGACCCTGATCGCCTGCGCCTCCGCAGTCGGCTACATCATGGCGCTCACGCAGATGCCGGCGAAGATGACGCAATTCTTCCTGTCGATCTCGAGCAACAAATACGTCATTCTGTTCCTGATCAACGTGCTGCTGCTGCTGCTCGGAACACTGGTTGACATGGCACCTTCGATCCTGATCGCCACGCCCATCCTGCTTCCCGTCATGCAGAATTTCGGCGTCGATCCGGTTCATTTCGGCATGATCATGCTGCTCAATCTCGGCATCGGTCTGTGTCATCCTCCCGTCGGCGCAATTCTGTTCGTCGGCTGCGCCGTCGGCAAGGTCTCGATCGAGCAGGTCATGCGCAAGATCTGGCCCTTCTATGCGGTCATGTTTGCCGTGCTGATGGCCGTGACCTACATCCCGGAAATTTCGCTCTGGCTGCCGCGCCAGATCTTGCACTGACGCCCTCGGCACGACGCATCGCGGCCCGAGCGAGGGCAATCCGTTTCGTCCCGGCAGCGCACGCGCTGTCGACCGATCGCGACGAAAGCGGATGCATCTGATCGTCGTCGAGGCCATCGTCTGCGACGTCGACACGAACGGCGAAGATCGGATAGCCGAGCGCGGCGTGAATGCTTACTCGTCGTCGTCGTGGCTGGCCTCGGTCAGTCCGCGTAGCGGCTCCGGATTCAGGAGCACGATTGCGCCATGCTCGAGGCGAACCCAGTCACGCGCGGCCCAGGCACGCAACTGCTTGTTGATGCTCTCCCGCGTCATGCCCACCATCTCGCTGATCTCCTGCTGGGTGATGGCAATGGTGCGGCTTGCCGGGTCGAGCTTGCGCTTCTCGGTCAGGCCAAGCAGAGCGCTGGCGAGCCGCCGGGGAAGATCCTGCAGGATGACCTGCTCGACCTGATCGCTGGTCCAGCGCAGCCGATCGCAAAGCAGCTCGATGAACTTCATTGCGAGCACGGGCTGGCTCTTTACGAAAGGCAGGAACTCGCGGCGATCGATGACCAGAATCTCGCAGTTCGTGTTCGCCGTCGCATCAGCAGTTCGTTCTCTGCCGTCGAGCACGGCGACTTCGCCGAAGATTTCGCCCGCACTGATCAGGTTCAGGATCGCGTTGCGACCGTCGGGCGACGAAACGCTGATTTTGACGGTCCCGTTGATGACGGCGTACAGGCACGAGCCGGGATCGCCCTTTGAGAAAATGGTTGCCCCACGCTTCAGCGAAGTGGGCTTGGCGTAGCGGCAGAGCTGATCAAGTGCATCGGATTCGAGTTCGCAAAAAATGGGATGCTGCCGGAGCACCGACAGCTTGCCGCTGGTAGACGACCGGCCACTCGCCTTCTTCTCCTCAGTCACGCTGCATCTCCCAGGCGTCATATCCCGCCGGCCAAGGGAGATGTCGAAAGCCGATGACCCGGCCCCACGGATGTCAAGGGACCACGGCCACGCCTACAGGCTCCGGCAAAGACGTTCCCTCGGCCTCGCGACCGCCGATCCCTCGATTTCCGCTCCGCTTCGGAATACGGCAGATCGGCAGATTGTCCAGGAAAATACCGCGAAGACCAATAGGATAAGAAAAACGCTCATGCAGCGGATTTGAGGCTTGCATCGCTTGCCCGGCGGGTCAGTGATGCAAACATCAAATCCAAAGCTGCACACGCAACAATGGTTTAGCTGGTGTTCGTACGGCGTCAGCCGTCCGCTGAAATGCACCCGAGGGAACGAATTTTACCGCCGGAAGGCGAAAGCCCTCCGGGCGTTTCCGCCGGTCCAGAACAGCCGTTTATTTCAAGGCCCGTCGTCGCCGAGAATCAACACTCCCCCTTCCGAGGGTCGGTGGGCCCGATGCTAGTCGCAGAATGCTCGTCGCAGAGGCCTTTCGGCTTCGCCGCCCTCGGGCTCAGACGCGATGCTTCGTCTGCGAGTCCGCCCAAAGCAGAACGCCGGCAAACACAACGAAAACCCCCACCACCGCAAAGCTGACCACCATGGCATCAAACGGCATGTCTCTCTCCCCATTAGAGTTTGAGACATTGTTCCCCAACGGCTGTGCGGCAGTCTTTGACCCAGATCAAATGCTAGTCCGAGCCTCGACTTGCGTGAGCGTCAGGCGGCAGCCAGTGCTTCAGCGCGCGCCGAATCCCGCAGTGAGACGCCTCCCTGAAGTATGGCGATGATTCCTTCCCGCTCGAGCTTCGTGAACGTTCGGCTGACCGTCTCGATGGTGAGGCCGAGATAATCGGCGATGTCCTGCCGGCTCATCGGCAGGGGCACGATGCTGGAAGGCCCCCGAAGTTCGAGCAACCGGTCCCTCCAACCGATGAGGAAGGTCGCGACCTTTTCCTCGGCCGACCGGCGACCCAGCAGAACCATGTGGTCTCGCGCCTGATTGAGCTCCTGGACAGCCAGTTCGTTCATCCGGCGCAAGAGATTAGGCTTGTCTTCGGCGAAACGGGTAAACGGCACCTTCGCGAACTGGCAGACGGTTACGGGGCCGATTGCATCAGCGGAAAACCCGTGTCGTTCTTCGGTGGTCATGCCGACGAAATCACCAGGCAGGACGAAACCGACGATCTGCCTTCGACCGTCGGGCAGCAGCTTGTAAAGCCGCATCACCCCGTCGAGCAGATTGTAGAAACATGAAGATGTATCTTCTTGCGCGAAAACCGTCTCGCAGGTCGCAAAATGCGCCCGGCGGCTCAGCTGCTCGAATTCGCGCATCTCGAACTGGTCTAGCGATGCACAGACACTGAATCCCCGCACTGCACAATCGGCGCAGGCCTGGCCGTGGAAATCGACTGCGACAAGAGGCGTCTTCATACAGGGCTCCGCTGGGCCAAGCGCAAGGAGGATGGTTGCATTCTAACGGATGCTCGAAGTTCCGGTTGATTCAAATCAAACGAGCGAGCAATCGTGGCCCTATCGTGACGGTAAAATGTCCCGCGCCGATGGACCTAATGCATGCAGCGATTTGTTTTCTGCCTTCTTGTGACGGTATCGATGACCCTGCCGTCCTATGCTGCATCGACGCCGGAACAGCGCGGGCGTGCCTACGCCAAGGCGAATTGTGCGCGCTGTCACGCGATCGGCCGGGCCGGAGAAAGTCCTTTCAAGCCGGCCCCTCCCTTTCGAACCCTGCACTTGCATTATCCGATCGAAACACTGGGCGAGGCGCTCGCCGAGGGAATTGTCACTGGTCACCCAGCGATGCCGCAATTCGAACTTGCGCCGGCGCAGATCCACGACCTGCTGTCCTATCTGAAGAGCCTGGAATAGGCTCGTTCAGTCGATGGGCGCATCGAGCTAGAGTGCTTGTAAGGTCCATGTCAAAATCGACGTCGCAACCCGGCCGAAGGCTTGATCGAAGGCTGCGACGGAATCAGTTGGATCGACTTGAACAAGCTGCTGGCTGTCGTCAAACAGCCGCGACGCGATGACCTTTCCGGCCTTGTCGACCAGACGGGCCGACAATCCGATTTCCACCCGAGCTCCGCCATCTGTGGCGATCCGGAAGCGCCGGACGTCGATCAGCAACTGAAATTCCGGCTGGCCGATATCCGAAGTTCGCAGCGGAGCATGAGCAACGTCGTAGTTTTCGAACGTATCGATCAGCCGGGACTGAAGCAGTTTCGGAATGCTGTCTGCCCACAAGAAATCGCCAAACCCCGGATATTCCTTTGCCGGCGAAAACAGCATGCGCTGGGTCTGCAGCATCGCGACGGCCGTCGGCTCGGGAATGGCGAGCTGGCCCTTGATGGTCTTGTTTACCGGCCCGGGATTTCGTGGTGCCGTCAGATCATAGGTGACCTTCTGTACCGGCGCACCGCCGCCCGTCAACTTCTCCAGCCCCGCGACGATCCCATCGAGCTTTCCGGTATTCCGAGCCAGACCGTCCGAGAACGTCTTGAGATTGGCAATCGTATCCTTCAGCGGTCCGGCGTTTTCCGCAAGCACCGCGTCAACGCGCCGCAAGGCATCGCGAGCCGCCTGCGTCATGCTCTGTCCCGCGCCCGGCTCTGCCATCAAGGTCGATACCGGGCCCGACCCGACGGTCGATGCGCCGCCCTCGAGCGCGATCACTGGCACACCCGTCAACCCCTGGAATTCCAGGCCAACCTTGGTGTCTGAACGCACGGGGGTCGCCGACGCGACGGAGATCGTTGCATTGACCCGGCGCGGATTCTCGGGCGCCAAACCGAGGTCAGTCACCTCGCCGACCCGAATTCCGTTGAACAAAACCGCAGCACCAACCAGGAGGCCGGGCACAGAGCCCTCGAATTGTACGTGATAGGTCGCGCGCGGCCCGAGTCCGCCGGTATTGTTGAGCCAGTAGACGAAGCCGAAGACCGCGACGATGGCCGCCATCACAAAGCCGCCGATCACCGCGAATGGCGCACGCGTTTCCATCTCTCAACTCGCTTTTGGTTGCAGCATCTGCGATCGCTTGCCATGGAAGTAGGCCTTGACCCAGGGATGTTCTGATCGAAGCAGATCGCTCATCGGGCCAATTGCGACAATCTTGCCGTCGGCCAATGCAGCGACCCGGTCGCAGACCGTATTGAGGCTGGCCAGGTCGTGCGTCACCATGAAGACGGTCAGTCCCAGCGTCCGCTGAAGGGTCTTGATCAGGACGTCGAAATCACCGGCGGAGATCGGATCGAGGCCGGACGTCGGCTCGTCGAGAAACACGATCGCTGGATCGAGCGCGAGGGCCCGCGCCAGCGCAGCGCGCTTCGTCATGCCGCCAGACAGTTCGGCCGGAAATTTGTCGCCATCCTCCGCCCGCAGGCCGACCATCTCGAGCTTTGCGGTCGCGATCTCGTCCATCAGCTCCTGCGACATCTGGCGATTCTCGCGCAGCGGAAACTGGACATTCTGCTTGACTGTCAGTGACGAGAACAGCGCGCCCTGCTGAAACAAAATGCCCCAGCGGGCCGCCGCATTCTGCGTGGCACGCTCTCCTGCGCCGCCGACCGGTGTCCCCATGACCTCGATCGTCCCGCTTCGCCTCGGGATGAGACCAATGATCGTCCGCATCAGGACGGATTTTCCACCACCGGACGCCCCGACCAGCCCTAGAATCTCACCGCGGCGAACTTCCAAGCACAATCCGTTGAGGACAATCTGCCGACCGAATCCGACAACCAGATCGGTGACACGGATGGCGCTGGATAACCCGATATCATCCATTGCTACATTCCAATGGACGCAAAGAACACGGCGAACAGACCATCGAGCACGATGACGAGAAAGATGGACTTTACGACCGACGTCGTCGTCTGCTGGCCCAGCGACTCGGCACTGCCCTTGACGCGAAGTCCTTCGCTGCACGCAACGACGCCGATCACCAACGCCATGAATGGCGCCTTCCACATCCCCACTTCGAAATGCGTGACTGAAACCGCCTCGTGCAGCCGTGCGATGAAGATCGCCGGCCCCATGCCTCCATAGAGCTGAGCAACCAGCCCTCCACCATACAGTGCCGCCATCGAGCCGATAAAAGCCAAGATCGGCAAAGTCAGGATCAAAGCGACGATCCGAGGCAAAATCAGAACCTCGACCGGATCGAGCCCCATCGTCGAGAGCGCATCGATCTCCTCGCGCATCTTCATTGACCCAATTTCGGCCGTATATGCGCTTCCAGATCGCCCCGCTACCATGATCGCGACGATCAGGACGCCGAGCTCGCGCAGCACCAGAATTCCCACCATGTCGACGACATACGACTCGGCGCCGAAGCGTCGAAAATGAAAGATTCCCTGCTGGGCGATGATTGCTCCAATCAAGAACGTGATCAACACCACGATCGGGATGGCTTGCCACCCAATGCGGTACATCTGATATACCAACGATGTGATACGCAACGATCCCGGCCGACGCAGCGCCCGCAACAGCGCAAACGACAGCGCGGCAATCATATCCAGAAAGACGGCGACGTCCTGGGCGGCACCAAACGTCGAGCGGCCGAGATCGGAGAGCTTGGCCACAGCGGGGTTCTGCTTTGGCGCCGGCGTTATCGCTCGCCGATTGACCTGTCGAACCTCTTCGACGAGTCCGGCGTAATGCTCCGCGACACCGGTCATCTCGACCGGGCGGCCGTCCGCGGCAGCCCGACGGGTCAGCTTTTCCAGCAACCAGGCACCGACCGTATCGATCTCGCTGACGGCGCCGAGATCGAGCTTCACTGTCCTCGCGTGGCCGACCTCAGCGCCGACTGAACCCGTTAAATTTTCGAGCTCTGCCACGTTGAGGGAAATCCAGGGCCCGCTAGGACGGAGTTCTAGCAGCTCTCCCGTTGCTTCGGCGGTCAGACCTGGATGGGTCCGCAATTGGATATCTCCGTCACATGGCATGTCGAGGCCTACCCGTTCCTAAATCGCGCCAATCTGCCTCGCTTGATCTGTGTCAACGGCTCGGCGCGAACGGTTGAGCGAAATCAAGCTTCCATCGGGGCTGTGTTCTACAGTTCAATCGACCATAGGGCAAAACATGGCCATCGACTCGACAACACTTAATCATGAGCTGGACCGTGTGACGCGGGAGCTAGGCCGGCTGCTGCGGATGGCCGGCGAGGCGGGGCAATCGAGTTCCCACGCTCAACCGGCTGCCGTCTCGCTCTATACGACGATCGAGGCTCTGGGCGCAGCTCTGACCGAGGCCGACTTTCATCCGAAGCAGCTGGTCCGGGCACATCCGATCATGGCGACGGCCTCGGCATTTGCGCTTGGTATCGTCGTTGGCCTCCTATTCAGGAGAACTTAAGTGGATACTGACAATGTCATTAAGCATGTGCGCCTGCTTTGGCGTACGGACCGGGTGATCGCCGACATCAGGCTTCGGCACCTGCTCGTCGGGCTCGGACTGCGTGCTTTTGCGGCGCTGATTGCCGTATTTGGCCTTCTGATGTTCGAGCTGGCGGCCTATCTTGCATTGGTGCAGGTCACGTCTGCGGTCGTGGCGGCTGCAGCGCTCGGCGCCAGCAACTTCGGAATCGCTGCTATCCTGCTTGCCTTCGCAGCCCGAAACCCATCCGGTCGCGAACTCGAGCTGGCGAATGAAATCCATTCATCGTCGATGGACGCACTACAAATCGAAGCACGATCCTTGCAATCCCGGGTTTCGAGCGTGATCAACCATCCTCTGAACAATCTCATTCCCCTTCTCATCATTCCGCTCGCAACGATAATCATCAGGAATCTGCGTTCGCACGACACCCCCGACACCACGTCTGCGAACTCGCCGACGGAAGGCGCGCCGTCACCTTGACGAGCCCCCGATCACGATAGTCGCAGCTTGACGTTGCACAGATCGCGCTCCGTCGGGTCAGTTTTGACCTCGAAACCGAGACTTCTGCACATTTCCAGCATGACGATATTTTCCTGCAGCACGTCGCCGGAAATCATCTTGAGGCCTTCCGCCTTCGCATATTCGATGATCAGCTGCATCAACGCCCAGCCAAGGCCTCGGCCTTTCAGGTCCGACCGCAGCAGGATTGCATATTCTCCGCTCTCATAGATCGAGTCGGAGTGGATCCTCACGACGCCGACCATTTCGTTCGTGGTCTCGTCGAGTGCCACGAACGCCATCGCACGCGCATAGTCGAGCTGCGTCAATCGGGCGATGAACTCGTGCGTAAACTCCTTCATCGGCGCGAAAAAGCGCAGCCGCAGATCCTCGGCAGTCACATGCTTGAGAAACTCATGGATGATCGGCTCGTCCTCGGGCCGGATCGGTCGCGCAAAGATGCGCCATCCATCCTTCACCTGGAGATGACGCTCCCATTGGGTCGGATACGGGCGGACTGCAAAGTTCGACGGCCCTGATCCCTTGAATTTTGGCGGAACCTTCCCAACGGCGACCCGCGCATCGACGGCCATGACTCCACTCTCGTCTGCGAGCAGGGGATTGATGTCGAGTTCGCGAACCTCGGGAATGTCAGCAGCGAGCTGCGCAAGCTTGACCAGAACCATCGCGACCGCGTCCGGCTTGACCGCCGGAACATCGCGGTACGCGCGCAGCAACCGTGAGACACGCGTACGCTCGATCAGATTGCGCGCCAAATGGAGATCAAGCGGAGGCAACCCCAGCGCCCTGTCGTTGATGATCTCGACAGCCGTGCCGCCTCGACCAAATACGACCACAGTCCCGAACGTCGGATCATCCGCGATACCCATGATGAGCTCGCGCGCCTTGGCGCGCACGATCATCGCCTGCACGATGACACCGGAAATCCGCGCCTCCGGCCGAAGCACCTTGGCACGAGCGATGATCTCATTCGCCGCGTTGCGAACCGCCTCCGCCGTGGTCAGATTGAGGACGACGCCGCCCACATCGGACTTGTGGACGATGTCGCGCGAGAGGATCTTGAGCACGACGGTCGCGCCCTGGGCAAACAGCTGATTTGAATAACCGACCGCTTCATCGATGGTCGAGGCGGCGAACGTCGGCACCATCGCGATGTCGTAGGCCTCCAGCAATCGGCTGATTTCGACCGGATCGAGCCAGGTTCGCCCGTCCGCCAGCGCCGATGCGACGATGTTGCGAGCTGATTCGACATCAGGCGCAAAGGTGCTTGGCATCGCAGGCGGGACCGCCGCGAGCGATTCGACCACCTCACGATGGCGCACCAGGTGCATGAAGCCGCGGACGGCATCGTCCTCGGTCGGGTAGTTTGGAATCCCCGCGCTACTCAGTGTTTCCACGACCGGCTGCTCCGCACCGATCCAGGCCGCCAGAACCGGCTTCGCCCACCGGCGATGTTGTTTCCGGTAGGCACTGACTAACTGGGTAACCGCGGTGGCAATGTCGCTCGCGGATGCAATCGCGGTCTGAACGTTCATCACCAGAATCGCATCGTTGGCTTGATCCGCCAGCAGCGCTTCGAGCGAGGAGGTATAGCGCGCCGCATCCGCATCGCCGACGATGTCGACGGGGTTGGATCCGGACCAGGTCGGCGGCAGGATGGCGTCGAGCTTGTCGCGCACGGCTGGCGAAAGCGTTGCCGCCAGACCTCCGAGTTCGACCAGGCGGTCCACGGCGAGCACTCCGATTCCACCACCATTGGTGAGAATGGCAAGCCTCTTGCCCGTCGGCGACTCCACCCGTCCCAAAGTCTCTGCGCAGTCGAACAGCTCGCGCAGATCGGAGACCCGCAGAACGCCGGCACGGCGAAAGGCAGCTTCATAGACCGCGTCCGCTCCCGCCAACGCGCCGGTGTGCGTCGCCGCAGCTCTCGCTCCGACAGCGCCGCGGCCCGACTTCACCACCACGACCGGCTTGACCCTTGCCGCCGCTCGAGCCGCAGACATGAACTTGCGGGCGTCCTTGACGGCCTCGATGTACAGCAGAATGGCACGCGTCCCGCCATCCAGCGCGAAATGATCCAGGAGATCGGCGAGATCGACGTCCAGCTGATCGCCGATCGAGACAATCCCGGAGAACCCGACTCCGCGCTGGGCCGCCCAATCCACCATGCCGGCAGCGATTGCGCCCGACTGCGAGATGAGCGCCAAGCTGCCGGCGCACGGCATATGCGCCGAGAAGCTCGCATTGAGCTTGATGGTGGGCATCATGATGCCCAGGCAGTTTGGGCCGACGAGCCGCATGCCGTATTTCTGCGCGGCCTTCTCGGTTTGGTCGGCAAGCGATCCCGGGCCATGTCCAAGACCGGACGTGATGATCAGCGCGCCTGCTGTCCCCAAGGCGCCGGCGCGATCGACCAGATCTGGAATGGACTGCGGAGGCGTCGTGATCACGACCAGTTCTGGCACGAACGGCAGATCGGCGAGACTGCTCACAGCGGCAATGTTGGAGATCTCGGGATACCGCGAATTGATCAGACCGAGCTTGCCCTCGAACCGCGCCTTCACGATGTTGTCGAGAATGGCTTTTCCCACCGAGTTTGATCGAGGACTCCCTCCGATCAGAGCGATCGATCGTGGCAGGAGCAGGTTCCGCAATCGATAGGTCGACATTTGAACGTCCTGCATCAGCCGGCCGAAGGCCGTGAGTTCTACGCGGCGATCTTAGTTCTAATTCGCCGCGGGTCTAGCGCGACTTATCACCCCAGCATAACGACGGATTGACATTGCTCCGTCCCTGCCCTCGCTTGGCGCCTCCGCTTTTGGTAGGATACGATATCCGCCTCGGTCCTTGATGGACATCAAATGGCCGCTGACCGGACTGTCTTAATGCCGCTTCATAACGTCGTTTGGGAGGCTCTCCGATGCACGCGATGGTGTTGCGCAAGCCTGGAGCATCCCTTAGCTCCGAAATTCTTGCGGACCCCGAGCCCGGCCCTGGCGAGATCCGCGTCCGCGTCAGCGCATGCGGCGTGTGCCGTACCGACCTGCATTTGTGCGACGGCGAGCTCTCCGACATCCGGTATCCGATCATCCCCGGGCACGAGATCGTCGGTCATGTGGACCTGATCGGTCCCGGCGTGACGACGCACCGGCCCGGCGAACGCGTCGGAATTCCGTGGCTGGGGCACACATGCGGCCACTGCGGGTTCTGCACGCACGGGATGGAAAATCTTTGTGATGAGCCGGCCTTTACCGGCTACACACGCAACGGCGGCTATGCAACTCTCGCAATCGCGGATGCCCGCTATGCATTTCCACTTGAAGGCCTGGAAGATGATATCGCCACGGCACCGTTGCTATGTGCCGGGCTGATCGGCTGGCGATCCCTGGTTATGGCCGGCGATGCTCAACGGCTCGGCATTTACGGATTTGGCGCGGCAGGCCACATCGTTGCCCAGGTCGCCCGTTGGCAAGGGCGCCAGATCTATGCGTTCACACGGGAGCATGATCGCGCCGCGCAAGATCTCGCGCACGAACTTGGCGCAACATGGGCCGGCGGATCGGAGCAGCGACCTGACGTCGCTCTGGATGCCGCGATCATCTATGCCCCCGCCGGCGAACTTGTCCCCGCAGCTCTACGAGCTGTCCGAAAGGGCGGCCGGGTCGTCTGCGCAGGCATCCACATGAGCGACATTCCAAGCTTCCCATATTCCCTCCTCTGGGGAGAGCGCCACCTCGTCTCGGTGGCCAATCTCACCCGGCAGGACGGGCTCGACTTCCTGCGTATTGCCAGGGAAGTCCGAATTCACACCCACACAACCCCTTATCCTCTATCGGACGCAAACCACGTCCTCGCCCGGCTGAAGCGAGGCGACATTCTCGGCGCAGCCGTTCTTGTGCCTGACGTTTAGAGCAGCACAGGACCTGCAGCTCATGGCAACGTTATCCGATCAGGACCTCGTCTTCTCGTTTCTGGGCGACCCGACGCGTCGTCCAAACGTGCGCCGCATCGACACGCATGCGGCTTCCGTATTCCTGTTCGGCGATCGTGCCCTCAAGATCAAGCGCGCCGTTCGTCTTCCATTTCTCGATTATTCGACGCTGGCATTGCGGAAGGCGGCGTGCACGAAAGAGATCGAGATCAATCGACCGTTTGCCCCCGACATCTACCTGCGCGTGGCCGCAATTACGAAGGCGCCGGATGGATCGCTCGATATCGACGGTCCCGGCAGCCCAATCGAATA
This sequence comes from Bradyrhizobium ontarionense, assembly GCF_021088345.1. Lineage (NCBI taxonomy): Bacteria > Pseudomonadati > Pseudomonadota > Alphaproteobacteria > Hyphomicrobiales > Nitrobacteraceae > Bradyrhizobium > Bradyrhizobium ontarionense. The sequence continues at coordinate 7,908,804 of NZ_CP088156.1, read as the reverse complement.
TGCTGTCGAGATGCGCCGGTTCGATGACAGCCAGACTCTCGACCATCTTGCAGCACGAGGTCACCTGAGCGCTGGGCTGCCGGAGCTCCTGGCGGACTCCATCAGCGCGTCTCACGCGGTCGCACCTCGGGCCTCGACCAGCGCATGGATCGAGTCGATACCGGCTTGGATCGACGCATTCGCCGCGAGTTTTCGAGGCAGCCAACGATTTGTGGAAGAGGACGTCAATGAACTCCGCACGCTGTGCCACGCGGCGTTCTCGCAGCTGAGACCGCGGCTCGAGCAGCGCGCACGTGACGGCTACGTCCGGCGCTGCCACGGCGACCTCCATCTGGCCAACATCGTTGTGATCCAGGACAAGCCCGTGCTGTTCGATGCCATCGAGTTCGATGAGCGAATAGCCACGATCGACGTCCTTTATGATCTCGCCTTTCCGCTGATGGATCTGCTGCACTTCGAGCAACCGTTCGCCGCCAACCATCTCTTGAACCGCTATTTCTCGACCGCGGTGAACGACCAGACCGGCGGATTGGCCACGTTACCCCTGTTCATGACGATCCGGGCGGCCATCCGCGCCCAAGTCTTTCTTGCAAGGCTCGACCGCGACGACGGAGATCGCTCTGCCACGCTCGAGATTGCCGAAAGCTACTTCCAACTCGCCCGTCGCCTGATCCGGCCGGCCACACCGATGATGATCGCAGTCGGCGGCCTGTCCGGGACGGGAAAATCCGCGCTTGCCCGCGCGCTCGCTCCGCTCCTGGGCCCTCCACCCGGCGCGGTCGTGCTGCGAAGCGATGTGCTGCGCAAGCATCTGTTCGGCGTCCAAGAAACCGAGCGGCTCCCCGCCGCGGCCTATACGCCCGACTCCAGCTTACAGGTCTACCAGGAACTCGCCAAACAGGCGGAGCGCGTGCTTGCTCAGGGTTTCACGGTGATCGTCGACGCCGTCTTTTCGCGTGACGATGAACGCGCTGCGATCGATGACTTGGCAAAGCGTTTGAAGATCCCTCTCGTCGGGCTTTTTCTCGTGGCAGACCTGCGCATCCGGCAAGCCCGCGTTCGCGATCGGTCGAACGACGCTTCCGATGCAACGGAGAGCGTCGCCCTTCGGCAGGAGGACTACGAGATCGGCCCGCTGACGTGGACGCAGGTTGATGCATCCGGAACGCCGGAAACAACCTTGGCCCGAAGCTTGTCGTTGCTGCCGACGAGCCCCTGATCTCGATCAAGGGTGCGCGTCATCAAGCGACGACGCACTTCACCTGAAGCGACGACGCACTTCAACCTGACGTCACGTATGAACGTAGTCTCCTGGAGCATTCCCGAGATCATCCGCATTTCCGATCCCAAGCTGCGGCGGGTCGACAGGCGTTCCCGACTGCCGCTCGAGCCAACCGATCCAGGCTGGCCACCACGATCCCTCGACGCGCGGCGACACCTGCTGCCACTCATCGGGCCCGAGATAAGGCGCATCCGCGCCTTTGGTGCGGACCTGATGCGAATGCCCCTGTTCACCCGGTGGGGCCACGATGCCGGCATTGTGCCCGCCACTCGCAAGCACGAAAGTGACATCGGCATCGACCTCGTAGTGGACCTTGTAGGTCGATTTCCACGGCGCGACATGATCGCGCAAGGTCCCGACGACGAACATCGGCGTGTGGATATCCGACAAGACGATCGGCTTGCCGTCGACCCGGTAGCGTCCCTCGGCGAGATCATTGTTCAGGAACAGCTTGCGCAGATATTCCGAATGCATGCGGTACGGCAGCCGCGTCGCGTCTGCGTTCCACGCCATCAGATCGCTGGCGTGCGCGCGTTCGCCGAGCAGATAGTCGCGCGAGACCCGTGACCAGATCAGATCATTGGATCGCAGCAGCTGAAACGCTCCGGCCATCTGCGTCGTGTCGAGATATCCGCGCTCCCACATCATGTCTTCGAGGAACGCGACCTGGCTTTCGTTGATGAAGAGCGTCAGCTCGCCGGCCTCGGTGAAGTCCGTCTGGGCCGCAAACAGCGTGATAGTCTTGAGCCGCTCGTCACCGTCGCGCGCCATGGCCGCCGCCGTGATCGAAAGCAGCGTGCCTCCGAGACAATAGCCGGCCGCGTGGATCGGCCGGTCCGGAACGATTTTTCCGATCGTGTCCAGCGCGGTCATCACCCCAAGCGAGCGGTAATCGTCAAAAGCGAGGTCGCGATCCTCCGCCCCGGGGTTTCGCCACGAGATCATGAAAACCGTGAAGCCCTGGTCGGTCAGATACCGCACCAGCGAATTGTGTGGCGACAGGTCCAGGATGTAGTACTTCATGATCCACGCCGGCACGATCAGGAGCGGTTCGGGCCGCACCTTCTCGGTCGTCGGAGCATACTGGATGAGCTCGATCAGCCGGTTGCGAAACACGATCCGGCCCGGTGCCGTCGCCACCGTTTCGCCGACCACGAATTTGGCGTCACCACTCGATGGCGTCCCGGGCCGCAGCACCTGCATCAGATCGGCAAGCCAGTTCTGCCAGCCGAAAGCGAGATTCTCACCACCGCTCTGAAAGGTCCTTTCCAGGACCTCCGGGTTGGTCGCAGCGAAGTTCGACGGCGCGAACATATCGAGCAGCTGACGAATCGAGAAATCGACCACGGCCTCATTGGCCGGGTCGACCCCGCGGATTCCGGTCGTAGCGTTGTGCCACCACTCCTCCCCCAGCAGGAACGCCTGCGCAAACAGATTGAACGGCTGAGTCGCCCATTGCGGCTTGGAAAAACGGTGGTCGGCGGCCTGAGGTTTGATCAGGTCCCACGCGCCGCGCCTCGGATCAGAAAAATGCAACGACCGCTCGGCGACCAGCCGCATCGCATGCCATGCATTGTGCGCGATCTCTATCTGACGCTGCGGCGCAGCCGCAAGATGGCATGCCCAATCCAGATACGCCATCGACAGCGCCGCTGGCGAAATTCCCCCGGTCATGCGCGCCAGCATGGCACTGAACGCCTTGTCGAGCTCGTGATCGTCGGGTCGGAACGCATCGGAGCCGTCATCGACTTCGCGTATGGCCGGCTTCTCCTGTGAAGCGGCCGGCATGATCGACGATGCTAATGCCTCGGTCACTGCCGAAACCATCGGGTTCATTCCCGGCTGTCCCGCTTCGCCGCGACGCGCACACCTGCGTTCGGCCTTGCTCGAGGCACCCGTACTTCTCAGTTTCGCCACCGCTGCCCCACGAGATTCACACTGGCATCGATCAGGCGCTGCCCATGCTTGAACAGCCGGTCGCAATCCCGCCTGACAAAGTCGAGCTGATGCCGTCCACATTCCTCGACCATGACCTGGACGCCCTTGACCGAGTGGACGGCGGCCAGCTTCGAGACGAATTCGGCGAACAGATGCGTTTCCGTTCGTGCACGATCGAGCATCTCGTTGCTCGCAAAGAGCAGTTCCTCCAACACGATCTGCTGAGAGCCGACCAGCAGCTCGACGGCATGCTTGTTGGACAACGCGACACGCTCGGATATCTTGGCCGTTTCTTCGGCGACGGCATTCGCCCCGGAGAGCTCGGACATGGGTACCTCCCCTCCTGCTGGATCTGATATTCCCTAGCTCAGCGTCCACGCCTCGTCCTTGAGCTGCATCAATGATGCATCGGCGCCCGTTTGACCTGGGTCAACCTCCAGCCACGCCCGCCGGTTAGGATTTGCCAACCTCGATAGCGGAGTTCGCCATGCGCGCCCATCAGATCATGACCCGTCCCGTCATTACCGTCACACCCGAGACATCGATCGTGGAAGCTGCCAACCTCATGCTTCAGCGTCATGTCAGCGGCCTTCCCGTCGTCGATTCCGCCGGCAAGCTCGTCGGCGTCGTCTCCGAAGGCGACTTCATCCGCCGCTCCGAAATCGGCACCGGGCGCAAGCGCGGCCGCTGGCTGCGCTTCATCCTTGGACCGGGCAAGTCCGCCTCCGACTTCGTTCACGAGCATGGACGCAAAGTGGCCGAGGTGATGACCAAGTCTCCGCTGACGATCACCGAGGACGCGGCGCTGGCCGAGATCGTGGAACTGATGGAAAAGAACCACGTCAAGCGCTTGCCGGTGGTCACGGGAGACCAAGTGGTCGGCATCGTATCACGGGCGAACCTGCTGCAGGCCGTTGCAACGCTGGCGCGCCAGGTGCCGGATCCGACCGCCGACGATGATCACATCCGCAACCGCGTCATCGACACCCTCGAGAAGAACGACTGGTGCCCGTTCGGACTGTCGGTCATCGTCAAGGATGGCATCGTTCATCTGAGCGGCGTCATCACCGAAGAACGGTCGCGGCAGGCGACGGTTGTCGCCGCCGAAAACGTGGACGGGGTCAAGAAGGTTCATGATCATTTGTGCTGGGTGGACACCATGTCCGGCATGTATCTGAACTCCCCTGAAGACGATGATATGGCAAAGGCCAGCTGATTTAAGAGCGGGCTGAACGGGGACAGGCCGCCGTTCAGGAGATCGGATTCCTCTGGCGCGCAACGCACGAATACCTGCCGACCTGCTCGCTACGAATATTTGCAGCGAGGGGATGCTGGTGACCGGGTCACAGTTGCGTTACGAGCGTGACGGATCTGGCATTTGTAAGCGAGCTTTCGGCGACTGATGCGAATGTCGGAGTCGGGCCACTAGGTTGGGCCACTAGATCTTTTCGAGCGGCTCGTCGCCTCCAAAGACGCCCGCCACGCGCAGCGCGTCGATGTCTTTTTCATCGTAGCCCAACTTCTCGCGCAGAACCGCGATCGTGTGCTCGCCGAGACGCGGCGCAGCCTTGGGCTCGACAGCCGGCGTCGTCTGCATCGTTATCGCCGTCTCGATGTTCGGTATCCAGCCGGCCGCCGCATGCGGAATGCGACAGATTCGTCCTCGCGCACGGACCTCGGGTGCGTTGAAGGCCTGCTCGACGGTTCGCACGCGACCAACCGGGACGCCGGCTCGGTTCATCCGGGAAATCCAGGCCTCTACCCGATCAGTCGCAATGATGTCGGCAATGATGCTGCGCAACGTGGCCCGGTTGGACCATCTTGCCTTGCGCGTAGCTAAGCGAGGATCGCTCAAGAGATCCGGCCGATCAAGAACCTCTGTGACCAGCCGGCGGTAAAGACGATCATTCGCGCAGGCCACATAAAGCGGACCGTCGGACGCTTCGTAGACGCCCACCGTCGGCGACTCGTTCGGCGAATTGCCCGTTCGCGTCGGATTGACCCCATTCATCAGGTAGGCCGTTCCAAAGAAGGTCGTCATCGCCAAAGCGACGTCAAAGAGAGCGACCTCGACGTGCTGCCCGCGGCCGAACCGCTGACGGGCCGCGAGAGCCAGCAGAATGGCATTGCAGGCCGACATACCGGTTGCCAGGTCCACGATTGGCGGACCAGTCCGCACCGGTGGACCGTCGGCAAAACCATTGAGCGACATGAAACCGCTTTCGGCCTGCGTAATCGGGTCGAAGCCGGATCGCCACGCGAAAGGACCTGTCCGGCCATAGGCCGAGATGGAGCAATAGATCAGTCCCGGATTGGACTTCGATACCGAGTAATAGTCCAGCCCAAACTTCTCCATGACGGCGGACGAAAAGTTCTCCACGACCACATCGGCCTTGGCGATCAGCGCACGCGCGATGTCCTGGGCTTGCGGAACCGTGAGATCCAACACCATTCCGCGCTTATTGCGATTCAAGCTGAGGAAAGCAGCACTTTCGCCGGCGCGTTCTGCATGCTCATACGCACGGGTATCATCCCCCGTCACCGGCTGTTCGATCTTGATGACCTCGGCGCCGAAGTCGCCCAGCGTCTGCGTACACGCAGGTCCTGCGACTACGCGCGTGAAGTCGATCACCACCAATCCCGCCAGCGCCGCGGGCGCGTCGTGCGGCCGCGACGCACGATCTGGCAGGTCTACAGCCATGCCGAAGGTTCCTTCCCTCGCGTCAATCGTCTCAAGCGATCTTTCGCCGTGACTTCGGCCGGCCTTGCCGCCAGCCTCGGCTGACCTCCTGGTTAGCTCAACCGCGGCTACAAAAAAAGCCCGACGGCCGATGCCGTCGGGCACTTGTTCTGTTGCATCGCAACCGCATACCACATGCGCGATGTCGGGTCGCCGAAATCAGCAACGAATCATCTTGCGCCAATAGAGGGAGCTTGCCCAAGCCCACGGTCGGCGTGGTTGGAACAAGACATATCCGCAGCGGATGAAGTTGTTTGCAGAGACGACATTGCCGGTCGTATCCGAAACGATGCAATACAATCCGGACCGGCGCCCGCGCTGCTCGACCGCGCGCATAAACCGTCGCTGAAGACCGTGTCCGCAGTGCTCCCTCAGAACACCGACCCTGGAGAGATAGCCTGTACCAGTGGCCATGGTCGACGCGACCATCCCGGCGAATGCGACCGGCTGTCCCAGCTCGGTCGCGATCCACCAATGGCCGGCTTCAAAATCAGGAAAAGGCGCGCGATCGAGAAATGTCTGCGTGTGAAGCTCCTTCAGCGTGTCGAGCACGTCGGGCTCGCATGCGTCCACCTCCCTTATGCGAAAGCGATGTTCCCGCCGCATGATCCGGTTTGCCACGGGATCACCTCCCGAGTACGACTTTGATGCCAAGCCAGATCGCGCCGACGAGACCGGTGGCAATGACGGTGATGACCGCCTTGAAGGTGTAGCTCTGAGCTTGCTCGACGCTTTTTCGCCATCGCCGCAGATGCTGGAAATCCGCCCGCAGCTCAGTGATCGATTTCGACATGGCGGCTTCCGGAATGATTGACTGTGAGGTCAAGTGGCGCGATCACGCCAGCGCATCGGCGGCAGCGACGATCACGAGACCGAGCAAGGCAAGCGAGATCAGATAGGCGGTCATCATCTTCTCCTGATGAGAAATTAAAAAAATGCGCGGCAGATCGCGGCCAACGCGATCGTTTCGGGCGCGAACCCTATCCCTCACATCGAGGGGCCGCGGCGGGCGTGGCGACGGTCGCCACGTCCGCGGTCCGACCCGTTCGCGCGGGCCGGCCAATATCCAGATTGTCGTGAGCGCGATTGCGTCCTTGGGCACGCGCTGCGAGACGATGACGTCCGATGATCGAAGAGCCCGCGCTAGCGCGCTCGGCAACAGACTGCATGACGTAAAACAATGCCCGCGGGGCGATCAGCCGCGGGCTCGCATCATCATCCGTTTCTGAAAAACCGACAATGCCATCATGCCGGTGATTTGCCCGACGTGTCAAATTTGATCGAAATGCGGCCGTCAGGTTTTGCGAGTTCGATAACCGCCGCTCCAGTTCCTGCCCGCGCAAACAAAAAGCCCGCTGCCGAGTTCTCGGCGCGGGCTCTATGATTTCTTCGATGGTGCCAAAATGCACCTGATTTGCCCGACGTGTCAAGCGCAACGACGGCCGGTCCTGGTCCCGCGCGACATGGACGGGGATCGCGTGGCGAAGGGAGGATGTTTTCTGATGTACGCCGTTGCCATCGTCCTGGCCGTCTTGTCTGCGTTGTTCTTCGCCGCCGGCCAGCATCAGCTCGGATCGGTCGGTGCGGACGTCTGCCAATATGGCAGCCTGTTCTGCGACAAGCCGCACTACATGATCACGGGAGCGGTGCTCGCAGGTCTATGGGGCAAGTTCGTCAGCATGCGTTGACGGAGCACGGCGCAGACCTTCGATCAGCCATCAGTTCTTGATCGCGTAGAGCGGAGTCCTCACGGTCAGCTGATAGACCGGCTTCGGCGCCCAGGCGATCTGCGCCGTGACGCCGAACAGGCGGTTGTCGTCGTCGTCCATGCGATCGAGATCCAGCCTGATCAGCGGCTGCGTGTAGGACGCGAGCGGCGTGACGGCGAGCAGCTGCGCGCCGCCGAAGGACTGGATGCCTGCTCGCGCGGAGACCTTCCAATTGTTGTCCCACTGATAGAAGCCGCCGACATAGCCGGCCGTCGTGCTCCCGACCCGCGCGAGAGCCGAGTCGACCTCGACATGGGTATATTGAACGCCGGCGAGCCAGCCTCGCGTCTCATCCGGGTCGAGCGCGTATTTGGCCTCGACGACCGTGTTCACCGAGGTGGTCGCCAATGGCGCGTCTGGCACCGACCGGGTCAATGTCGACTGCAGCGTCAGGGTTGGAAACACGCCGCCGTTCTGCTGATAGACATCGGCCTGGAAGCCGAGGAACCAGCTGGTCACCGCGACGTCGGACCATCCGGACAGGCCGTTGTAGGACGTGCTGCCGGTGAAGCCGCCATACAGCGACAGCGAGTCGCCGAGATCGACCGTGAGCGGAACGTCGACGCCGATGCCCTGGTTGGTCGGAGCCGACAATTGCGGCCGCCCGGGCAGGACCGGGCGATCGAGCAATTTCCGCAAGGTCGCGATCTCCGACAGCGCTCCGAACAGCGACGTGTCGCCGAGGCCTGTCGACAGGGCCCCGCCGGGCACATAGGCATAGTTGGTTCGGAAGTCGATATAGACGTTGGCGATGCCGGACGGTGCCGGCTCGCCCGTCTCATCGTCGGTCTTGTCATTCCGTGCGACGGCGCTGCCGCTGGTTGCCAGCATCGCCAACATGACCAGGGCAAACGTCAGCCGCGGCGCCATGCGATCGCGCGACAACAACGCGTCATGTGTCATGTGACGGCCTCCCACCCCGCCTCAAACTACTCCGGAGAGAAGTGCAGCTTCAAGTGCGGGATGAGGACGCGACAGCGAACGGCGGGGGAAAGCCACCGCGCGGCTTCACTCGGACGGCAGCGGCCTGAAGGCCCTCTTCGCGGCCATCACCTGACGCAAGACGCGTGACAGCTCGTCCACTGAATAGGGCTTTTGAATCAGGCTGAAACCATGGCGGTCGCCGTCGGCGAGGGTATGGCTGTAGCCGCTGTTGAGCACGATCGGGATCGTGGGAAGCCGCCGGCGGATCTCCTGACCCAGCGTCACGCCGTCCATACCGGGCATCACGACGTCGCTCAGCACGAGATCGAAGCCATCGGGATCCTCGTCGATCATGCGCAGCGCATCGGTGCCGCTGCGCGCCAGAACGGTTCGATAGCCGAGGTCCTCGAGCAGCTGCGTGGAGAATTCTCCGATCTCGGGGTTGTCCTCGACGACGAGGACGTTCCAGCGCTCCGTGAGCAGTTCGGGGCCTCGCTCGGTCCGCTCATGCGGCCCGAGCGGCTTCTGGGTCAGGGGAAGCAACAGGGTCAGCGTCGTTCCCTTGCCGACCTCACTCTCGGTCAGAACCCGGCCGCCGGACTGATGGACGAACCCATAGACCTGCGACAGGCCGAGTCCTGTACCGCGGCCAACGCCCTTGGTCGTGAAGAACGGCTCGAAGATGCGGTTGATCTGATCCGGCGGAATGCCGCATCCGGTGTCACTCACCGCGATCGACACGAATTGCTGCGGTCCTGCGGGGCCGTCGTGCTGGACACGTTCGCCGCGAATGATCAGAACGCCCCGACCAGTCATGGCGTCGCGAGCATTGGCGACGAGGTTCACGAGCGCTGTCTCGAACTGATTGACGTCGACGTCGACCGGCAGCGGTCGCACCCGCAGCTCGAGCTGGATCTCGGCGGGCGCGCCGAGCACGGTCTGAAGCATCTCCTCGATCTGCTCGATGTGTCTGGCCGCATCGAAGACGCGGCGTTCCATCGGCGTGCGGCGCGCGAACGCGAGCAGCTGCCCGGTGAGCTTCGCCGCACGGTCCGCCGTATCGGAGATCGCGTCCACGTAGCGCCGCATGCGCTCCGGCGACAGCTGACGCCGGCGCAGGAGATCGGCCGACGATCTGATCACGGTCAGGAGATTGTTGAAGTCGTGGGCAACACCGCCGGTGAGCTGACCGATGGCCTCCATCTTCTGCGCCTGGCGGAACGCCTCTTCGGCCTGGCGGCGCTCTGTCAGCTCGACCGCCTCGGGCACGATGGCCGCGATCTGCCCGGTCTCATCACGCACCGGCCGCATCTGCAAGTCGAACCATCGCCAGCCACCGACCGGAAGATCGAGCTGAACTTCCTGGCGCGCGACCTCGCCACGCGCAACGGCATCGACGAGCGATCGGATCACCTCGGGCATCCCTGGTGTTCCCGTGAACCACGGCGTCTCCCAGAACGGCTGCCCCACGACCTCTTTCAGCGGCGCGGCGATCGCCTCGAGCGACGTCGCATTGGCGTCCAGAAGCACGCCCTCGCTCGACAGCAGCGCCTGAAACGTATAGCTCGCCTCGAAGACTGTCCGAAGCCGCGCTTCCTTGGCCTGCAGCTCCGCCGTGCGCTCGGAGACCTGCACCTCCAGTCGCTCGTTCAGATCGCGCAGCGTCGTCTCGGCCTCACGCCGCACCCGCGCGAGATCGATATTGGCCCGTACCCGGGCGAGCAGTTCGCGGGCGCTGAAGGGCTTGCTGAGATAGTCGCTTGCACCCGCGTCGAGGCCTTCGACCTTCGCCTCCTCGCCGGCGCGCGCCGACAAGATCACCACGGGAATATCCCGCAGCTGCGCATCGTCGCGCAGCGCCTTCAGGAGGCCGAAGCCGTCGAGCTGCGGCATCATCACATCGGTCAATACGAGGTCGGGGCGACGCCGTCGCACGGCTTCCAAGGCGGCGTTGCCGTCGGCGACCGCTTCCACGTCATAGTCCTGGCCGAGCAAGCGGCGTACATAGTCGCGCATATCGGGATTGTCGTCCGCAAGCACCACGCGGTCCCGACCGAATGCAGCGGAGGCGTGCAGTCCGAGGTCGTCCGGTGACGACGGGTGCGGCGGTTCGAGGGGGATCTCTCCCTTCAGCCAGCCCAGCGCCTCATCGATATAGGCCTGCGCCCGCATGTTGGTCGCGACCTGCGCCCGTGACGTTCCGAGCTGGCCAGGTGGCAGATGCGCCGAGCCGAGCGGGATCCGCACGGCGAAAACCGAACCGCGGCCGAGCTCGCTCTCGGCTGTGATCTCGCCGCCATGAAGCTTCACCAGCTCCTGGACCAAGGCGAGACCGATGCCGCTCCCCTCATAGGATCGGCCGCGCGCCCCCTCGACGCGACGAAACCGCTCGAACAGATGCGGCACTTCGCCCGACGGAATCCCGGTCCCGGTGTCGCGGACCTTCAGTTCGGCGTGGCGCCGGTCCGCTGCCAAGCCGATGGAGACCGCGATTTCCCCGTCGAAGGTGAACTTGAACGCGTTCGACATCAGGTTGAGGACGATCTTCTCCCACATGTCACGGTCGACATGGACAGGCGCGGACAGAGGCGCAGCGTCGATGACGAGGCGCAGGCCGGCGCGATCGGTCGCCGATCGAAAATTGGAAACGAGTTCCGTGGTGAATGTCACGAGATCCACCGGCTCAAAGCTCGCGGTCATGCGGCCGGCCTCGATCCTGGAGAAATCCAGAAGCGTGTTCACGAGCTTCAGAAGACGGATTCCATTGCGGTGAATCACGGTCATAACGGACCGCTCGTCGGCACCGAGCTCGGCGTCGTCGCGGACGAGCATGTCTTCCAACGGACTCAACATCAGCGTCAGCGGGGTTCGAAACTCGTGGCTGATGTTGGAGAAGAACGTCGTCTTGGCGCGGTCCACTTCCGCCAGAGCCTCGGTGCGGCGCCGTTCCGCCTCATAGGCTCCGCCGTTGCTGACGGCAGCCGCAATCTGGCCGGCCACGAGGTTCAGGAAGCGGGCATAGCTCTCACCATATAGACGAAACGGATTGAGGCCCGCGATGACGAAGCCGCCCTGGCCAGTCTCACCGGACGCTGGGACCGGGATCACGACGGCCTGCTTCGGCGGCTGACGCCATCCACCGCTGGGAAAGTCGACGCTGAACAGCCGCGGCAGGTCGCGGACCAGCACCGGCGCCTGCAGCTGCCGCGCTTCTGCCAATGGCCACCTCCCTCCCGCTTCGATCGAGAGGGTCGGTTGGACCGCAGGGTGATCATGGTCGATGCCGGTCAGTGCTTCGAGCCGCGCCACGTCGCCATTCGAATCGATCATATAGATCATGACGAACGGAAGATCGCGCGGCTCCTGCGCCACGGCACGTGCACAGCTCGCGCAGGCCTGCTCGACACTGCGCGCTGCCGCCGCTGCATTGGCGAGCTCACGCAACAGCGACAGCTGGCGCTCGCTGATCACCCGCTGCGTGTCGTCGGTATTGGCGCAGAAGATGCCGCCGGGCGAGCCGTCATCGTCAGGAATGGGACTGTAGGAAAAGGTGTAGTACGTCTCCTCGGGAAAGCCGTTGCGCTCCATGATCAGCAGCTGCGCCTCGACATAGGTCCCCTGATCGCCGCCACTCGCCTGGGCCAGCAGCGGACCGATGTCCTCCCAGATCTCGTGCCAGACCACCGATGTCGGACGACCGAGCGCCCAGGGGTGCTTGCCGCCGATAATGGCCTTGTAGGCATCGTTGTAGAGGTAGATCAGCTGCTTTCCCCAGCCGATCCATATCGGCTGCTGGGATGTGAGCATGATCCTGACGGCCGTCTTCAGGCTCTGCGGCCAATGCTCCGGCGGTCCGATCGGGTTGTCGTCCCAATCGAACCGCGACATCAGCCCGGCGAGCTCGCTGCCTCCGGAAAAAAGCCTTTCGCGCTCGGCGATGCCGAGCCCTTGATTGTGCCCTGGTTGCGGCTGACCCGGCAAACGTGTCCCCATTTCGCAAGATTGACCGGTTTGCAAACGTCCGCCCTTCCTCCCAGGTTCCAAGACCGGGAACAAAAAGTGGCCTTCCGACTTCCCGTCACATGCATTGTGGGAGGTTGGTCACTTGACGATCATCGCTGCATCCGAGCCGAACAAGCCGAAGACATCAGCCTGGGGTGTGCTCAGGCTGTTGGGCCCCGGTCTCGTCACGGGAGCCGCCGACGATGATCCGTCGGGTATTGCCACCTACTCCCAGGCCGGCGCTCAATTCGGCTATGGGCTGCTCTGGACGGTCTTTCTCACAACGCCGTTCATGATCGCCATTCAGCTCGTCAGTGCGCGGATCGGCCGCGTCACCGGCAGGGGCCTGGCGGCCAATATCACCTCGCTCGCGCCACGCTGGATCGTCCTCGTCCTGGTGGCTCTCCTCGTCGGCGCCAACACGTTCAATATTGCCGCCGACATCGCCGCGATGGCCGAATCATTGTCACTGGTGATCGGCGGTCTCAACCACGAGCACGCGCTGATCTTCGCCGCGGCATCGACCTTGCTGCAGGTGTTCTTGCCGTACCGGCGCTACGCACCCGTGATCAAGCTCCTGACTCTCAGTCTTTTCGCTTATGTAGCGACGGCGCTGATGGTCGATGTGCCCTGGAGCACTGCTCTGCTCGCCGCGGTCTGGCCGAGCCCCTCGGCGGATGCCGACTATCTGCTGACCGTCGTGGCCGTCCTGGGCACCACCATCAGTCCCTACCTGTTCTTCTGGCAGGCCTCCCAGGAAGTCGAGGAAATGAACCAGGGCAAGGTCGATCGACCGCTGCGCGAGCTCTCGAAGAAGGATCACCCCGACCTGCAGCGGATCAGAATCGACACCACGATCGGCATGATATTCTCGAACGCGATTGCCTTCTTCATCATCCTCACCACCGCGACCGTCCTGCACGCGCATGGTGTCACCAAGATCGACTCGGCGACCCAGGCGGCCGAAGCGCTGCGTCCCCTGGCCGGCAACTTCACCTTTCTGCTGTTTGCGCTCGGCATCATCGGCACCGGAATGCTGGCCATACCGGTGCTCGCGGGATCCGCAGCCTACGGCGTGGCCGAGATTTTCGGCTGGCATGCGACGTTGGAAGCCAAGCCCGACGAAGCGGCCGGCTTCTACAGCATCATCGCCGCAGCAACCATCATCGGCTTCGGCCTCGGCTTTACCGGCATCGATTCGATCCACATGCTGGTGTGGAGCGCCGTCCTCAATGGCATCGTCGCAGTCCCGATCATGGCAATGATGATGGTGATCGTGTCCAACGCCGGGCTGATGGGCCGCTTCCGGGCCCGCTCCTGGCTGGTCGCATTGGGATGGATGGGCACCGGGGTCATGGCCATCGCCGTCCTGGCGCTGCTGTGGTCGTTCGTCTCCGGTCGCTCCTAGCTCTCGCCGAGAACCCGGCTCGTCGACGCAATTGCACAACGTCATTGGTGCAACGCGGCGCGGAATCTATGGTAACAAAACGATCCCGTCTTGCCGCCCCGATTGATGCCGATCAACGCGAACCGGCTCCGGTATGGCGAGGCTCGAACGAGGACCTCGGAGACAGCCGCCTTGACCCAACCGCAACGTATGAGCGCCCCGACGCCACCCACCTACTCCCCGCGCGGACTTGCGCTGCTGCGTGATCCGCTGCTCAACAAGGGGACCGGCTTCACCGAGCAGGAGCGTGATGCGCTCGGTCTGCGCGGTTTTCTGCCGGCTGGCGTCATGTCGATGCAGGCACAGGCCGAGCGCATCCTCGTCAATCTTCGCAGCCTGTCCAACGACCTTGAAAAATTCGTCGCCCTGAATGCGCTGCACGACCGCAACGAAGCGCTGTTCTTCCGGGTGGTCTGTGACAACATCGATGAGATCCAGCCGCTGATCTACACGCCGACCGTGGGCCTCGCCTGCCAGAAATACGGGCTGATCTTCCAGCGGCCCCGTGGCCTGTTCATCTCCGCCAATGACCGCGGCCGGATTGCAGAGATCATCGCCAATTGGCCGTATCGCGCCAAGCTCATCGTCGTCACCGACGGCGAGCGCATCCTCGGCCTCGGCGATCTCGGCGCCAACGGCATGGGCATTCCCGTCGGCAAGCTCTCGCTGTACTCCGCCTGTGCCGGCATTCATCCAGAAGAGTGCCTGCCGGTGATGCTCGACGTCGGCACCAACAATGAGGAATTGTTGAATGACCCCTACTACATCGGCCTGCGCCAGAAGCGCATCGCCGGCGTCGCCTATGACGCGTTCGTCGACGAGTTCATGACGGCGGCTCGCGCAGCCTTTCCTGGCGTGCTGATCCAGTTCGAGGATTTTGCGAACCACGCGGCGTTCAAGCTGCTGCACAAATACCGCGACGACGCCTGCGTCTTCAACGACGACATCCAGGGCACGGCAGCCGTCGCGCTGGCGGGCCTGTTCTCGGCGCTGCGCATCAACGGCGGCAAGCTGCGCGACCAGACCGTGCTGTTCCTCGGCGCCGGCGAGGCGGCGACCGGCATCGCCGATCTTGTCGTCTCGGCCATGATGGCCGAAGGCCTGTCGGAAGCCGATGCGTTGCGGCGCAACTGGCTGACCGACTCCCGCGGGCTCGTCGTCAAGGGGCGCGAAAACCTGCACGGGCACAAGCTGCGCTACGCGCATGAGCAGGCGCCGATCGGAGACTTCCTGACCGCGATCAAGACGCTCAAGCCGACCGCGATCATCGGCGTTGCCGCGGTGGGTGGCGCCTTCACCCCCGAAGTGCTGCAGACGATGGCGGAACTGAACGAGCGGCCGATCATCTTCGCGCTCTCCAACCCGACATCGAAGGCCGAGTGTTCAGCAGAATCCGCCTATCGCTACACGCGAGGGCGGGCGCTGTTTGCCTGCGGCAGCCCCTATGATCCGGTCAAGCTGGACGGCAAGACCTTCGTGCCACGCCAGGGCAACAATTCCTACATCTTCCCCGGGGTCGGCCTCGGCGTCATCGCCAGCGGTGCACGCCTGGTGACGGATGAGATGTTCATGGCCGCTGCACATACGCTGGCGAACTCCGTCACCGGCGCCGATCTCGAACAGGGCAGTCTGTACCCTGCCTTGCCGCGCATCCGCGAAGTGTCCGCCCATATCGCCGCTGCGGTCGCAGGCGTGGCTTATCAAAACAGCCTCGCCGTCGGACCGGCGCCGAATGATCTGCTCGGCTTCGTCGAGTCACAGATGTACGACGCGCGCTATTGATCTCGACATTGCGGATGCCTCGGCGAGCCACAGGCGATCGATGAGGCATCCGCGCCTGCGACAGACGGTTCAAAGTAGCAGCCGCCGCTTCCCCGGTTGTCAATCCGGGATGATCGCGTTGCTCGGCGTCGGACGGTCCGTGATCTGCTGGCCGAACAGGCTGGCGATCAGCTCCACCGCGACCCGTGCGGTCTTGCCGCGCTCATCGAGGAACGGATTGAGCTCGACGATATCGACCGAACGAACCAGACCGGAATCGTGCAGCATCTCCATGATGAGATGCGCCTCGCGATAGGTTGCTCCGCCGGGAACGGTGGTGCCGACCCCGGGGGCCAGTTCGGGATCGAGAAAATCCACGTCGAAGCTGACATGCAGGACGCCGTTCCGCGCGTGAACCTTGTCGATGATCCGCCGCATCAGAACGCCGACGCCGAACTCGTCGATGGCCCGCATGTCGGCAATGCTGGTGCGGCGCAGACGCAGCAGCTCCTTTTCAGCCTTGTCGATCGATCGGATTCCGAACAGCTCGAGCTGCCCCGGCGCAATGGCCGCGCGCGTCTCGTCACCGAGCAGGCCATCGAGACCCGGCTCGCCGCAAAGGAAGGCGGCGGACATCCCGTGCATGTTGGCCGTGATCGTCGTGTGGGGCGTGTTGTAGTCGGCGTGCGCATCGAGCCAGAGCACGAACAGGTCCCGACCAACCTCGCGACAGTGGCGCGCGACCCCGTTCACCGATCCCATCGACAGCGAATGGTCGCCGCCCAGGAACACCGGGATGGCGCCGGTCTGGGCCAATTCATGGCTTCGACGCGCCAGCACCCGGGACCAGCGCTGGATCTGACGATAGTGCTTGGCCTTTGCAGGAGGCTCATCACCGAGCTCGGCCACGTCGGCGATGCCGACGTCACCGTAGTCGATGACGTCGAGACCGAGGCTCTCCAGCACGGTGACGAGCCCGGCAGTTCTGAGCGCGGCCGGCCCCATCAACGTGCCGCGCACGGAGGCGCCGAGATCGATGGGCGCTCCGAGAACGGCGATACGCTGCGGCGATGCGGTGTCTGAAGAAGCCACGGCCAGATCCTTTCACTTTGCCGAACGAACATAGCGGGTCCGGACATTCGAACGGCGCGCATTCGCTGGGCGATCCACCGGATTCGCGGATTGCCCTCCCCGCTGGCGGAACCAATCTCGTCAGCCGGCATTTCTTGGAACGTCACATTCTACGGTCGGCCGGGACACTTCGGTCGGTCCGAGGGGTGAGGTCAATCCAGCTGATGAGCGTCAAGAGGCAACAGAAGTGAGCACGGAAACGTTCGAAACCACTCCGCAGCCAGGCGTCGCCGAGCGCGCGCTCGACACGGCAACGGACATGTCCCACTCCCTGGGCGAGATGCTCGGCACGTTGCGTGCCGCCGTCGACCGGCTGGGCGAGGCCGCACGGAATGCGCAGCGGCCGGGAACCGCCCTGTCGACGTTGAGCGCGATCACGCGCGAAGCTCCGCTGGCAAGCCTGTTCGTCGCCTTCCTGTTTGGTGTGGCCGTCGCACGTCGGCGTTGACGGCGCGGTCGCTGGTCAAAACAGCCGAGGTCCGCGCCGGTCGAGTAGCGATTCCCACGTCAGCAGCGTGGCGGCGGCGATCATGATCGCGATCCCTGCGACGCTGATCAGGACCTGCATCGCAAACCCGCTGGACACATCGGTCAGTACGACCTCGCCGACGAACGCGAGCAACACGCCGATGCAATAGATCGGGAGCGAGTTCTCGCCGCACCTGATCATCGCGGTCATCAGCGGCTTGATCGGACCACGCCATTCCAGGGGGGCCAGCCGCGACACCACGAAGGCGAGCGACAGGAAATGCAGCAGCCGGACGGGAGCCAGATGGCTCTTGTAGATCGGATAGATCAGACCGGTCACGGTCGAGGGGATCAGGCCTTCGAGGCTCTTGAACTCCCAGCTCAATGCCACGACCAGGCTGAAAGCCAGATAGGCCAGCGCTGCAATCAGCAGTGCGCGGGAGTTCAGAATCCGCCGCAGACTTGCCGTTCCCACATGGGCGTACCAGCCGCCGATCACGAACAGGAACTGCCAGGCGAACGGATTGAAGTAGAGTTCTCCGCTTGGCCAGGCCGGCACATGCCAGCTGAACAGCTGAACCATCATGTAGAGCAGGAACGATAGGGCGAGCGTCAACATGCCGCTGCTCATCATCAGCCACAGGACGACGGGAAAGCAGATGTGCAGGATCGCGAAGGTCAGCAGGATGTCGGTGTTGACGGGCGCAAACTGCAGCAGCGCCACATGCACGAGCGTAGGACCGGGCTCGCGGAAGAAAAATCCCGTGTTCGTCTCGTCGATGAAGCGTGTACCGCCGCCCATGACCCAGACCAATGCGGCATAGGCGAGCAGCAACACCAGAAAAGCAGCATAGATCTCCCACGCCCGCCGCAGCGCGCGCACCGTTGTGGTCGCCCACCCCTGCTCGGACAATGACCCGCCATAAGCCAGCATGCAGGTGTAGCCGGACACGAACACGAACACTTCGGACGTATCGCTGAAGCCGTAGTTGCGCAACGTCAGCCAGGCCAGCGAATTGTCCGGGATGTGGTCGATGAAGATGAACCAGAGCGCAAGGCCGCGGAATGCATCGAGCCGGAGATCGCGACGCTCCTTGCCGGTCTCGACCACGGCGCCCTTCGTCTCGCCCGGCTCTGGACCGTCGGCGGTCAAGGTGAGCCCCATCTTGTGTGGCGGATCTGACATTCGCTTCAGCATGTCCACGTGTTCTCAGGAGCCCCGCCGTCGTCTTGATCGTAACGCCAAACGAGCCCGCGAGATGTTCCGGCCTTCTTGCAGATTCCGTACAGGTTATCTGTAAACCGAGCCTGCGCCGCCAGCGTTGTTCCCCAGCCTTCCCTGACCTGCGCGGCGGTGGGTGGCGCAAAAAGTACGCACGGAAACCGGGCACCCCGGGGAACATTACCGGCATGGTGGTGTTAACCGTCTTACCGTCGTGCAGCTGGCAATTGTTCCAGTCCCGTAGTTGCCCGGATTGATTGTATGTTGTTTAGACGATGACTTGCAGTGGAAGCGTCAGAGGGGGTTTCCGTGATCCACCGAGGTGTCCAATATACGGTCGCGGCGACTGCTGAACCGGACATTTGGGAATGGCGGTACGAGTTCGGCGATCAGGTCAAGACCGGACGAACCCAGACCAGGCTGGCCGCGCTGGCTGCCCGCCGTGTAAAGTCGAAGATCGACGCGGCGCTCCGCGCAGCGCAGACGGGTCCGGTGCCAGGGGCCAATGTCGCGGAGCGGCTGGAGCTATCGAAGGCAGCCTCGCACGGTTTGACCTGACGTTTTTTTCCTCCGCGCGGCAGGCTCATCCTCGACGTCCGATTTCCGCCTGTTGAGACAGATCAAGGCCTCCGCGCCGGGATTTGTCATGGTTAGGCATGGAAACTCTGGTTTTTCGCTGCTCCCAGACGGGATCGAACGTACAGATCGGCTTGGTCGGACCGCTCAGCGACGACCATGCCGACGCATACGAAGTCGTCGCATGTCTGGCTTGCGGACGCATGCACCTCGTCAACACGCAGACGGGAAAGACGCTGAGCGACAGGGAGGACCGGACATGTCCTACGCTGCCCAAGAACTGACGGCTCCCCCGCCGGGTGCGTCTTTGCTGCGCCGCCTCATGACCCTGTTCAAGGCGATCGCCAGCCGAATCGACCTATCCGACTTTCCCAAGTCGTGCTGCGGCTGATGCACGCACCGCATGCTGACCAGATGCTTTCCCGTCCCGGGCAAGTCTGTTGACCTCACGCCATGAGCCTGCTCATCGTTGCCCTCCGGGCCGAAGAGACGCTTGACCTGAAACGCCACGAGATCGGGAGTAGCTTGATGCGCGCCTTCGTAACGAGAGTTCTGGCCGTTGCCCTTGCGACGGTGGCGAGCTCGGCATGGGCTGCCGATGCAGATCACGGTGCCGACCTCGCTCGGCGCTGGTGTGCCTCATGCCATCTCGTCGAAGGGACGCAGAAGCAGGCCAGTGCCGACGTTCCCTCGTTCTCCCAGATCGCGCAGAAGGTGGACTTCACCCCGGAAAAGGTCGCCTTCTTCCTGCTCGACCCGCACCCGAAAATGCCCAGCTTTCCGCTGAACCGGCTAGAGGCGGCCGATATTGCCGCCTACATCGGCTCGCTGCGGAAATAGCTTCTCCCGGCGGTCAGCCTACAGAGCATCGGGGGCCGAATGGCCACCGGTGCCGTTGCATCTGCCGGTTGCGGCGTAACAGCTCAGATCCGGGGTTCAGGTTGGGCTCAGCTCTTGGGTTCGACGGCTTTGCCCGCAGCGGACAGGATGCCTGCGGTGATCGTCTTCATATGCTCACCGGCGTTGGTGAACTGACTGCGCAGGAACTCCGACTGGATCCGCATCGCCTCTTCCAGTTCGGTCGCGTGGACGAGTTTACGAGCGTGCTCGAAGGCCGTCTTGATGTTCTGTTCGGTGAGCGAGAGAGCCTGCTTGGACATGTCGGCGGCGGGCCCTGGAACCGTGGTGATCGATTTCCCTGCCGCATCAAAGAACATCTCGAAGGCCTTTTCGGCCTGCGCGATGGTCTTTTCCGCAAGGTCGCGCAGCTCAGCGGGCACTTCCAGTTTAGTTTGGGTCATTGTTCTATCCTCCACGACAGACCCAACTACCACATCTGGCTCCCTGCGTCCCCGTGCAATTGCATTGGTCCGTGACGAGGACTGCTGAAGCCATACATGTGCGAACTCAGAACCGGACGAGGCGCTCGCGCGCGATCCGGAGAGAGTATTCGATCGACGAAAGATGACGATCATAGGTCTTCCGCGCCTGGTCGTCGTCGACCAGGCTTGCAAGCTCCCGTGCATGCTGCAAAGCAAGATCGAGCAGGATGATCGTCTTGCGGAGATCGTCCCTGGCGTCCAATCGACCGGATCGAGCAACGTCGCGCCGGCCCGCGCCCGCAACCGCGGCTTCACCCTGAGGCCTTGCGAATGACGAATGAGACGAGAGCGTCTTCGAGCGGAAGGGAACGATGTTCGTCATGGCCCTTTCCGCTGCGTCGCAAAGGCGAATGTGAATCAATTTCTCGATTGAATACACATGGCATTTTACTGAAGTCTTGGACTGATCACCCACGGCGAGGCCGTTCCGGTCCCACCTTGCCGGGCTGGATTAACCCGAACGCAAAATGGCCGGGCCTTCCCAGAACAAGGCCATGGAGCAGTGCACACTGTCAGCCCGAGAAGCGGCGGCGATATTCCGATGGCGACACACCCAGATGCCGCAGGAAGGCGCGCCGCATGCGCTCGTCATCGCCGAAGCCCGCCCGCTTCGCGACTTCGACCACGTTGTCAATCTGGCGGCTTTCGAGCAGAAGGCGTGCCGTCTCGACCCTGAGCGCCTCGACACCGTGCGCGGGAGTCATGCCGGTGCGATTGACATAGGTGCGTGCGAAGGTACGGGGCGACATGCCGGCCTTTGCGGCCAAGGTCTCGACCCGCAGATCGCTCGCGATGTTTTCGATGATCCAGGCATGGAGGGAGCTGAAGCGGCCTTCGACGTCGGAGGCCTGGGCAGCCAGCACCGTCGAAAACTGACTCTGGCCACCCGGACGCTTGAGGAACACGACGAGCCGCCGCGCAACGTCGAGCGCGATCGTGTGACCGAAATCCTCCTCGATCATCGCGAGCGCGAGATCGATGCCGGCACTGACGCCGGCGGAGGTCCAGACCCGTCCGTCCTGCACGAAGATCGCATCCGGCTCGACCTTCACGTTCGGGAAGCTGTCCTGCAGACGGGGGCAATAGCGCCAATGTGTAGCGGCCCGCTTGCCCTCGAGCGCCCCTGCCCATGCCAGCGCGAATGCACCCAGGCAGACGGACGCGATCCGCCGGGCGTTGGGCAGCACCTGCGCAATCCATCGCATCACGGCTTCGTCCTGCCGTAGCTTCCAGATCCCCGGTCCACCGGGGATGAGAAGCGTATCGATCTCGTCCGGCTTCATCGTCGAGAGCGGCGCCGTGTCGATCATCAAACCGACATCCGTCGGCACCAGCCCGCCGTCCTTGGACACGTAGCTCAGCGCGTAGCCCGGCGCAGGCAGATCGATCTCGCCAAGTTCGGCGAAGACTTGGGCGGGCCCGGACACGTCGAGCAGTGTCACTCCGGGGAACGCCACCATGGCCAGCCGCCGTTCGGCACCGTCTTGGCGCACCGCGGAACGCCGGAGCTTGGCAGAATTCGAGGGCATATTGTCCTTTAAGCCATCGGATGGCGGCCTGTATAGCTCTACCTTGCAGTGCCGGAGTTCATGCGATGTCGTGCAACCTGAATGGCAGATACCCGACCATCGCCTCGCCTTGGGACGACTACGCCGTCTACAGCTTCCGCGATACTTCGCAGATCGAAGCATCTGATCGGCAGCCGATCATGGATGCGATGAATTCGATCATTGCTATTAACTGGAAAGCAATCGAACCGCATTGGACCTCGGCGTCATCGCCATTCGACAGCAAATACAGCCTTGTTCTGGTCTACGATCACATCGGGTTGGTGGCTTTCTCCGTCTATCGCGTCATGACGATCGCACAGCGGGCGGCCATCTACCGCAGTGGGACCGAAGTGCTGCCCGCGCATCAGGGTCGTGGCCTGTATGGGTTCTTTACGTCGCAGATTCTCAAGCATCCCCACTTCCCCACAGGCAGCGAGGGAATTCTGTACGGATGGCGAACGCGCAACCCGATCGTGTGGGCTGCGAACGCCAGGATCTGCGAGAAGGTCGCGCCCTCATTACTCGATGACGCCGCAGATCCTGAACTGCAGGCGGCAGGCGTCGAAATGTGCGCCGCGCTCTATCCGGGCAAGCCGCTCGAAATGCCGCGCATGATCATGCGCGGTGCCTATGGACACATCAAACAGATCCGGCAGGACTATCACGGCACGGCCTCGCTCGTGGACGCGGCGATGTCGCGGATCATCCCGGACTCGGCCGATGCACTGTTCTCCGTCGGTTATGCGAGGGTGTGATGGCGGTGCTCGGACAACAGGCCGTCGCTTCGTCTCCGATCAGGTTCGCCGATCGTGCCTATATCGCATGGGGCACGGTTGCGTTGGCCTACGCGATCGCTTTTCTGCAGCGTATGTCGCCGCAGACGGTCGGCCTCAGCTTCATGCGCGATTTCGGCACCGATGCCTCGGGCGTCGCGATGCTCGCGTCCAGCTATTTCTGGGGCTACACGCTGATGCAGATCCCGGCCGGCGTGCTGGTCGATCGCTACGGCGTCAAGCGCGTCGTCTTGTGCAGCATGGCGGCCTCGGTGGCCGGCAGCGCCGCCTTTGCTCTGTCGCCCAACCTGCTAGACGTGTTCATCGCGCGCGTGATCGTCGCCTGCGGCGACGCGCTGGTGTTCACGGCCCTGTTGAAGCTCGTCGCGCAGAGCTTTTCCGATGAACGTTTCGGCCTGATGTCCGGGATCTCCCAGGTGTCGGGCTATGCCGGCGGCGCCATGGCCACGACGCCGCTCGCGGCAGCGGTGAGCGGCTTCGGCTGGCGCGCCTGCTTCCTCTTCATCGCCTGCGTCGGCATCGCGAATTGCGCGTGTGCGTTCGTCGCCTTGAAACCCGCGGCCGCGAACTACACCGGGCGAACACTGAACAGCGTCCTGCTTGCGAGTTGGCACGCGCTCGGATCGGTGGCGAACTGGGGTTGCGCACTGAGCTTCGCATCACATTTCGCGGTCGTGACCACGCTCGCAGGCGTGTGGGGCATTCCCATGGTCGCGCACTATTTCGGCGTGTCGCCATCTGCTGCCGGAGGCCCCCTGCTCGCCTTCATGGTCGGCAACGCAATCGGGTCGATCTTTCTCGGCCACGCGGCGGATCGCACGCAATCATTGGACACGGCACTGATCCGCATCAGCCTGCTGCGAATGCTGCTCGTGGCGATGCTGTGGCCGTTCCTCGCCCACACTTTCGGCCTGCTCTATGTCGGCACGGTGTTTGCCGTGCTCGGGCTGGTGGCCGGCGGCACCGTTCCTCTGGTCCTGAAATGCACCAAGCATCTGTACACGGCGGAACGGATCGGCGTTGGCGCGTCGATCAACACCACGTCCGCCGGCGTGTTTGCCGGGCTGGCCCAGCCGGTCATCGCCATTGCGATGATGAGCGCGAGCGGCCTCGGGGCCGACGCGGGATCGAGCCTGCGCACTGTCGCCAACGATGCCGGCTACTCGGCCCTGATCGAAATTCTTCTGCTGATGTCGCTACCGGGAATTCTCGGGCCACTGATGATGAGGCGCAAATTGATACTTCGTAAGTAAGCATAAGAACAGAGAGGGTCAGTATGTCGCGTTTGTATTTGAGAAAGGACGAAGTCCGATCCGTTCATCGGGTCGGCAGCTGGCAGAGCGTCCTGTTTTCGGAATTCGAAGCTCAGATGAGCAGCGAAGCAAGACCCTTTCCTTGCGTGTTCGGCGTGGCCGGTTATCGCCAGGACCAGTTGCGTTATCTGTTTCTCGACCCCATCGACGTCGATACCCTCGGCAAGCAGCTTGCCCAGTTCGTATCGGAAAGCCGTTCACACGGACCCAACACGTCACTCGTCCTGTTCACGCGCCCGCGGCCGGTGCAGACGCTCGACGCCTATTACAAGAAGTTCTGGCGAATTCTGGATCAGCTGGCACGGATCGACAAGCAACCATGGCCTGGCGAAATTCCCGAGGCGATCGATGACCCGATGTGGGAATTCTCGTTCGCCGGTGAACCCATCTTCGTCGTGTGCAGCACGCCCGCCCATGTGATGCGGCAAAGCCGGCGCTCGAGCGCCTTCATGCTCACCTTCCAGCCGCGCTGGGTGTTCGAGAGGATGCTCGGCACCGAGCAGGCGGCGGCCAAGGCATTCGGCGAGGTGCGCAAGCGCCTCGTGCCATTCGACACGATCGCGCCGTCTCCGCTGCTCGGGCGTTACGGCAATCCGGAAGGCCGCGAATACAAGCAGTACTTCCTTCATGACGACAACCAGCCGCCGCCAGCCTGCCCCTTCCACAAGCTCGCACAGGCCAAACCAACGTCCATCGGAGATAAGGAGGAAGCCGCATGACCCAGATCATCGCTGGAACGAAGACCGAGTTCGCGATCGATTCCGACATCCTCGCACTGCTGCCGGCACAGGGCTGCATCGAGCTGCAGCACGACGCCGCCGGCAAGATCCATCCCTTCCACACGCATCCCGTCGACGAAATCCTGGTCGTGATCGCGGGACGACTGACCTTCAGATGGGAGGGCGGCGAGCGCATCTGCTCCGCCGGCGACAAGATCCTGTTGCCAGCCGGGACGCTGCACGAATCGGAAGCTCTGGATGATGCAATTTATGCGATCGCAACGCGGCCACCGGCAACCATTGCGGGCAATGAGGAGAGGTGAGTCAGGACAGCGGCAGATCCGTCTCCGAACGAGATTCGGCGTTCAACCGCTCGACCATTTCGATCACTTCGATGCGCTGGCCGGGTGCCAGTTTCAGGAAAGCCTTCAGCAGCCGAAGGCTCTCGACGGCCTCGCTCGAGGGGGCTCCGAGCTTGGTGTGCAGCTCCGCGATGAATGTGGAATTCTTCATCTCGCACCTTTGACAGGAAACAGTAATGCCAGTCCTCAGCAAACGTGAAGGCCTTGCACGCAAGGTAGATACTGCAGCAATCGAGGCTGAAAGTCTCGGTCTGACGACCGCGACGCTCATCCTCAGAATGGCCCGCTTGGAAATCGACCGAGCAGAACCCGATGAGGTTGAAAGTATGCCAGCGAACAACTCCTGCAGCAAGCCGAACTGACCGGAGGGTTGATTTCGACGGCACAATCTGAGCTTTCTGGCAGTTTCTGGCTGATCTTGCCAGCTAAAATGGTCGATTGGCGAACAAGGCAGAGAATTACGGCAGAGGTAAGCTTGTCCTCCATCTTAGAGGTCTTCTATAGTTTGCGCGGGAGGACAATGGCTTGCGGATGACCCTTTTGGCTCCGTGTCCCCCTCCCGCGACACATTGGCGGCAGGAAGACCATGCGCACTTATTATTTCGATATGAATGATGGCATTCCGACCAGGGACCGCACCGGCCTGGAATTTGCGACGAGTGCCGGGGCGATTGAACACAGCCGGGATCTGGCGCGGCGGCTTCGCCATGACCCCCGCATTACCGATCGTAGGCTGTCGATCGTGGTCGTCGACGAATCGGGCGCGGAGGTTCACCGCGAACCGGTCTACCCGGCTGCGGTGAAGGCCGGCCTGTCCTGAATTTCAGTGCGGCACCAGCGACGGCTGCCGAATAGCTCGAGATTCTACCATTTGTAGAGAGGCTTAAAAACGAAATCTAGAGTTACGTCTATTCGGGCTGACCGGAGCGCGATGCGTCGCCTTCAACAGTTCGACTGGTCGGAGACTGCGAGGAAACAGGCCGGGGTCGGCAGCAGCTCCCTCCTCCGCTCCCGTTGCGCGGCGCTCCCCGCGTCTACCAGACTGACGGAACGAGCCGCCAGCGCACCCTCGCCAGGTAGTCGCGGTAACCTGGCAACTGCTCGGCCAGCATGCGCTCCTCGTGCAACAGCCGCCACACCAAGGCCGGGACGATTGCCGCCATGACGAAAAGCCCCCACCACGATCCGAGTGCGATCGGAATGCCGGCCATCAATACGACAGCGGCGGCATACATCGGGTGGCGCAGGATCGCGTATGGGCCGGTCGCTATGACGGTCTGATCGGAAGCCACCTCTACGGTAGCCGCTGAGAAGCTGTTTTCCCGGAACACGCGCAAGATCCCCGCGAACCCGAGCACGACGAGCAGGTCACCGCCAACGACGAGCAGCGGTGGCATCCGCGACCACCCGAACCGGTGGTCGAAGGCCGGCACCAGCAGCAGTCCCAGATACGCGACGGAAATGATCGTCATGATGAGGCGCTGTACCGGCTCCCTTTCCGCGAACGGGCCCCCTTTCAATCGGCGCCGGAGCAGCGCGCGATCGCGTCGCATGAGGTCGATCGTCCCGACCAAGGAAGCGCCGGAATAGACGAGAAGGAAAAGCCAGGCCTGCCAATAGAAGGTCCCTGCAGCGGCAAAGATTATCGCGGCCATGACGGCCAGCAGAGCGGAAAGACTTGCCAGGGTCTTGGCATCGAGCCGGTTCATGCCGCCACAACCGTTCCGAAACGCATCCGTTCCAGCCTGTCTATTGCTGCTTCTCCCAGAACGACAGAAGTCCTTGCGACGCAGAACCGCCGATCACGCAGGGAATTCCGACGGCGACCTGCCCCAACGCGGCGGCCGAGACGCAGCCGAGCGCCAGGGCGCCGACGCCGAGTTGGCCCCAGAAGTCCATGTTGCGCCTGGCATCGGAGCCCTTGGTCTTGAGTTCTTCCACCGCGGCGACGGCATCCTTGCGCACGGCGCCGAGCTGGACCGTGTCGGCCGCCTCGACCACCTCCGTCAGCGGCGCCTTGGCCGGACCCGACTGCCTCGCCAGTTCGCCGCGGAGATAGTCGCGCAAGCCGGCGTCGCGCACGGAATAGCTCGCGAGCGTGTAGCGCGCCATGCTTCCGATGGTCAGCTTCTCGACCGTGTCGCGGCTCTTGGACCAGGGCAGCATCTGCACGATGCGCTGGATCGGCACGTGCGAGCCGGTCGCGAAGTAGTACCCCCAGAGGATGTCGAGCAGATCCTGATGGGTCGCGTAGCTCAGCCGCGTATCGAGCTTGCGTTCCTCCTTCTTGAACGGGTTCTGCGTCAAGGCACCGCGCAGCTTGTCCATCACGCCCGGTTTGGTCTCCTCCAGCGGGATGTCCATGAGTGTCGGCTGCGCACCGCTGAGATAGCCTTCGATCATCACGCGGCGGCCCGGCATCTGCGGCGCCACCTTGCGCATGAGATTGCGCCAATCCGGCAGACCGGAATAGGCAATGGCCCGCACGACGACCCACTCGTCTTCGGGAGGCACCGGGAAGAAGCCGTTGACCAGCTGCCCGGCCTTGGCCGGGTTGGAGCCGATCGCGCCTGCGATGAAGCCGAGATAGATGCCGGCGTTCTCCGGCTCCTTGAACGTCTGAGAGTGGAACAACACACGCACCGCCGCCGGGACATGGGCGTAATCAGGCTTGGTCCGATAGTTGTAGATCCACTGCTGCACCACGCCGAGCGACGCACGGGGATCGATCTCCGGCGCGACGGCGGCAGCAAGGGCTGACTGAACGAAGCTACAAGCGATGAGGGCCAGGGCGATCGCGCGCATGGTCTGCTCCCGTCAAACGTTCGCCGCATCAGCATCTGCTGGCGCGCACGGACGAGCAAATTGACTGGCAAGCGTTTGAATCGACTCTGCGTCAATTCTGCGACCTGCTTCGGTTCCCGGGTGCGTCACCTTCGCAGCCGTGATCGCGGGCCAACAAGTCTCCACAGCCCCGACATGATTTGGCCGCCCACCCGCTCTTGCATCACGGCGAAGACCAGCAGGCAGGAGCGCACGTCATGACCGCCCGGAACAGGCGTCACCATCGCTTCGGCAGATCTCGGCATGTCGCGACGCTCGTTGCGGCGTTGTCGGTGCTGACGTGTCCGCTTGCAGCGGCGGCTGCAGAAACCCTTGCGGTGCAGGGCAATCGCCGGGTCGATGCAGAGACCATACGGTCCTATTTCCACGCCGATGCCAATGGCCGTTACGACGCCGCCGCGCTCGATGCCGGCCTCAAGGCCCTGGTCGCGACCGGCCTTTTCGACGACGTGAAAATCAGTCGCGCCGACGCGCGGATCGTGGTCCTGTTGTCGGAAGCAAAGGTGCTCGATCGCGTCGCCTTCGAAGGTAACAAGAAGGTGAAGGATGCCGATCTCACCAATGCCGTGCTGTCGAAGCCGCGCGCGGGCCTGCAACGCGCAACCGTCCAGGGCGACGTCGCGCGGATCATCGCGGCATATCATCGTGCCGGGCGCGACGACGTCAGCGTCGTGCCCGAGATCATCGACCGCGGCAACGAACGGGTCGATCTGGTCTTCACCATCACCGAAGGCAAGAAAACGCCGGTCAGAACGATCAACTTCGTCGGCAATCACGCCTATGGCGCGCGACAGCTGCACGCAGTGATCAAGACGTCCGCAACCAACATGCTCAGCTTCGTGACCGGCGGCGACGCCTACGACGCCGACCGGGTCAACGAGGACCGCGAGCAGCTGCGGCAGTACTATCGCAACCACGGTTATGCCGATGCCGAGGTCACGAACGTCAGCGTCGACTACGATCGCGTGAACAGCGGCTTCAACCTGACCTTTGCGATCGAGGAAGGCGCGCTCTACCGCTTCGGCGCGATCGATGTCTCCTGCAATATTCCGGGGCTTGCCTGCGATCGTCTGCGCGCGCTGTTGCTGATGCAGCAGGGCGACATGTTCAACGAGAGCAAACTCGACAAGACCGCCGAAGCCCTGACGGCTGAACTGGGCAAGCTCGGCTTTCCGTTCGTGCAGGTCGAGCCCAGGATCAATCGCAACGCTCAGGCCAGACTGGCCGATGTCATCTTCCAGATCGAGCAAGGCCGGCGCAGCTATGTCGAGCGCATCGAGATTCACGGCAACGCGCGTACGCGCGACGACGTGATCCGACGCGAGTTCGATATCGGTGAAGGCGACGCCTACAACAAGACGCTGATCGACCGCGCCGAACGGCGCCTGCGGACTCTCAACTACTTCAAGACCGTCAAGATCTCGACGCGGCCGGGATCGGCTGGCGATCGCGTGGTGCTGGACGTGGAGGCGGTCGACCAGGCAACCGGCGACTTCAACGTCTCGGGAGGATATTCATCCACGGACGGGCTGCTCGCCGAGGTCAAGATCGGTGACCGCAACGTGCTCGGAACCGGCAATACCGCGCAGGCCTCGTTCACCTACGGTCAGTTTGCACGCGGTGCCAACCTGTCGTTCACCTCGCCCTACGCGCTCGGCCGGATGACGCCGGGCGTCGAACTGTTCGCGCGGCAGAGCATGGTCAATACGGTCCAATCCTTTGGCAGCGACACCTATGGCGGCGCCTTGACCCTCGGCATGCCTGTGAGCGAGCAGACCGCCATGCTGTGGCGCTATTCGCTCTACGACCAGAAGGTGGTGCTGGCGCCCGCGATCTCGCCTGCAGCGGTGTCCTTGCCTGTCCGGCAGGCGGTCGCCGCAGGACGGCAAACGGTGTCCTCGATCGGCAATACGGTCACGACCAGCACGCTCGACAACAGCAAGATGCCGACCAGCGGCATTCGCTCACAACTGAGCCAGGATCTTGCGGGCCTCGGCGGCGATGTCCGCTTCATGCGCACGACCGAAGACGTCCGCTACTACCGATCCATCACTAGCGACCTGACCGGCATGGTTCGCGCCCAGGGCGGTTACGTCACCGGATGGGGCGGGCAGCAGGCGCCGTTGCTCAACAACTTCTTCGGCGGTCCCACGATGGTGCGTGGTTTCGCGCCCGGCGGCTTCGGGCCGCGCGATCTCACACCGGGATCGACGATGGATAATGTCGGCGGCAGTCTCTATTGGGCGACGACGGCGGAGCTGCAGAGCAACATTCCGGGGTTGCCCCAGGAATACGGCCTGCGCGCATCGGCCTTCGTCGATGCCGGCAGCGTGTTCGGCTACCGGGGTCCGACCCAGAACGCCCAGGTCGCGAACAAGAACGTGGTGCGCTCCTCGGTCGGCGTCGGCCTGACCTGGGCATCGCCGTTCGGGCCGCTATCGGTCGATTATGCCGTCCCGATCAGCAAAGCGGCCTATGATGTCGTGCAGCCGCTGCGCTTCAGCGCCGGCGGTTTCTGAGGGTCACCGCCCCGCGGAGCAGCAGGGCTGGCGGCGCTCGGCGCCGCCTGCTCCGTCTCAGTACGGATGATAGTAACGAACCCGCGGTCCGTAATAGGGATGGCCGTAATACGGGTGGCCATAATACGGACGAGGCGCGTAGTAGACCGGCGGCGGCCCGTAATAGCCGGGCCCGGGATAATAGCCAGGCCCATAGTAATAGTCGTCGTCGTGCTGATGCGCGGCGATCGCTCCGATCGTCCCGATCATCGCGCCCATGATGGCAAGGCCAGCGGCCGGATTACCCCGGTAGACGCGGCGATAACGCCGACGCGCACTGAGATCGGTCACATCGCCGGCTGCCGTCTTGATCACCGCCTGCTTGCCGGCCTGGCCAGCCGCCCGCGCGAAAGCCGGCGCCGGCTCGCTCGCCGCGACGACCATCGCTGCAACGCCTGCAAGCACGATCTTCCCGCTGGCTGAACGGAACAGATATTTAACGCTGGACATGGCATCCCCCGTCGTTTCGTTCGTCTCGAATACAACAAGCCGAGCCGAACCTCTTGACCTGCATCAACGACGCGATCCATCCAGGTCATTTGCCCTCGGCTCGCATCGTTCCCCAACGATGTCTTAGCCGCAGCCCTCAGCAGCAGGGTTCAATCCCGACCGTGACTTTTTTTCGCGAACCGAACGGCGAGCGGAGGAAACCAATGCCTGCACGCTCGACGACGTTTTGTAGCGGAGCGGACGGGAGACGCCATGACTTCAGGACTGACACGCTCGATCTTCGGCACGCTCGCACTTGTCATGATCGCCGCATCAACGGCGACGGCAGAGGAAAGCAGGACGTCGCTGTTCAAGGTCGTCACCGTCAAGGACGAGATCGTCATCGGTCTCAGCAGCGACGAATTGGCAACGATCGGCGGCAACGACGCGGGCGCAGTCGCGCACGCGCTGGCACAGAAGGGCGACCTCACGGCCTGGCAATACAACGTCCATCGCGGGCCGAACGGTGAACTGCAGATGGCCCCCTCTGCCAAAATCGCGCTGCTTGCCCATGCCTCGCTGCGGGTCGAGCCCTACAGCACGACCTATGCCATCACGCCACATCCTTGAACAGGACGATCGGCGAACCGGCGCTCGCGCCCATCGACGTGGGCCGCGAGCGCTGCTCGTGCAACCCGCTAGGTCTCGACCGGATGGCGTGATCGCGCAGCGTGGTCATATTTCCTGGCGATTCGGCCGGTGGAAAAGCCGTAGACCACCGCCAGCCGATCCAGGCACTCCTTGAACCGGCGTGCGAAATAGTCATTCCAGCGCTGGCTGGCCAGACCGCGCTTATGCCCGACCTGCTCCATCGTGAGACCATGCACCAGGATATCGTGGGTGATCGCCGCCCCGTCGGCACCGAGCTCGCGCTCGGCCCGGTTCAGCCGCAGCACCGCCTGCCGCTGACCTTCCGTCACGAGCTCCCGCCCCTGCGCGCCATCGACATGGTCGCGCGACGGGTCGATCGCCTGCGGGCCCCGCTCGGCCCGCTCCCAATCGTTCTGGAATGCTCGTCCGGCCCGGTACTGCGCATCGTCGAGCTGCTTGTGCGCATGCAGCCGCCCGAGCGGATCGTTGCGGACGGAGCGCAGCGCGACGATCTTCTCGCCCGGCTCCTGCGCGAGCGGATCGTCGATCTCGACCGGGATCACGTCCGCGTTCCTCGGCTGGTCATGAGCACGACGATCGTGGCTCTTGGACATGCGGTGGGACTTGCTGCGTCTGGCGCGCGCCATGTCTAGTCTCCGTAAAATGGGGATGGAATCAGGCCGATCGGCAGGGTCTTGCGGTCACGCCGCCGCGACGAGCCGCAGGGTCAGGGGGCCGGCCGGGCGATCCGCGGCGGCCTCGGGATTTCTGGTCAGATGAAAATGCGGCGTGCAATAGCAGGAGCCGGCCTGGCGCGGGTGGCCGCAAAAGGTGATGGGATCGCCGTCGCGGTCGCCGCCATAGGGATAGCGGCAATCGCCGGGTTCGAGCTGGTCCAGCGACAGCAGCCGCGGGCTGATGCCGACGCAGCGAAGCCGAACCGGAGCGGCGGCTGGCGCGGGCGGCAGGGGTGCGATCGGCCGGCCTGCAGGCTCTCGGCTCCGCCGGCCGGTTCCGGCGGACGCAGACATCCGCCGGGGTTCGGGCCAGCGGGCCGGTTTGGGGGCCGCCGGCGCGACGAGTCCCATCCGCTTGCCGCGGCTGAGCGCTGCATTCCGCGTATAGGCCGTTCCAAACCGTGCATTGAGGGCGCGCGCGATCTCCGCATAGGACTGTCCCTTGGCATGGAGCTCCCGCAGCATTTTTGAGTGTTGATCCGGCCAATCGGTGGACTGCATTCTCGCCTCTTCGTCTCGTGGGAAACGCCGGGGAGCGGCGGCCCCTTGCGGCCCTCACCCGACTGCTGTAATTTCCGATATTCAGAACAAAAAGTCAAGCTTGAATTCTGATTATACGAAACATATACTCGCAGCCGAGATTCGCAAAAGAGGTCAAAGCCATGTTGGACGTCGCCATGATCGAGCGTGCACTCGAGAAGCCGGGAAAAACGAAGGGGGGGCTGGCCCGTGCCATGGGCGTCAGGCCCGGGGCCGTGTCCGAGATCCTCGGCGGCCAGCGCCTGATCAAGGCGGCCGAAATCGCCCTCATTACGGACTATCTGGAGCTCAATTCGGTCCCCGTCATGGGGCGGGTGGGCGCCGGAGCCGTCATCGAGCCGGAATACGAGCAGGTGCCCGCCGAGGGGCTCGGCGAGGTCGCCCTGCCGTTTCCGATCTCCGAGGAGACGGTCGCCTTCGAAGTCTCGGGCGATTCGATGCTGCCCAAATATGAGAACGGTGACGTGATCGTCGTCTACCGCGATCAGCGCCATCCGCTGTCGAGCTTCTACGGCGAGGAAGCCATCGTGCGCCTCAAGACCGGCGAGCGCTACCTGAAGACGATCGAGCGCGGCAAATCGTCGTCCCTCGTCAATCTGAAGAGCTTCAACGCCAAGCCGATCATGGGCGTCAAGCTGGAATGGATCGGCGAGATCTTCGTGACCCTGCCGCGCGGCCAGATCCAGCGGATGCGCGCCAAGACGGCGGCCAAGTCCCGGTCGCGCTCATCGAGCAAATGAGACGCGATCGCACGACACGACACGAGGGGGCGCCAGGCGTCCCCTCGCGGAACTGCATTCCGGGACGATAGCCCCTTGACAAATTCTGTTTTTCGGAAATAATGGAGCCATTAGTTTCAGCCGAAGGCGACCTGGCGCTTCATGCAGTATTTCGTCGTCATGATCGATTACGGCCGTCGTGGACGCGAGGCGGTGGTCGATCCCGAACTGACCCGGCGCGACGTGGTCGCCCGGATCGCGTCAGGGGAGTATTCCAACGTCAGTTTCATTCACGAGATCGTCGACAAGTCCGTCGAGGACATTACCGCCGACATCATGTCCGAAGCTGCGCTGCCCGTCCTCGACGGACAGGATACCGACCTGCAGGCCGCGCGCTTCGATCACGTCCGTGACCTGCGCAAGCATGAGCGGGTCTGACCGGACATGCGCAAGCCGGCGGAGATCACCGGGTGGAGCCCTGCTGGCACCCCACCCGGCCGGACATCTTTGGTTGCGTCAAACCAGAAAGACGGTGGACCCGGTCGTCTTTCGGGCGGCGAGATCCGCGTGGGCCCGGGCGGCCTCCTTGAGAGGATAGGTCTGGTGCACTTCGATCTTCACCGCGCCTGACCTCACGACCGCGAACAGCTCGTTGGCCATCGCGACGAGGTTGTCGCGCTTGGCGGCATAGGTGAACAACGTGGGCCTGGTCACGAACAGCGACCCCTTCTGCGCCAGAAGGCCGAGATTGAGCGGATCGACGCTGCCGGAGGATTGACCGAACAGCACGGCATAGCCGAGCGGCGCCAGACAATCGAGCGACTTCAGGAACGTATCCTTGCCGACGGAATCATAGACCACGGGCACCTTTTTGCCGCCGGTGATCTCGCTCACGCGCGCGACGAAATCCTCGCGCGTATAGACGATCGTGTGATCGCAGCCATGCGCCTTGGCCAGTTGCGCCTTGTCGTCGCTCGACACCGTGCCGATGACGGTGGCGCCGAGATGCTTGGCCCATTGGCTGAGGATCAGGCCGACGCCGCCAGCGGCCGCATGCAGCAGCAGCGTGTCGCCAGCTTTGACACGGTAGGTCTGCCGGATCAGGTACTGGACCGTCAGGCCCTTGAGCATCATGGCGGCTGCCGTCTTGTCGTCGATCTCATCCGGCAGCTTGAGCAGCTGCGCAGCCGGGATCAGCCGCTCCTCGGCGTAGGCACCGAGCGGTGAGGAGCCATAGGCGACACGATCGCCGACCTTGAGGTCGGTGACCCCCTCCCCCAGTTCCTCGATTACGCCGGCACCTTCGCTCCCCAAGCCGCTCGGAAGCTGAACGGGATAGAGACCGGACCGGTTGTAGATGTCGACGAAGTTGAGCCCGACCGCCGTGTGGCGGATGCGCGCCTCGCCGGGTCCGGGCTTGCCGACAGGGACATCCTCCCAGACCAGGACGTCGGGGCCGCCGGCTTTGTGGAAGCGAATGGCGTTGGTCATTGTTGCGTGTCCTCCCTGTTGGACGCCCAATGCCGCGGCACTTGGTCGCGTGATGGCCGGCCTGCACGGCAGCTTCGTCATCGGGCGGTTTCGAACGGATCATTCCGTAGCGGCTCTCGCCGCCGCTTGGCAATCTTCTTTGCGCCTCTCGACGCGCGGAACAGGAACCACGCCCATCGTTTCTGCGTTCTCGGGCGATAGCGGAGGACAAGCCCCATGCCGCCGAAAAAGCGTCCAGTGGCCATCAAGCCGGCGATCCTGATCGAGCTTGCCTGTCACACCTTCATGGGCACGGCGCTCGGGCTCGGCTTCGCCTTTACGCTCACCCAGGCGGATGCGTTCGGCATCTCGACACTGATCGCCCACAGCCTCGACCCCGGTATGACGTTCACGATCTTCGTCGGTACGTTCACGCTGGCGTTCGCTGTCGGTGCGACCCTGACCGGCCTCGTCTTCACCATGATGGAAGAGAGGTAGTCGAAACACCCTCGGGTCAATACGATCCTACGTCGATCGGCTGCTCGCTCGTGACGGCCTGCAGGCGAGCGGCGTAGGCTTCGAGAAGCTGCGTCCTCGCGGGCCGCGAGAGCCGCACCGGCCCGTAAACGATCTGCGGCGCCAGCACATCGAACCCCGTGAATTGCAGAATACCGCGCTGGATGGGGCGCAGGATCGCCGTCAGGTCGCCATTGAAGCCGCCCTTCTCGTAGGCCGCGGCCGGTCCGCCCGTGGTCAGCGACAGCATGGCGCGCTTACCACGGAAGACGCCGTTGGCGTAGATCCTGTCGCCGCCGTAGGTGCGTCCCATCGCGAACACGCGATCGACCCAGCCCTTCAGAATTCCCGGCAAGCCGAACCACCACAACGGAAACTGCCATATCATCAGATCGCACCACTCGATGTTCTGGATCTCGCGCTCGATCTCGTCGGCAAAGCCGTAGCTCTCCGAGGCATACAGCTCCTCGGTCTGCTGCTTGTAGTAATCCGGGTCCTTCACCGTCAGGAAATTTGTCCGGCTCGACACCGGATCGAACCGCAACGCGTAGAGATCCGATGTCTTGATCTCGTGACCTGCGGCGCCCAGGACATCGACCGCTGTCCGGAACATGGCGCCGTTGAAGCTCTGGTGTTCGGGATGCGCGAGCACGATGAAGACCTTCATGATTCCTCTCCTCGCTTGCTACCGGAGGCACTGATCCTGCCCGAACGCTACAGGATCGCCGCTGCGGCACAACTCGCATCCTGGCATCCCGCAGCCGGTTCGAGATGCGGCAGATCAAGATCCTCAGCGATGCCCTGGACAAGGAGATGCCGTCCTCTCGCGTCCGGCGGTCAGGGCTCGTCATATCCCTGTCGCGCAAAAACTGCAGATCAACGGCATTGTCGACCGGCACGGAGACGACGGAATGCCCGGACTGCCGTGTGCAATCGCTCTGCTGTCACCGGCCGCAGACCGCCCGCCCACCAGCATCGTCATAGGGTGGCATGTGTACGCGAGCGCGCGGCCATGATGAGCGGATGGCTCGCGCTGTTGGCGGCAGGTCTGCTCGAGATCATCTGGGCGCTCGGTCTCAAGCACTCCGACGGACTGACCCGCTTCTGGCCCAGTGTGGCGACCGTCGTCGCAATCCTGCTCAGCTTCTCGATGATGTCGCTGGCGCTGCGATCACTGCCGTTTGGTACCGCCTACGCGGTATGGACCGGGATCGGCGCTGCCGGGAGCATCATCGTCGGCATGATCCTCTACAGCGAGCCGGCCGATCCGACGCGGCTGATCTGCCTCTCCCTGATCGTTGCCGGCATGATCGGGCTGAAGTTGAACTCGCCGGTCTGACGCCCCTGCGGATGGACGCAAGCTGCGCGACAGTTCGACGCCGCCGAAGACGGCGAGAGAGAGCACGAACGGCAGCAGGTGATAGAGGATGCGGAAGATCAGGAGCGCCGCAAGCAACGCCTCCTGATCGTCGCCGCCCAGTCCGAGCAGGATCGTCGCATCGAACAGTCCGATGCCGGCCGGAGCATGACTGGCAAATCCGAGCAGCGTTGCGGCAATGAAGACCGCCATCAGCCGCGTCACGTCGATGCCGAGATCGGCCGGAATCAGCACATGCATCGCGAGCGCCGCGGTGCTGAGATCGAACAGTCCGATTGCGATCTGCAGCAGCACCGTCGGACCGGATGGCAGCCGGACCGGCCACCGCCGGCTGCGCCGCCCCGGCCAGCTCCAGATGACGAAGGCGATCACGCCGCAGAGCAAGGCGGCAGCGATCAGGCGGTTGAGCGTCGGCGGCCAGTATTCCACCCAGCCGAAGGCATCGGGATCGATCATCAGGCTCAGGCCGAGCGCCGTCAGGTTGCCGAGCCAGAAGGTCAGTCCGGTGAGAAAGCTGATCTTGGCGATGTCGATCGCGCCGAGCCTGTAGGGCGCATAGATCCGATAGCGGACCAGCGGTGAGATCAGCGCGACCGCGCCGATCGCGTGGGCAATCGGATAGCTCGTGAAGCTGCCCAGAGCCGCAGCTCGATAAGGAATGTCGTTGCGGCCGATCGTGCGCAACGCAAACAGATCATAGAGCGTGAGGCCGGCGTAGGACAGCGCGATCAGCGCCAATGCGAGACCGATGAGCTTCGGATCCGTCGCCTCCGCGATCGACACGACGTGAGAGACATCGAGCTTCTTGACCGCCCGCATGAGCACATAGACCGCAATTCCTGCAATCAAGATGCTCAGCGCCAATCCGCCCAGACCGCGCAGCCAGGCCCTGCGCTTCAGCTGCGGCGGCAGGTCGTCGTTCGGGACAGCCATTCAACAGATCTTTGAGCCAGCGATACGCGCCGGCCGATTCGAGCGGGATGATGGCGCCGTTTGACACGCCGATGTGACAGTTGCGTTACCGCTCTACCAGCTCGGTGGCTTTAATCTTCTCTTAACGACACACAATCAATGCCGCGGGCAAATCCAAAAAAGGTTCAACGTTGCAGCGCAACTTCCGGATCATTCAAATTTGAATTAAGGGGCGCGTGGTTCGGGCGTAATGAACGAACCGTATCAATACGGATGCATGAGGGTCGCATCTTCGTCACGCCGACTTTCTAAGACGAATGCGGGACGGCAACATTCGAGGCAGCATGAACGCGGAATTCGAGCACGAGCTCACGCCGGATCAATGGGAGACGCTCAAGGCGCTCCGCACTCCCGCGCGCGAGGGCCGCAGGCTGAACGGCGGCGTCGTCGATCAGCTCATTGCACTCGAACTGGCGGTCATCAAAAATGGAACTGCTGCCATCACGCCAGCCGGGCGGACGGTTCTCATCCGGGGCTCATCACGCCTGCTCGATGTCGCCGCCTGACTCTCGACGCTGATCGTACGGCGACGCCGTCGTGCGAGCGTTCACCACATCGACTGCCGCGCGCGCTCCGGCCACTCGCGGTCGTATTCCGCGCCGTCGACGGCATTCGCGGTCATCGCAGCCAGGATCTGTCCCGGCGTCGGCAATTGTCTCGGATCGACGCGCTTGTCCGGATTCCAGAGATCAGCGCGCACAATCGCGCGTGCACACTGGAAGTAGATCTCTTCGACGGTCATGACGAGCACCGTCCTCGGCAGCTTGCCTTCCATTCGGAACGACTCGAGAAGATCCGGATCGGTCGACAGCCGACCATGCCCATTCACCCGCAGCGTATTGCCAGATCCCGGAATCAGGAACAACAGGCCGATCCGCGGATCGCGCACGATGTTCCGCAATGAATCGACCCGATTGTTGCCGCGCCGGTCCGGCAACATCAGTGTCTTATCGTCGTGGATACGGACGAAACCCGGGAGATCGCCGCGCGGCGAACAATCCAGACCTTCCGGACCGCAGGTCGCAAGCGCGACGAAGGGCGACTTCTCGATCATGATGCGGTAGTGCGGCGTCACACGATCGGAGACTTTGGCCGTCGATGTGATCCCGGTCTGGCCGTAGATCGCCTCGAGCTGCTCAAGGGTTGTGATGATCGACATAGCCGCCGCCTCCCGTCGCTCCGATGAGCGCCTCTTCAACAGGTGCCTTGATCACCTCTGCCAGTCGGTGACCGTGCGTTTCGGGATCGCCCACATTGACGATGGTGACATCCGCCGCCACCGCCTCCTCGTCGATGGTCCGATGAAGCCGCTCGCCGATGTCGGCATCACTCGGGCGATGCCGCTTGCTCAGACGTTCGGCCAGAACCTCGGCGGGCGCGGTGATGGCCACCACAACGACATGGGCGTAGTCGCGCCGTGCCACTGGGATCACCGTCCGCGACACGTTCACCACGACGGTGCGGCCAACGACGATGTCGTCCCTGATCGCGCGCGGCACGCCGTAGCCATGCCCGTGCGCATCCCAATGCAGTGCGAATGCGCCAGCGGCGAGCGCCTCGCGAAACGGCGCCTCGCCCATCTCCTGATTGTCCTCGAATGCCGAGGCCGCGCGGGTGACGACCCGCCGCGGAAACACGATGCGATCATTGCCGGCACATTCGCTGCGCGCCACATTGAGCAGGGTGTCCTTGCCCGCGCCGCTCGGCCCCACGACGAGCACGAGCTTGCCTGGGCCGAGCCTTTCGGACCCGTCAACCGAAGGAGCCGACACCTCGCTCATGCCACCCGCGTTCCTTCCCGCCAGACACTGCGCACGACTGGCACATCGCCAGCGACATGAACGCGGATCAGATCCGCGCGCTTACCGGCAGCAATTTCACCGCGATCATCGAGACCGACCGCCTCGGCCGGCGTCTTTGTAACGGTACGAACCGCGGCAGCCAGATCGATCGAAGGAACGCGCCGCGGCAGCTGCAGCGCCCCCATCAGCAGGCTCGACGGCACATAATCCGACGATAGAATGTCGAGCAGACCCTCGCGCGCGAGATCCACGGCGGCGATGTTGCCGGAATGTGAGCCGCCGCGTACGACGTTCGGAGCCCCCATCAGGATGCTGATGCCGGCCTGGTGAAGGCCCCACGCAGCTTCCATCGTGGTCGGAAACTCCGCCACCGCTATGCCGTCCTTGATCGCGTCGGCGACATTCTCCTCGGTGGTGTCGTCATGACTGGCCAGAGGCACGTCATGAGTCTTCGCCAGCGCAACGATGTCGCGCATGTTCGGCGCCGCATAGGCCTGCTGATAGGCGAAGCGCCGCGCGAACATGACGTCGAGCTCCGCGTCGGTCTTGCCGCCGCTCTTGCCGCGATAGTAGTCGCGCAGCTTGCCCTCGTCGCGGAACTGCCGTTGACCCGGCGTATGATCCATCAGCGACATCAGCCGGACATCGCGACGGCCCGCCAGCTGCTTCGCTTCCTCGACCACCGTCGGCATCGGCACCTCGCAGCGAAGATGCAGAAAGTGATCGGCGCGCAGCAAGTGTCCGTCGCGCGCCGTCGCGATCGCCTGCGCCAGCACATTGGCCTGTCCGTCGACGCCCTCAGCCCCCTCCTCGCTCCACACCCGCAACGAATCGAGCACGGTCGTGATGCCTGCAGTCGCCAGCTGCCCATCGTAGGAAACGACTGCCGCGACCGGATCCCAATAGACCTTCGGGCGCGGCATGACGTGCGCTTCCAGGTGATCGGTGTGCAGTTCGACGAGCCCCGGCATGAGCAGGTCGCCGCCCGCGTCGAGGCTGCCGGACGGGGCCGCGCCTTCTCCCAGCTCGGCGATCCGGCCATCCACCATCGCCACCCATCCCCGCTGTATGATCCCGTCTGCAAGGACCAGCCGGGCATTTCCTATCACGGTTTCGGACATGTTCGAGCTCATTCGTATCTGTACTTCTCTATGCCGCTGCAGCGAAGCTCGTCACGTCGACGGTCCGGTCGGCAATATCAGCGCGGATTTCGTCGTCGTGAACGATCGCGATCATCGCCACGCCGGCCTGCTTCTTCGCTGCGATCAGATCGACGACAACCGCTCGGTTGGCTGCGTCCAGCGACGCCGTCGGTTCGTCCAGCAACAGGATCGGCACCTCGGAGATGAAGCCGCGCGCGATGTTGACGCGCTGCTGCTCGCCACCGGAGAAGGTCGAGGGCGGCAAGGACCACAGCCGCTCCGGAATGTTCAACCGACGGAGCAGCGCACCGGCGCGTACCCGGGACTGGTCGCGCGACAGGCCGGCTGCGACCAGCGGCTCGGCGACGACGTCGAGCGCAGGCACGCGCGGCACCGCGCGCAGGAACTGACTGACATAGCCGATCGTCTGCCGTCTGGCGTTGAGGACGAGACGTGGCTCGGCGCGTGCGAGGTCCGTCATCTCGCCCTGATGCCGCACGTCGATCCGGCCGGCGTCGCAGCGATAGTTGCCGAAGATCATCTTCAGGATCGACGATTTCCCGGCTCCAGATGGTCCCGACAGGACGACACATTCCCCGGCCCGGACCTGGAACGACACGCCGCGCACGACCGGCAGCATGATCCCACCCTGCAGATGCATGGTGAAGGTCTTCTCGGCATTCGCGATATCGATCATCACGGTCATTGCAACGGGCTCATGGTGGCAGGATGGAGGACACGAGGAGCTGTGTGTAGGGCTCGCGCGGATCGTCGAGCACCTGGTCGGTGAGGCCGGTCTCGATCACCCGCCCTTCCTTCATCACCATCACACGATGGGACAACAGGCGCGCTACGGCAAGATCATGGGTCACCACGATCGCGGCGAGGCCGAGCTCGTTGACGAGGCTGCGCATCAGGTCGAGCAGCCGCGCCTGCACCGACACGTCGAGCCCGCCGGTCGGCTCATCCATGAAGACGAGCCGCGGTTCGGTCACCAGATTGCGCGCGATCTGCAGCCGCTGCCGCATTCCGCCGGAATAGGTGCGCGGCGCATCGTCGATGCGGGCGACGTCGATCTCCACGCGCTCCAGCCAGGACGAGGCCGTCTGACGTATGCGACCGTAATTGTCCCAACCGACTGCCATCAGCCGCTCGCCGACATTGGCCCCGGCCGACACCGCCATGCGCAGCCCCTGCGCGGGATCCTGATGCACATAGCCCCAATCGGTGCGGAACAGGAAGCGGCGTTCGGCCTCGCCGAGGACGGCGAGATCGCGCAGCACACCGTCACGCATCCGGTAGGAGACGCGGCCCGCGCTCGGCGCTAGCTGCGCCGAGAGCATCTGCAACAGCGTCGACTTGCCGGAGCCCGATTCACCGACGATGGCGAGCACCTCGCCGGAATGGAGCGTGAAGGAGACGTCGCGGCAGGCGTTCAGCCGGCCGTAGCTCTTGGCAAGTCCTTCGGCGACCAGCAGCGGCTGATCGGACGCATTGACCGCTTCAGCCATGAGCGCTCTCCTTGTGTGGCGCGGCGTTCTCCACACCGCGGTGCCCGGCCGCCTGACGGCCCTCGCAGTAATCCGTGTCGGAACACACGAACATGCGGCTGCCCTTGTCGTCGGTCACGATCTCATCGAGATAAGAGTCTTCCGCGCCGCACAGCGCACAGGGCGCATCGAACTTGTAGCGCGTGAACGGATGATCCTCGAAGTCCAGCGACACGACCGACGTATAGGGCGGGATGGCATAGATCCGCTTCTCGCGCCCGGCCCCGAACAGCTGCAGCGCCGGGCAATTGTCCATCTTCGGATTGTCGAATTTCGGCGTCGGCGACGGATCCATCACGTAGCGCGCATTGACCTTGACGGGATAAGCATAGGACGTCGCGATGTGGCCGAAGCGCGCGATGTCTTCGTACAGCTTGACGTGCATCAGGCCGTACTCCGCCAGCGCATGCATGCGGCGCGTCTCGGTCTCGCGGGGCTCGAGAAAGCGCA
This sequence comes from Bradyrhizobium ontarionense, assembly GCF_021088345.1. Classification (NCBI taxonomy): domain Bacteria; kingdom Pseudomonadati; phylum Pseudomonadota; class Alphaproteobacteria; order Hyphomicrobiales; family Nitrobacteraceae; genus Bradyrhizobium; species Bradyrhizobium ontarionense. Next base: position 7,865,666 of record NZ_CP088156.1, on the reverse strand, counting down.
GCGGCTCCGGGATCGGCACCTGATAGACGAGCACCTGTCCCTCGTGCAACGGCGCCTCCGGAATACGGTGGCGGGTCTGGATCACGGTTGCGGTTTCCGTCGACGTCGTCGTTGCGACGCCGGCCGTCTTGGCGAAGAACTTCCGGATCGAGATCGCATTGGTGGTGTCGTCGGAACCCTGGTCGATCACCTTGAGCACGTCGTCGGGGCCGAGAATGGCCGCGGTGACCTGCACGCCGCCGGTGCCCCAGCCATAGGGCATCGGCATTTCGCGGCTGGCGAACGGCACCTGATAGCCGGGAATGGCGATCGCCTTCAGGATCGCGCGGCGGATCATCCGCTTGGTCTGCTCATCCAGATAGGCGAAATTATACGTCGGCGCGTTCATTCCGCGGCTTCCTTCAAGACCGGAGCGGCATTCGCATCGGCAAATTCCCTGCGCAACTTGCGCAGGAGGCCGAGCTCGGACTGGAAGTCGACATAGTGCGGCAGCTTGAGATGCTCGACGAACCCGGTCGCCTGCACGTTGTCGGAGTGCGACATCACGAACTCCTCGTCCTGCGCCGGTGCTGCGACATCCTCTCCCAGTTCCCGCGCGCGCAAGGCACGGTCGACAAGCGCCATCGACATCGTCTTGCGCTCGCTCTGGCCGAAGGCGAGACCGTAACCGCGGGTGAAACACGGCGGCTCCGTTGCGGATCCTTTGAACTGGTTGACCATCTGGCATTCCGTCAGCTCAATCGACCCTAGCGGAACGGCGAAGCCGACCTCCTCGGCGACGAACTCGACCTCAACCTCGCCGAAGCGGATCTCGCCGGCGAACGGATGGTTGCGGCCGTAGCCCCGTTGCGTCGAGTAGCCGAGCGCCAGCAGAAACCCCTCGTCGCCACGCGCGAGGTTCTGCAACCGCAGATCCCGCCCGGCCGGAAAGCTCAGCGGATCCCGCGTCAGATCGCCGACAACAGCGCCGGCCTCTGTTTGCGGCGAGGGCTCGATCAACCCGTCCTGGCCGAGAATATCTGTCACCCGCGGTGTCGGCGCATCCGAAGCCTGCGCGACGGCTGGCGGTGCCGGCTCCCCACCCTCTGCCAATTGCGGATCGAGCAGCCGGTGCGTGTAATCGAAGGTCGGCCCCAGCACCTGTCCGCCTGGAATGTCCTTGAAGGTCGACGAGACACGCCGCTGCACCCGCATCGCGCCGGTATCGACCGGCTCGGTCGCGCCGAAGCGCGGCAGGGTGGCGCGGAAGGCGCGCACCAGGAAGATCGCCTCGATGAGGTCTCCCCGCGCCTGCTTGATCGCGAGCGCCGCAAGCTCACGGTCATACAGCGAGCCCTCGCTCATGACACGGTCGACCGCAAGCCCGAGCTGCTCGGAGATCTGTGAAAGCGACAGCTCCGGCACGTTACGGTCGCCACGGCGCTCGTGCGCCAGCAGGCTATGTGCATTTTCGATGGCGCGTTCGCCACCTTTGACGGCCACATACATGCGTCAAACTCCTGCGGCAACCAGCCGCGCGGTACGAGGAATTGCAACGACCGAGGTGCCATCGATCAGCACGACATCGATCCCGCGCGGGAACAAGCGTTCGTTGATCGACAGCCGCTCGAACAGATCGGCCGGTGCGATCGTTGCGCGGAGCGAAATCGTCCTGTCGATCCCGGGCCCCCGCAGCCGATACGTCTCTCCGCTGGACAGGCTGGGCACCTGCATGATCAAGGTCGTCGAGCGGTCGGGATATTCGGCCGAGCCGAGCGCGAACGAGTCAAGATCAGGCAGCGCTCCGGGCTCTGCCACCAGCGCGAAACTGGCGAGCGCGAGATCGGCGACCATCGGCGCGCCGGTATGGAACTTGAGCCACGCACCGACATCCGGAGCGCTCGACAAGATTGGATCGAGCCAGACCGGCGTATCGTGATCGAACAGCGTCAAGGCGATCGCAGCCGCTCCGGGCATCAGCGACGAAGGCCGGCCAACCTCGACGTCAACCCGCTGAGGACGCCCCGGGCGCGCCATCGCTTCCATGACCGCACGGAAGGTCGATTGCGCCGCGAGCGTCTGATCGACGAAGCCTGGCTGCAGCGCGGATGTGACAGCAGCCATCAGCCCTCTCCCCGCACCATCGTATAGAAATCAACGCGCGTGGCGGCGGCTTCGGCTGCTCGGCGCTCACGCGATTCGCGCATCTGCGTCTGCAACGGCGCAACGACCTCCTTCTCGATCGCCGGGCGATGCGCAGGCGACTGGATCATCGCGTCACAGAGCGCGATCAGCCGCGCCTTGTCGCCGTCACGCCCCAGCACATAGCCGAAGCCGACCTCGCCGCTTGCGAGCCGAACCGCGGCGCGTGACACCGTCGCCTCGCCGAGATTGAACGGCGCACCGTCGCCGCCGATCCGGCCGCGGACCATGACGAGGCCGTTCTCTGCCGCGCGCAGATGGTGATGATCGGGCAGATCGAGCGCCGCGAGCCTGGCGGAGATGTCCGCATGCGACGCATGCACCAATACCTGCATCGCGGTCCTGCGCCGTTCCGGCATCGCCGTGTTGCCGCCCATGTCCATTCCGATCTTGCCACACTGAAGTTGTCTATGATATTAGACAACTTCGTAGCGAGGCGCCATGACTGTTTGATGACATGGACGTGATTTTCAGGCCGGAGACCGGAGAGCCGCGATGAGCATGCCGGACGTCCCTTCGGGGGTGACGCTGTGGCGGCGGGTCGCCGATGGCATCGAACGCGACATCGCCGAGGGCCGTTTCGCGCCCGGAACACGCCTGCCCGGTGAGACCGAGATTGCGGAGACCTATCGGGTGAACCGCCATACGGTGCGGCGCGCGCTCGCAACCTTGGCCGAGCGCGGCCTGGTGCGCGCCGAGCGCGGCAGCGGGACCTATGTCGAGGCGCCACGCCTGTCCTATCCACTGCGATCGCGGACGCGGTTCTCTGAAATCGTCGGCGCCGGCGGCCGCGAGCCACATGGGCAGTTGCTCGCTGCCTCGCAAGAGCCGGCGACGCGCGAGATCGCGCGCGTCCTCGGGCTGAAAGTGGGTTCGCCGCTGGTGCGCATCGAGGCGCTACGCTTCGCCGACAAGACCCCCATCTGCGTCAGCACGTCCTGGCTTTCAGCCGAGCGGTTTCCGGACGCAGGGCGCGTGTTCGCCGCGACCCGCTCGATGACGGCCCTGCTCGCACATTACGGCATTCGCGATTACCGTCGCGGCTCGACCCGCATCACCGCAGCCATCGCCGACGCGAGCGACGCCGCGCGCCTGGACCTCGCGCTGGGGCGCCCGGTGCTGGTGGTCGACAGCGCCGACGTCGACGCCGACAGCACGCCGCTCGTTGTCAAGCGTTCGCGCTTCGCGGCCGAACGCGTCACCTTCGAGATCGAGAGCTAGACTCTCTGCCTTGCGACGCCTCGCTCCCGGCCGGACAACATGTCGGCGTCGGGCGGTCAATCGATCAGCGTGCCGTCTTCGTTGAAGAATGGATGCGGCCCCTCGAAGTCGCCGATCGGAATCTGATGCGTGACGACCGTGCCGAATCCGGGACCGGGAAACCAGGCATGGAGATGGAACGCCGGCGGCTCGATCCGGAACGATGGCGGCCGGAGCATTGCCAGATCGAGATCGACTGCGTGGTTCGGTGCCGGACAGATCGTGCAGGGAATGCCGGCAAACCGGGTCAGCGCGGCGCGGTGCACGTGACCGCATCCGATCAGTTGCACGCGAGGATGACGCGCGACGATTGCCGCGAGATCGTCGGCATTGCGCAGGTTCTGCCGGTCCATATGCCAGATGCCCGCAGCAAATGGCGGATGGTGCAGGAACAGCAGCGCCGGGCGGCCGGCGCCGGTCGACAGTATCGCGTCGAGCCAGTCGAGGCTTTGCGGGTCGAGCTCGCCGTGCGGATGACCGGGCACACTCGAATCGAGCAGGATCAGGTCGAGCTCCGCCAGTTGCACGTGCCGGTTCAGCGGACCCGAGGGCCCCGCATAGGGATGACCGGGCAATGCGATCCGCATCAGCTCGCGCGAATCGTGATTGCCCGGAATGGCCACGAACGGGGTCCTGAGCTCGCCCAGGAGATCTGTGAGATGCTCGTACTCGGCGGACGACGGCGTATCGGCGAGATCGCCGGAGATCACCACCAGATCGAGCTTGGGCTCGAACCGATTGAGCTCGGCGATGCAGCGGGAAAGGGCCAGGGCCGTGTCGACCCGCCGATAGGCAAGACGCCCGGGCGTCTTGATGTGCAGGTCGGATATCTGGGCAATATGGACGGGACTCTTGGTCATTCGGCTATCAGCCTTCCTCGGGAAGCAGGCGGATCGCATCCGGCGCAATGCAAAGGCCGATCCGCTCGCCGGCGCTGACCTTGATCGTATTCGGTGCATCCACGGCAAGCGGAACGGCAGCCGCCTCGCGGACGATGATGCGCTGACGGTCGCCGGTAAAGCGGACGCTGTCGACCACGCCGGAGAGCGTCGATGTCGACGCGTCGACGATCCCAATCGTTTCAGGTCGGACCATCGCCACCGCCTTGGTACGCTGTCCCGGTTCGGCGACTGGCTGCCGGCCGCCCGGCAGAATGAGGTGGCCTCCCTCGATGGCCGTCTCGATGATGTTGGCCGCGCCGACGAATTCGGCGACAAAGCGGTTGGCGGGCGTGAAATAGATCTCCCGCGGCGTACCAACCTGGGCGATGGCGCCCTTGCGCATCACCACGATGCGGTCGCCCAATTCCATCGCCTCGGCCTGGTCGTGGGTCACATAGATCGCCGTGATTCCGAGCGTGCGCAACAGGCCGTTGAGCTCGCCCCGCAGGCGCTCGCGCAAGGCCGCGTCGAGCGCCGTCAGCGGCTCGTCGAGCAGAAGCACGCTCGGCCGGATGGCGACCGCGCGCGCCAGGGCGACGCGCTGACGCTGGCCGCCCGAGAGCTGATCGATGCGCCGACCCTCCAGGCCGCCCAGATTGGTCAGTGCGACCAGTTCGGCCACCCGCGCGGCCCGTTCCGTCCTGGGCACACTGCGAATCTTCAATCCGTAGCCGATGTTGTCGGCGACGCTCATGTTGGGAAACAACGCGTAGGACTGAAACACCATGCCGACATTGCGCTTCTCGATCGGCTGCCGCGTCAGGTCCTTGCCATCGAACAGCACACGCCCGCCCGCATCGGGGGTCTCCAGCCCCGCCACGATCCGCAGCAGCGTGGTCTTGCCGCAGCCCGACGGGCCGAGCAGCACCAGCGTCTCGCTTTGCGCGATGTCGAGCGTGGCGCGCGCGAGCGCGCAGGTTCCGTCGGCGAAGGTCTTGCCGCAATTCTCGACCTTCAGGGCCGCTCCGTGCCGGGTCATCATGCTCACCTCGCGTTTCCTCTCTCCCCGATCCATTGCATGGCGACCAGCAGCGGAATGATCATGACGAAGAAGATCAGCGTGTAGGCGGAGGCCACTTCCAGCCGCATCGATGCATAGCTGTCGGCGAGGCCGACCGGCAGGGTCTTGGTCAACGGCGTGTGCAACATCCAGGTCAGGTTGAATTCTCCAAGCGACAGCGTGACGACCATGAGGCTGCCGGCCAGGATCCCAGGCGCGGCATTTGGAACGATGATGTCGACGAAGCGGCGCCATGGCGCGGCCCCGACCGACGCGGCGCCTTCATCGAGCGACTTGACATCGATGGTGGCGAACACGGCCATCACCGAGCGGACCATGAACGGCATCGTGAAGATCACATGCCCTGCAAGAATGAACAGCCACGACCGGCGGAAGCTTCCGAAGCCGCCATAGGTCAGCAGAAGACCAAGGGCAATCGCGAGTCCGGGAATGGCGAGCGGCAGCGTGATGATCTCTTCGACGAGCCGTGCCAGCCGGCCCCCGCGAACGTAGAGCGCGTAGGCGGCGGGCACGCCGACCACGAGCGTGACGGCCAGCGTCCCCAACGCAATCAGGATCGAGGCCAGCATCGTGTCCGCATACAGCTCCCAGACCTGGACGACCCATTGCAGGGTCACACCGGACTGGATGCCGCGGAAATAATTGACCGTCACGCCCGCGGCGATCGACAGACCTGCAGGCACGGCAAGAAAGGCGGCGACGAGCACTGTGAACAGGAATTGCAGGGTAAAGATGACTCGGTTGCGCACGTGCCTAGCCCGCCGCCGCAACGGAGTTGCCGGTAAAGGAGCGCGCAAGCGCCAGGATCAGCCAGGTCATCACGCCAAGCCCGACCGACAGGGCCGCCGACGTGGCGAGATTTCCCGCAAGTGTGAACTCCGTGTAGATCAGCATCGGCAGCACGTCGATGTTGGTAGCCAGCGTGAAAGCCGTGCCGAACGCCCCCATCGCCGTCGCGAACGCGATGGCGCCCGAGGCAACCAAAGCCGGCACAAGCGCCGGCAGGATCACGTCACGCAGCACGGCCCACGGGCCTGCGCCGAGCGACCGAGCCGCCTCCTCCAGGCCAGGATCCAGCTTCTGCGCTGCGGCCATGATGGTGAGGATGACGCGTGGGATCGAGAAGTAGAGATAGCCCAAAAATAGCCCGTAGATCGAATAGGCGAAGACGAGCTTGTCTCCGGTGAGACGTGAGGAGACCTCGCCGACGAGGCCCTGGCGGCCGGCGAGCAGGATGATCATGAAGCCGATCACGACGCCGGGGAAAGCGAGCGGAAACGTCAGGATCGCGACAAGGATGGCGCGCCCCGGAAAGCGGTGACGTTGCAGGAACAGACCGGCGATCGTTGCGACCACCAGCGTCGCAATCGTGGTCGCTGCTGCCAGCAGCACCGTGTTGAGAAGCGTGGCGCGGTAGCGAGGCTCGAGCAGGATCGCGAGATATTCCGCCAGTCCGCGCGGTCCCTCAGCGCCGGTGACGAGCAGCCTCGTCATGGGTAACAGAAAGAAGGCTGCCGTCACCGCCGCTAGTGGCAGCAGACAGATCCAGACGAAAGATTTGTGCGACATGGGATCAGGGACACCCCGCCGGATCATCGCCCGGCGGGGCGTTGCGCTCCTTTAGCGGACTTCGGACAGATAGCGGTCGACGAACCCCTTCTGCGCGGCTTCCATGTCGCCCCAGTTCACGCTCTTGGCACGGGCGTAGTCGCTGTCAGGCAGGAACTTGCTCTTCACCGCCTCGGGCAGCTCGATCGGGCGGGCCGGACGCAGATAGGCATTGGTCCAGATCGCCTGTCCCTTGTCGGAGAGCAGATAGTCCATGACCTTCTTCGCCTTGTCCTTGTCGGGCGCGTTCTTCACCAGGCCGACGACATACGGGAAGATCACCGATCCTTCGCACGGAATGACGAATTCGAAATTGCCCTTCTCCGAGTACTTCGCGCGGTAGGCATTGAAGTCGTAGTCGAACAGGATCGGGACTTCGCCCGACACCACCCGCGCATAGGACGTCTGCTTCGGCACGATCGGATCGTTCTTGCGCAACTCCTTGAAGAAGGTGACGGCAGGATCGAAATTGGATTGCGAACCGCCGAGGGCGAGGTTGACTGCGACGGCGCCGACATAGCCGACGGCCGCGGAGCTCGGATCGAGATAGCCCACCATGCCCTTGTAGTCGGGCTTGAGCAGGTCCTTCCAGCAGGCGGGCACCGGCTTGCCGCCGAGGGCGTCCTTGTTCACGAACAGGCCGATCGTACCCGAATGGATCGTCGTCCAGTAGCCGTCCGCGTCCTTCAGACCGGCCGGGACCTGATCCCAGTTGACGGGCTTGTAGGCTTCCAGCGCATCCTGCGCCTTCGCCTTCATGCCGAAGGTCACGCCGAAATAGCCGATGTCGCCGACGGGATTGCTCTTCTCCGCGAGAATCTGGGCCAACGCCTGGCCGGAATTCTTGTTGTCGTGCGGAATGTCGTAGCCGAGATCGGTCTTGATCGCCTTGAGCATCGAGGCCCAGTCGGCCCATTCCGGCGGACAATTGTAGCAGATGACATCGGCGGCCTTGGCCGGCTGCCACGGCCCCAGAACACACAGCGCGAGCAGAGCGAGAACGAGGCGGGTGACCTTCATGAAGACTGACTCCGTATTCCTGGCATGACGGCTAGTTCCGGAGCTTCCCCTAAAGCCCGCACATGAAGGATTTGCGACAGCGCGTGCAGTGCACACAGCCCGCGCGACATCCTGATCGTTTGTCTACGAACGACCGCAACCTTCGGATGCCGATCCGTTCACGCGACCGCGCGGCGCCCGATGATCGCAAAACGCAGCTTGCCCGAGATCCAGTCGATCGCAGCCACCGCCACCAGGATCATCAGGATCAGGAACGACACCTTCTGCCATTCCAGCACGCGGATCTGTTCGGCGAGCTGCAGCCCGATGCCGCCGGCGCCGACGATGCCGATGATCGTCGCCGAGCGCGTGTTGGACTCGATGAAATAGAGCACCTGGCCGGCGATCACCGGCAGGACCTGTGGCAGCAGGCCAAACCGAATCTCGTGCAGCGCGCTGCCGCCGGAGGCGCGGACACCCTCGACCTGCTTGCGATCAGCGGCTTCGAACGCCTCGGAAAACAGCTTTCCGAAGGCGCCAAAGTCGGAAACCGCAATCGCCAGCACGCCGGCGAACGGACCAAGGCCGACGACATTGATCCAGACCAGTGCCCAGATCAGCGTGTCCACGCCCCGGATCGTGTCGAAGAAGCGCCGCACCGGAAAGCGGAAGATCGCCGATGGCACGATGTTGCGGGCCGCGAGCAGGCTGACCGGCAGCGCCGTAACCGCAGCAAGCGTCGTGCCCAACAGCGCGATCGACAAGGTCTCTCCCAGCGCCTGCAGATAAGCCGCCAGCGAGCTTCCCGGATCGGGCGGCAGCATCATCAGCGTGATCCAGCCGAGCTGACGCAGGCCGGCGGCGAGCCGCACCGGCGAAAACTCCAGATCGACCAGACCGAATACAAAAATCGCCAACGCCAGGATCAGCATCGAGGGGACCGCGAGCCGCGCCGAGACCGGCTTGACGAAAATATGCGGATAACGGCTGCGCAGCTCGGCTTGATCTGCCGGCACAACGGGCTTCATGGCCGGCCCTCAGCGCCAAATAGGCGGGCACGCAGCCAGCCGGTGCTTATATCGATCAGGAACACGGCAACGATGATCAGGACCAAGATCGCGCTGACGTCGGAATAATAGAACTTGCGGATCGCGACCACCAGTTCCTGTCCGATCCCGCCCGCACCGACGAAGCCCATCACCGAGGCCTCACGCACGTTGATCTCGAAGCGCAGCAGCGTATAGCTCGCATAACCGGCGATCACCTGTGGCAGCACCCCAAAACGCATGCAGGCCAGCCAGCTTGCGCCGGTGGAGCGGATGCCCTCGACCGGCTTCATGTCGGCATTCTCAACGACCTCGGTGAACAGCTTGCCCAGAGCGCCGGTCGAATGCAGGGCGATCGCGAGTACGCCGGCCATCGGCCCGAGCCCAAATGCCATTACAAAGACCAACGCGAAGACGATGCCCGGGACCGTGCGGACGAATTCGAGCAGCCGGCGCACGGCAAAGCGCAGCCACGGTGCGGGCGACGTGTTCTCTGCCGCCAGGAAATTCAATGCGAAGCCCAGAACCGCACCAAGCAGGGTGCCGACATAGCTGATCAGCAGGGTCTCGCCGAGCATCAGGAGCCACTTGCGGAAGCCCCAGAACCATTCCGGAATGTTGGTCCAGACGCGGTTGCCGTCGTCGAGCTTCAGGAGACGGTCGAAGTAGCTGACGAAATTGCCGAAATAGGTGAACAAGGTCCGCAGGTTCACTTCCGCGCCGACGCTGGCGACAACGAGCAGGACCACGAACAGCGCCGCCCCGAGCGCAAGCCGCAGCCGCTTGCGCGCGACTGCCTTGCGATAGGCCTCGTTCAGGCTGGCGAGCTGAGCATTCGGAAGAATGGAAACGGCTGAAGCCATTGCAAGCCTGACGAGACGGAACAAAGGGAAAGGCCGGGTCAGCCAGACCCGGCCTTCGAAAGCGGTGCCGACGCTTACGATCCCTTCTTGCGGAGATTGTCGACGAACTTGATCAGCTCGATGGTCTTGTTGAAATCCTCGTTGCTGGTCGACTCCCACGGCTTGTTCTTGCCGTCCGACAGCTTGTTGAAGGTGTCCGGCTCCTTCGTCGCCGCGTCCAGGAACGCCTTCTTGATCGCGGCCTTCATGTCTTCAGGAAGATCGCTGAGGTAGGCGAAAGGCGAGTTGATGATCAGCTCGGACTTCGCGATGATGCGGAAATCGTCCTTGGTCAGCGTCTTGCCGTCAGCCGACTTCACCATGTTCTTGGTGATCATGCGGGCCAGGTTGGAATCGTCATCGGTCTTCCACCAGTTGGCGGCGACCTCGACGGTGCCTTGCGCCAGCGCCAGCACCGCGTTCTCATGACTGCCGGTGAACACGACCTTGGAGAAATAGGAATCGGCGTCGATCCCCTTCTGGTTCAGGCTGAAGCGCGGCATGTTGTTGCCGGACGTCGAGTTCGGATCGACCAGGCCCAGGTTCTTTCCCTTCAGGTCCTCGATCTTCCGATAGGGGCTCTTGGCGAGCACGTAGAACACCGAGTAATAGCCCTTCGAGCCGTCGGCATTGACGTCGATCACGAAGGCGTCGGTCTTCACGCCGGTCAGCCGGGCGCGCGCAAACGAGGCCGGACCATAATAGCCGATGTGAATATTGCCCGCGCGCTGCCCCTCGATCACCGCCGCGTAATCGTTGGCGATGCGCAGCGTGACCTTCACGCCGAGTTCCTTCGAAAGGTAGTTGACGAACGGGGTGTAGCGCTCGGTCACGCCAGATGCATTTTCTTCCGGATGAACGGCGAACGTGATTTCCGGATATTTCGTCCGCCAATCTTCGGCGGACGCAGACGCGGTCAGGGCCAGCGACGCCAGGCCGGCAACAATGAGACGACGGTTGATCATAGGGTCACCTTTCAAGTCAGGTTGAACTGAGAACTCGGTGTGCGGCGCGCGCCGCAGTCGAACGCAGGACAAGATCAGGCCGCGGCAACTTCGCCGAGAGCCGGAATTGCGGTACCGGAAACCGGCGGCGGCACGGTACCCATCACCTCGTCGGCTTCGAGGTCGTAAAGCTCGCGAGCGATCTGGGCGGTCAGCGCGGCAGGCACGTCATCGAACACGAGGCGGCCTGTCGCCATGCCGATCAGGCGGTCACAATAGGTCCGCGCGAGATCGAGCGAGTGCAGGTTGCAGATCACCGTGATGCCGAAATGCTTGTTGATGCGCAGCAGCGCATCCATCACGATCTTGGTGTTGCGAGGATCGAGCGAGGCGATCGGCTCGTCGGCGAGGATGATCTCCGGGTTCTGCACTAGCGCGCGCGCGATCGCGACACGTTGCTGCTGGCCGCCCGACAATTGGTCCGCACGTTGAGCAGCCAACGCGGCGATGTCGAACTGCTCGAGCGCCGACAGCGCGACCGCGATATCCTCGGCCGGCCAGAGCTGCGCCAGCGATCGCCAGGAGGACACTTCAGCCAAGCGCCCCATCAGCACGTTGCTCAGCACGTCAAGCCGGCCGACCAGGTTGAACTGTTGGAAGATCATCGCCGAGCGGGCGCGCCACTGCCGCAACTCGCGGCCGCGCAGCGTCGTGACGTCGATGTCCTTATAGAGGATCCGGCCATCGCTCACCGGGTTCAGCCGGTTGATGGACCGCAGCAGCGTGGATTTGCCGGCGCCGGAACGGCCGATCACGCCGACGAAGCTGCCCGGCGTCACCGAAAACGTCACGTTGTCGATTGCGGCTTTCGTGCCGAAGCGGCACGTCAGGCCTTCCACTACCAGCATTCACAACTCCACAGGCTAAGCCTGGAGCATCGCTAGCGCGTGGTTTCTACAGTTATGTGACAATCGTCCCGCATGACAGAGACGGTCCACACCCGCCTCCGCGAGGCGCAATTGTCATCCCATTGTCATGTTGGATGCCGAATACGGTGACAGCAAAGCTTCGAGGCCGAGACAAGAACATCAGATGGCAGGCAACATCCTTTCCGTGAAACCGACAATTGATCCCAGCGCGAAGGTCCAGGGGACGACGCTGGGTGCCTATTGCGAGGTCGGAGCCCGCACCATGCTCCTGGAGGTGACGATGGGCGACTACTCCTATGTCGTCAACGACGCCCAGATCACCTACACGAGCATCGGAAAGTTCTGCTCGATCGCCGCGATGACCCGGATCAATCCCGGCAATCATCCGATGCATCGCGCCACGCAGGCGCACTTCACCTACCGCGCCAGTGCCTATTTCCCAGGTGAGCCGGACGACGCTGACTTCTTCGCCTGGCGCAGGGAGCATCACGTCGACATCGGTCACGACGTCTGGATCGGCCATGGCGCGATCGTGCTGCCGGGCCGCAGCATCGGGACGGGTGCCGTCGTGGCGGCCGGAGCCATCGTCACCAAGGATGTCCCGGCGTACACGATCGTCGCCGGCAACCCAGCCCGCGTGATCAAGCGCCGGTTTCCGATCGATATCGAACAGCGGCTCGTAAATCTTGCCTGGTGGGATTGGGACCATGGGGCGTTGCGGACGGCTCTACCGGATTTCAGGCGTCTTGGGATCGCAGAGTTCCTGGACAAGTACGAAGCAACTCTCGACGCCCCGGCCTCGATGCGGCAGAGTGCCGTCCCATGAGAGAAATATTGATCTCCGGCGGCCGCGGCCTGATCGGCCCCGACCTTGTCGGCACGTCCTTGGTTGTTTCCGACGGAATCATCACAGAGGTCGACACCTTCCCGCAGCGGCCGGGTCTCGCGCTCGATGCCGGCGGATTAACCGTGCTGCCAGGCATCGTCGACGTTCACGGCGACGCTTTTGAACGGCAGATGATGCCGCGCGCCGGCGTCGATTTCCCGACCGACGTGGCGCTGATCGACAGCGACCGCCAGGCGATCGGCAACGGTATCACGACCGTCTTCCATGCGACGACCTGGTCGTGGGAGCCGGGCCTGCGCAGCGCCGACAATGCGCGACGGCTGCTCGAGTCGATCGAGGCCCTGCGCCCGCGGCTTGCCGCCGACACGCGCTTCCACCTGCGTCACGAGACATACAATCTCGACGACGAGGACGAGATCCGACAGTGGCTCGCCGATCGGCGCGTCGACCTGTTCGCCTTCAACGATCACATGGATTCGACGGTCGCGAGCCTCGAGAAGCCGCACAAGCGCCAGCGCATGGTCGACCGCACCGGACTGTCCGGCCCGGAGTTCGATCGCCTGGTCGAGCGCATGGTCTCCCGCGCCGATGCCGTTCCGGCTTCGATCGCTCGTCTGGCTGAAGTTGCCCGCAAAGCGGACATCCGCATGCTGTCGCACGATGACGATAGCCCGGCGATGCGCAAGGCATTTCGAAGCCAAGGCGTGACCATCGCCGAGTTTCCCGTCAATGAGGAGACCGCGCGTGAAGCCGCCGAAGGCGGCGACGCCATCGTGTTCGGTGCACCCAACGTGGTCCGCGGCGGCAGCCATACCGGATGGACCAAGGCGAGCGACATGATCGCCAAGGGGCTGTGCTCCGTCCTGGCATCGGACTACTATTATCCCGCGCCGTTGCTGGCCGCGTATCGGCTGGTCGCCGACGGCATTCTTCCTTTGTCCCGTGCCTGGGCCCTGGTCTCGGATGGGCCGGCGCGAGCCGCGGGACTGTCGGACCGCGGTTCGCTCGCAGAAGGCCGCCGCGCCGATATCATCCTGGTCGACGACAGCGCTCCGCTGCGACCACGCGTCGTTGCCGTGATCGCATCCGGCCGGCTGGTCCATCTCACCGAGGCCAATCGGCTGAGCATGGCCCTGCCGGCGCGCGCTGCTGCTGCGGAGTAGGCGCCCGTGGCCGGCCTCCCGCGTTATGCCATCTACTATGCGCCTGCGGCCGGGACGGCGCTGTCGCAGTTCGGCGCGAGCCTCCTCGGCTACGACGCATGGGCGGGCGAAGACGTCGGGTTTCCCGAGGACATCGTGAACCTGATCCCCGACTGGTCGGAGCTGACTGCCGACGCGCGCAAATACGGCTTCCATGCCACGCTGAAGGCACCGTTTGCCTTGGCCGACACCAAGAGCGAAGCCGAGCTGTGCGCAGCCTGCGCCGACTTCGCGGCTGCGCCGAGGGTGCTGCCGATCATCCGGCCGGTCGTGGACGCGATCAGCGGTTTCATCGCAGCGATTCCCGGCGATGCTTCGCCGGCATTGCAAATGCTCGCGACCGATTGCGTCGAGGCCTTCGAGCCGTTTCGTGCACCGACGACGGCGGAGGATCGCGCGCGCCGCAAGCCCGAGCTGCTGACGCCGCGCCAGCGCGATCATCTCGACCGCTGGGGCTATCCGTATGTCATGGAGGATTTCCGCTTCCACATGACGCTGACCTGCCGCCTCTCCGACGAACGGCGTCGTCCCATTCTGTCCATGCTCCAGAGCCGCTTCGAAGCGCTCGCACTGGCGACCTTGGCAATCGACCGGATCGTGCTGTTCCGTCAAGCCGACGCCCGGGCCGGTTTCCGCATCATCGCAGACTGGCCGCTCACGGCTGCTCGACAGCCGTAGTGGCCGTCAACTCGGCATGGCCGCGACATGCGGTGGCGCCTGCCAGGCGAACACCGACGATCGCTATCTCAACGGACCTAGACCGCCTTCGTCAGAGCGCCATCGATGATCAGGTTGGTTCCGGAGATCCGGCTCGCCAGCGGACTGGCGAGGATGACGACGCCGTAAGCCACCTCCTCGGCGGTGCCCATACGCCCCGTCGGATTCAGGCCCATCGCGGTCTTGAACAGGTCCGGCGACCCATTCTCGATGTTCTGCCAGATGCCGCCATCGAAGTAGGTGTTGCCCGGAGAGACCGCGTTGACACGGATCCCCTTGCCGACGAGCTGATGTGCAAGCCCCTTCGCGTAGTGGATCAAGGCGCCCTTGATCGCCCCATAGGATCCCGCAGCGAAGTCGACCTCAAATCCGGATACGCTGGAGATGATGATGATCGAGGCGGATGTCGACTTCTCGAGATAGGGAACGGCCGCGGCCACCGTGTTGACGGTGTGCATCATGTCGATGCGGAAGGATTTTTCCCAGGTCTCGGGAGAATCGCCGACGGCGAGCGAGCTGACATTGCAGACCACGCAATCGACGCCGCCGAACTCCGCGGCGGCCCCATCCACCCAGCCCTTCAGCGCGACGGCGTCGGCGACGTCGATCCCCTGCCCCCACGCCTTGACGCCTCTGCTTATGAGCTTCGCGACAGCATTGCCGACGGCTGCCGCATCGCGCGCGCAGATCGCGACATTCGCGCCTTCAGCGGCGAACAGTTCGGCGATCGCAAGCCCGATGCCCTTGCTGCCGCCGGTCACCAGCACGCCCTTGCCGGCCAATCCCAGATCCATGATCCTCTCCCCTATGTGTACGTCTACGGATTCAGCCGTGGTAGCCGACCAGCACGGCCTTGTTGGTCTTGCAGATGTAGGTGTATTTCGGATTGACCACCTGGGTGCAGCGCGCCTCGGCGATCTGGCCGAGCAGCATGCAGGCCTCGGGCGCCGGAATCTTCCAATCGTCCTCCAGCCAGTTGATCACTTTCTCGAACGCAATCCGCATTGCGTCCTCGAGCGGACGCGCACAGCCCAATGTGCAGATATGTGTCGGTGTCTCGATCCACGGGTGGTTCAGTCGCGCTGGCGAGACTATGTTCGCTTGGTGCAGCAGCAAGGCGAAATAACAGACGCGATCTGCTGAAAAGCTGACGGTGCAAGGTCCGCTGCCGCGTCTCGGGCTGCGCACTGCCGAGAGGATGTCGCGTTGCTGCCGCTTGGCGAGTCGCTTTGATCAAACATGCATCGCAGCCGCGGCCATAATGTCAATTTTGCCACGATGCCCGCACAAAGAAATTGCAGGCCCGCCGCAGCTGCGGACGCGGCTCCTGTCCCGCATCGGACATCCAGTCGAGGCCGACCGCATCAACTCTTCTTTGTGACCTGGACCGGACGCACGCTCTGCATGTGTGCACGCGCATTCAGCCGAATGTTACGAATCGGACGCTGCGCCGTCATCTCATCACGCCCATGGGCACGTCTCGAACATCGCTCGCATTCGCAACCGCAACATCATCAAAGCCGACTGTCGACTTTCCGACAAAGCATTGATGTTGATAGCTAATGGCATATCGCTTGCAATGCACAATGAGCCTCGCTATTGCAGCGCAGAAATTTCTTGGAGTGCGACATGCTCGGAATTGGAAGTAAGCTGCCATCGTTCGAAATCGTCGGCGTGAAGCCCGGTTTTCATATTCAGGAGGAGAAGGGCGAGAGCGCCTTCGAGACCCTGACCGAGACCAGCTTCCCCGGAAAGTGGAAGATCATCTTCTTCTATCCGAAGGACTTCACTTTCGTCTGCCCGACCGAGATCGCCGAGTTCGCTCGCCTCTCGAAGGACTTCGCGGACCGCGACGCCGTGGTGCTCGGCGGCTCGACCGACAACGAGTTCTGCAAGCTGGCCTGGCGTCGCGACCACAAGGACCTGCATAAGCTGCCGATCTGGCAATTCGCCGACACCAAGGGTGCGCTGGTCGACGGTCTCGGCGTCCGCTCACCGGACGGCGTGGCCTACCGCTATACGTTCATCGTCGATCCCGACAACACGATCCAGCACGTCTACGCGACCAACCTCAATGTCGGCCGCGCGCCGAAGGATACGTTGCGCGTGCTCGACGCCCTGCAGACCGATGAGCTCTGCCCCTGCAACCGCGAAGTTGGCGGCGAGACCCTGAAGGTCGCTTGATCATGTCGATCGAGCAGCTGAAGGACCAGATCCCGGATTTCGCCAAGGACGTCAGGCTCAACCTGTCGTCCATGGCGTCGGATGAGACGCTGTCGCCGCAGGCCAAATACGGCCTGTTCGTTGCCTGCGGAATCGCAACCCGCAATCCGACGGTGACGGCGGCCCTCGAATCGGTCGCGGCCGCGCATCTGTCGCCGGCTGCATTGGCGGCGGCGAAATCAGCCGCCGCGATCATGGCCATGAACAACGTCTACTATCGCTTCGTGCATCTTGCGTCGAACAAGGAATACGCGACGATGCCGGCCCGTCTGCGAATGAACGTCATCGCCAATCCCGGCGTCGACAAGGCCGACTTCGAGCTGTGGTCGCTCGCGGTGTCGGCGATCAACGGCTGCGGCACCTGTATCGACGCGCACGAAAAGGTTCTGCAGGACGCGGGCGTCGACGCCGCCGCAATCCAGACCGCGGTGCGCTTTGCCGCCATCATCCAGTCGGTCGCCGTCGCGATCGAAGCCGCTGGTGTGACCGTCGCACTGGCAGCTGAATAGAAATCGACCGGATATGTGAATGCGGCCGGCATCGTCCGGCCGCATTTGCTTTTCGTCACTTCACGCAGGGGTTGCAGGATTATCCGACGGCGCCCGCAACCTTTCAGGCAGCTAAGCCCCTGACCTCGCGGCAAAGTCGAAATGGCTGCGGCATCCCGATACTCCAGTCCATCTTCCCGCGTCAGGCGCGATTTACTCCAAACCTCGCGTATTGCGAGCATTCATCGGCGCGAGCGGCCGGGAAATTTCCATCAAATAGCCTTACCTACTCACCCTTCCCGCCAAGAACATTGATCAGCTTAGGGGCCAAGCAACATCGATTGTGACCACGACGCGCGAAAAGGGTGGCGCGCATGTCGGAAGGAAACCAAACCTGTTAGTCTCGGCGGAAGAGTTGGTGCAGACCCCCCGAACCCGCATCATGCGACCTTCGGTTGGACCGCGTGCGCCCGACGCGCTGAAGCTTTCTCCCGCGACCCGCACGTCGGAGACAGGAGGCTAGTGATGAGTGCTCCAGTTCAGAACGACCCGGCGAAGCCGACGCCGCCTTGGGCGACTGAAGAACTCCGCAAATACGCGCCGCGCCGCCATCAGGCTCAAGGCGGTCCGGCAACGTACGACCAGCCCCTCGACGATTCCCATCTGCCGCATCACCTGCTCGCCCGTCCAAATACGATGCCGGCGCAGCCGGCCGCCAATGGCGACGATGATGAACTCCCTCGTGGCCTCTGGAGTTCGAAGCTCGATCCGGTCGTCATGCCGCTGCCGCCGGAGGATACGGACAGGTCGTCCCGTCTCGGCGGCATCATCAAGATCGGCGCAGCCATCGGCATCGCTGCGTCTGTCGCCATGATCGTCGTGAACATGGTCACTTTCGAGGACCACGGCGCAACACAAGGCGGCCCCAGCCAGATGATGCCGTCCACGGTGCTGGAAAGCCTGGCTCAAATCGATCCGGCAGAAGCCAAGGTCGCACAGGAGGATCCGCCACAAACGGTGGCGTCCATCATGGTCCCGACCAGCACCGACGTTGCGACGCGCGCGTTGGCGCCGTCCCCGGCATCGCCGGCCCCCGCTCTCTCCGGCGCGTCGGCGTTCTCCAATCCCGCTCCCGCTGCCTCGACAGCATCGCCACGCCCGACCGTGCCATTGCCCCGTGACGAGGTCAGTTCGCTGATGAAGCGAGGACGCGACCTGCTTGCGGCAGGTGACGTCGCGAGCGCACGCCTGATCCTGACCCGGCTTTCCGACGCAGGAAGCGCCGAAGCCTCGCTCCTGCTCGCGCGAACCTATGACCCGGCAGAACTGACGAAATCGCGAATCCTCGGCGCCATCCCCGACGCCGCCAAGGCCCGCGCCTGGTACCTCAAGGCCGCAGAGCAAGGATCGCCGGAAGCCAGCCGCCGCATCTCCGCCGTGCGGTAGCGTTCCAACTCTCACGTTCGTATCGGTCCGCCGCAGGTTCATCTGCGAACGTCAGAGACGAGCGACACGAGCAGAATGAAAGATCTGGTGTGGCTTTGGCTCCGGCCTTCGCCTGGAGAACGCGCGGACAGACTGAAGCGAATGTCAGATTCGCCACGCGAGCAATCGCTGCACGCCCACAGAACGCGATAGGGACCGCCCGGTGCGACGGTCGGTCGTCATCGATCGTTTACGCTGGAACAACAAGACATCGACGGGAGGATGCATAATGCAGGGTATCAACGGTGCGGTTCGCGCCTGCGCAGCCCCGATGGGGGGCCGAGGTCTCCAGGAGCGGCATCATCGTATCAACCGCATCGCACAGGCCGCATGTCTCGCTTTGGCGCTGGCCGGGCCGATCCTGCTGGCCCAGCATCGCGCGGCCGCAGCCGCCGGCAAGGAAATCCGCATCGGCAACACGATGCCTTACAGCGGTCCGGCCCTCGCTTATGGCGTCATCGGCAAGGCGATCGCCGCCTATTTCAACAAGGTCAATGCCGAGGGCGGCATCAACGGCCGGCCTATCACTTTCATCTCCTACGACGACGGCTACGTCCCGCAGAAGGCGGTCGAGATGACGCGCAAGCTGGTAGAAGAGGACAAGGTCCTGCTGATGTTCGCGAGCCTGGGCACGGCCCCCAACCTGGCGGTCCGCCCCTATCTCAACGCCAACAAAGTCCCCCAATTGTTCGTAGCATCCGGCTCCTCGCAGTGGGACCAGCCGCACGACTTTCCCTGGACCATGGGTTTTCAGCCCAGCTACCAGGCAGAGGCGCACGTCTATGCGCAGTACCTGCTGGAGACACACAGCCGCGGCAAGATCGCGATCCTCTCTCAGGATGATGATTTCGGCAAGGATTACGTCAAGGGATTGAAGGAGGGCCTAGGTGGCAAGCTTCCGATCGTGGCGGAGGCGACCTACAAGGTGACGGACGCCAACGTCAATCAGCAGATCGCCACGCTGAAGGCCTCAGGGGCCGACATATTCTTCGATGTGACGACACCCAAATTCGCCGTCATGGCAATCCGCCGTGCGGCCGAGATCGGCTGGCGGCCGGACCACATCATCTCGACGGTCTCGGAGTCGGTGTCGGCAGTGATGCAGCCGGCAGGCCTGCAGAATGCCGAAGGCATCATGTCCGCGGGATACTACTACGAGGGCGACGAGGCAGCGACGGCAGGCGACCCATCCTACCAGGAATGGTCTGCATTCATGGACCGCTATTTGCCCGATGTTCCGAGGAGCAACGGTCTTGCGACGTTCGGCTACCTCGCCGCCAACGCCATGGTGGCGGTGTTGAGGAATTGCGGCGATGACCTGTCGCGCGACAACATCATGAAGCACGCGGCGTCGCTGAAGGGCCTCAAATTGCCGATGCTGACGCCCGGCATCAGCGTCAACACCAGCGCCCATGACTATGCGCCGCTCGAGCAGATGCAGATGATGCAATTCACGGGCGGCAAGTGGCAGCGTTTCGGCCCCGTGCGCAGCGGCATCGATCCCGGCAGCGTCAGCGACTCCTTCAAGACCATCTTCCGTTACGGCACGGCGAAGCGTGACCTGGCGAACCAGCTGAATGCCAACACGGTGACGCTGATGACGGGATCGTTCGGCAGCACCTACGCGAACATGGGCGCGGATCTCGCCTCGGTCCTCGACAAGGGGACCGAGTTGCGCGTTCTTCCCGTGATCGGCCGCGGCTCGGTCCAATCGGTCGCCGACATCCTGCTGCTGCGTGGTGTCGATGCCGGCATCATCCGCAAGGACACGCTGGCCTTTCTCGAGCGCAAGGATTTCGCCAACAATGTGCGTGAACAGCTGGTCTATGTGGCCAAGTTGTTCAATGAAGAGATGCACGTTGTGGCACCCAAGTCGATCACCAGCCTCAGCGAGCTCGACGGCAAGACCATCGCGGTCGACCTGCCCGATGGTGGCACCTTCGTCACCTCGATCAACGTATTCGAACGCTTGGGGATCAGGCCGCACCTTCTCTATATCGAGCCGCGGCTGGCGCTGGACATGCTGCGACGAGGCGACATCGACGCGATCATCGCGGTTGAAGGCAAGCCGTTGCAATGGCTGAATCAGGTCAACGACCCCAATCTGCATCTCGTGCCCGTCGAGTACGACAAGGCCCTGCATGACGAGTATCTTCCGGCGCAATTGTCCGCCGAAGACTATCCCAACCTCGTGAGCGCCTCAGCGCCGGTGAACACGATTGCCGCCGAGGCCTTGCTGGCGTCGTACAACTGGCAACCCGGCAGCGATCGCCATCGCCGGCTGTCTCTGCTGGTCGAAGCGCTGTTCAACAATCTGCAGGTGTTGCAGCGGCCGCCGTTTCATCCCAAATGGCAGGAGGTGGCGCCGCTGGCGCCCATCGCCGGCTGGACCAGGTTCAAGGTGGCGCAGGAATGGCTCGACCGCAACATGCCGGCCGCTCAGGTCCTGGGAGCCAACGCTCAGGCCAACGAGCAGCAGGCGAATGGCGTGCCGACCGACGCCCGGCTGTTCCGCGAATTCCTGGAATGGCGAGCGAACCGCCAGAAGCGCCCCGCCGTGCATCAGCCTCAGTAGCCGGCCCGCGCGATCAAGCCGCGGCCGATGCCCGGGTAATCCGCACCTGCACGTCGCAGGGACGGGCGAGGTACGGCGCTGACGTGACCAGCAAGTCGGCGCCGGCCGCTGCGTACGCCGCAGCGTTCTGCGCATTGACGCCGCCGGCGGCCGCAATGATGGGCCGTATCGGCAACGCCGCCATCGTGTTCATTTGCTTCACCAGCGCCTCGATCTCCGCGGGCCGAAACTTCTCGGCCTGAATGACGTCGAACCCGGCCACGGCAGCAGCCACGGCCTGCTCGAGATTGTTGACCTCGATGACGAGCCGTTTCTCCGGGGCACTACGCCGCAGCCGTTCGGCCACGTCACCGAGCGGCGTGTCGCCGAGAAACGCCCGATGTTCCGGAAATACCAGGATTGTCTCGGACAGGCCGAGCCGATGCATCACCGCGCCACCCGCCTTTACTGCGGCCACGGCAAACAGCTTCGCGCCGGGGACGTTCTTGCGGGTGCAGGCGACCGCGATGCCCGGCGCCACCGCGCGCGCCGCGCGCACGATCGCCTCGGCCTCGGTCGCGACGCCCGACCAGATCTCGATGAGCGTTTGCGCCACCTTCCAGCTGCGCAGCAGGCTCGCGGCGGCTCCTTCAGCCTTCAGAATCGGCGCTCCCTTCTCCAGCACCGCTCCGCTGGCAGCCAGCAGTTCGACCCGGCCCCCCGCGAGTTCGATCAGTGCCGCCGCGTCCTCGGCCAGCGCCAGCACCATCCGGCCGCGCGCTGCGAATTGCATCAGGCCAGGCTCAGCGCCGATCCCAAGCGTCTCGGTGGTCAGATCGCCATAGGGGACATCGTCACGAAGCAAGGCTTCCAGATCATGGTGGGCGGCGGTGGTCGGCACGCGCGACATCTCCTCTTTGTCTCAAGGCCACATCATCGGTATAATCACGGCCGGCTGCCCGCCCACGACCTCCGGACCAACATTGCGTGGACCCCGGACCGGATGACGGCCGCCTCTCGAGGCCAACGCATGACGCCGCACGATCTCACCGAGCCAACCGAACTCAATCCACCCCGTCTCGCCGCCATCCTCTACGGGCCGGGCGACGATGCCGATGTCCTGCTGGACGATTTTGTCCAGGGCCTCCTGCAGCGCGGGGTGCGCGTCGGCGGCATCGTTCAACGCAATACGAGAGACGAGGTCGGCAAGAAGAGCGGGATGGACGTGATCGACCTTGCCAATGGCGACACAATCTCGATCTGCCAGGACCTCGGCACCGGATCCATGGCCTGCAAGCTGGATGCAGCGGGCCTTGCCGAAGCCGGCATGGCCGTTCACCGCGCCATCGCCGCTCATGCCGACCTCATCGTGATCAACAAATTTTCCAAGCAGGAGGCCTCCGGAAGCGGATTGCGCGGCGAGCTGGCCGACGCGATCACGTCAGGGATCCCAGTCCTGACGGCCGTGCCGCAGAAATGCATCGAGGACTGGCGGACTTTTACCGGCGACCTCGGCACCTTGCTGCCGCCTTCACGGCCAGCAATGGATGCCTGGTGGCTCACGCTGAGCTCACAGGCGGAAAGCGCCCGCTGAACTCGGTCATGGCCTCCGACGTCATTATTTGCCGATCATCACGTCGGACGACTTGATCACGGCCGAGACGCTGTCGCCAACCGCGAGCTCGAGCTCTTCCACGGCCTCATTGGTGATGGCCGAGAACACCGTCAGTCCCGGGGCGAGCTCGACCTTGACGTGGGCGGTGGTCGCTCCCTTGGCAACAGAGATAACTTTCCCCGGCAAAACGTTCCGCGCGCTCAGCTTCACGTGCAGCTCCTCATCCGTAGCAGCACCGTTGCTGCGGCCGGATCTAAGCAGAGAGATCGCCCGGACTCAATGACCTATATCATTCTCGATATAGCATGAGAGGGCGGCAGCGCGCTTTCATGTGCGATGGCACGTCGCCTGCCCGACCTCTGCCGTTCGGGCCTCAGCCGAACTTGAACAGCACACCGTAGCCGCCGCGCGGATAGCTCCACTCGATGTCGCCGCTCGGTTCGCCGATGACGCGGCAGGTGCCGCATTCGATGCAGCCGTCGACCGTGATTTCGACCTGCCCCTTGTCGTTGAGCTCGTAACAGCGTGCCGGGCACGCGTTCAGGAGCGCCTTGAGCTGCGGCGTCGGCGTTGTATGCGGACGGACCTTGATATGGGCCCGGCCCGGATCGACCTGATAGCGATTGTAGAACAGCTTGTCCTCGACCCGTACCGCGACATCCGTGCTCATGTCTGATCTCCCTTGGCCCAGTTGTTTCGTTCGCTCGACAATCAGCGCCACGCCCGCGCGAAGCGGAACGCATCGCCGAACAGACCCGTCCACGACCTCGCGCTCACGAACGAGCGCAGGGTGCTGCTTTCCTTCTCCTTCTTCGGCGTGCCGTCGACACGCACGAAGTTCTGCATCGCCTTCGAGACGAGCTGCGGATAGGTCAGGAAGAAGTTCTGCGACTGATTATGCAGCAGCGCCGGCATGTCCTTGTATTTCTTCAGATCCTTGATGACGAAGGAGTCCTCCAGCATCTTCTTGTAGAGCGCGAGGTTCGCTTTGGTCATCGGATCGCGACGTGACTTCACCTGGAAGATCGCCTCGGCCGCGATGCGGCCGGAGGTCATCGCCAGATTCGAGCCCTCGCGGTGAACAGCATTGTTGAGCTGGGCAGCGTCGCCGACCACGACCCAGCCGTCGCCGCAGAGCTCCGGGATTGCGTTGTAGCCGCCCTCGGGGATGAGATGCGCCGAATACTCCTTGACCTCCGAGCCCTCGATCAGCGGCGCCACCGAGGGATGCTGCTTGAAGCGCTCCAGCAGGCCATAGGGCGTCTCGCCGGTCTTCTGGAAGTCGGAGACGAGACAGCCGATGCCGAGCGAGATGCACTCCTTGTTGGAGTAGATGAAGCCCATGCCCGTCATGCCGCGGGAGATCGTGCCGACGGCCTCGATGACGGCACCTTCGTCACCCTTGAGATTGAAGCGCGCCTCGATCGTCTCGCGCGGCAGGAAGTGCATCTCCTTGACCGCCAGCGCGACGTTTTCCGGCTTCGGCCGCTCACGCAGGCCCGCACGGGTCCCGAGCAGGCCGTTGACGCCTTCGGCGAGCACGACCACATCGGCATGGATCTCACCGTCGCGCCGGTCGGTCTTGACGCCGATCACCTTGCCATAGGCGTCCTGCGCCAGCTCGGTCACCGTCGTCTCACACAGCACGGTGGCGCCCGCCTCCTTGACCTTGGACGAGAACCATTTGTCGAACTGGGCGCGGATGATGGTGTAGCGGTTCGGCTTCTCCTCGTTGAAGTCGTCCGACTTGTAGTGCAGGCCGACATGCGATTTGTCGTCGAGCATCCAGAAGCGCTGCTCGACCAGATGCCGCTCCAGCGGCGCTTCCTCGCGAAAGTCGGGAATCAGCTTCTCTAGCATGTCAGCATAGAGGATCGCGCCCTGCACGT
Organism: Bradyrhizobium ontarionense; assembly: GCF_021088345.1. Classification (NCBI taxonomy): domain Bacteria; kingdom Pseudomonadati; phylum Pseudomonadota; class Alphaproteobacteria; order Hyphomicrobiales; family Nitrobacteraceae; genus Bradyrhizobium; species Bradyrhizobium ontarionense. Next base: position 7,840,815 of record NZ_CP088156.1, on the reverse strand, counting down.
TCTTCGAACCGGAATATTCACCGCGCTCGAGCTGCAGCACCTTCATGCCGCGCTGGGCCATGGTCAGCGCAGCCGCATTGCCGGCCATGCCGGCACCCACGACGATCGCGTCGAACCGTTCCTCGATCATTGCCCTGCTCCCTCTCTGGTGCCTAGCTTGCGATGCGGTCGCGCGAATGCGGCGACAGTCGTGCGCGAAATGCCTCGGTGAGCGCCGGCAGCAGCCGGATCGCGTCGGTGACGATGCCGACATGGGCGAAGTCGAAGATCGGGGCGTTCTTGTCGGTGTTGATCGCGACGATCAGGTCTGCGCCCTCGACGCCCACCCGATGCTGGATCGCGCCGGAAATGCCGGCCGCGATGTAGAGCTTGGGCCGGATGGTCTTGCCGGTCTGGCCGATCTGGCGGTCCGACGTCACCCAGCCCTTCTGCACCAGCGGCCGCGAGCAGCCGAACTCGGCGCCGAGCACCGCGGCGAGTCCTTTCACGAGTTGGAAGTTCTCGGGCGAGCCGAGCCCGAGACCGCCGGCGACGACGACGTCGGCATAGGCGAGATTGGATTTCGCGGAGTCGCGGTCCGGAATGAAGGACAGCACTTTGGTGACGATGTCCTCCTCGACCAGGCCGAGCTTGTGCTCGATGATGCGGGTCGCGGGGTTCTCCACGCGCTCCGGCATCGGCATCACGCGCGGACGCACGGTCGCCATCTGCGGCCGATAGTTGAGCGTGTAGATCGTGCAGAGCAGCGAGCCGCCGAAGGTCGGCCGCGTCGCCGCGAGCGAGCCGTCGGCATCGACGTCGAGCTCGGTGCAGTCGGCGGTGAGGCCGGTGAGCAGCGTCGTCGCCACGGAGCCAGCGAGGTCGCGGCCGAGCGTGGTGGCGCCGAGCAGCAGGATCTCCGGCTTATAGGTGTTGACGACGTCGGTCAGCGCCTTGGTATAGGCCTCGTTGCGATAGTCGGTGAGAACGTCATCGGCGACGATGTAGGCGAGATCGGCGCCATAGCAGAACGACTCCGCGGCAGCGTGCTGGACGGCTTCGCCGGGCGGTCCGATGACGACGGCGGCGAGATCGACCTTCAGCTTGTCGGCGAGCTTGCGTCCGGCGCCCATCAGCTCCCAGGAGACCGAGTGGACCTGGCCGCGCTCCTGTTCGATGAACACCCAGACGTGCTTGTAGGCCTTGAAATGCTCCGGCAGCTCCTTCTTGGTCGCGGCGCGACCGGCTGCGGCAGGCGGTGCTTTGGTGGGTTCGTTCATGGTCGTCGTCCCGTTGATCCGTCAGAAGCCCGATGTCTGAAACCGATGTCAGATGGCGAAGTCAGAAGCCGTGGGCCGATGTGATAAGCTCGGCTTCGAGCTTCGGCTGGCGCTTGAACAGTTCCTCGATCAGGGCGTCAGCCGGTGGGCGACTGGAGAAATCGACGAATGTCGCCTTCTCGGCCCGCGCGGACGGTGCGAACACGCGCTTCACGATCGTCGGCGAGCCCTTCAGGCCGCATTTCGAGATATCCTCGACGCCGGCGTCCTTCGCGCTCCAGGTCACGATCTTCGCGCGCGCGGCGCGCAGCGCATCGGCCATCGCGCCGCGGCGGATTTCGTTGGTCGCCTCCAGCATCGTGACCAGGCACGGCAGCCTGGTCTTGAGGACCTGCACGCCGCCCTCGGACCGGCGCTCGGCTTCGATCGTGCGCGCGACCGGATCGACCTCGCTGATCTTCGCCACATAGGTCAGCTGCAACAGGCCGAGCCGCTTGGCGATACCCGGGCCGACCTGGGCGGTGTCGCCATCGATCGTCTGCTTGCCGGTGAACACGATGTCCGGCGCGCCGAAGGTCTCGCTGATCTTGCGAATGGCTGTCGCCAGCGCGTAGGTCGTGGCCAGCGTGTCGGCGCCGGCAAAGAAGCGGTCCGTGAGCAGCACGGCACGATCGGCGCCGTAGGTCAGCGCCCGGCGCAGGGAGTCCTCGGCGGATGGCGGTCCCATCGTCAGCACGGTCACTTCGCCGCCCAACTTGTCACGGAGCTGCAGCGCAGCTTCCAGCGCGAACAGGTCGTAGGGGTTGATGATGGTCGGCACACCCTGGCGCATGATGGTGTTGGTGACGGGATGAACGCGGATCTGCGCAGAGTCCGGAACCTGCTTGATGCAGACGACGATATGCATGCGATCACTCCCGGTGTGTGGGCCTCTCGGGAGGAACAGCAATTGTCGTACCAGTTTGGATCGGAACGAATCTTGGCGCTGTTTCAGCGACTTGGCGACGCATCCTGATTTGCTGCTCAGGATTCCCGCAGAGGTCCGACACGTCGCAAGCAACACGCGTCGGGAATGCGACAGGAGCTTGAACGCACGACGCTCGCTTGAAAGCGGAAGCGCCGCCAGTTGTGGCTGGCGGCGCTTGGAGGAGTGATCGTCAGTTCATCCGCTACTTGAGTGTCGTCAACGACACGAACGGCTTGGGGGCCGGCTTGGGCGGCGCCACCGCTTCCTTGAGCACCTTGAACACGCGCTGATCAAGCGGTGTGGAGACGAGGAAATCCTGATAGGCCTGCTCCAGGAATGACTTGCAGCGGGCTGCGACATCCTCGTTGGAAACGTTCGAGAAGTCCTCGCTGACGAGATACTGGCCCATTCGCCGGAGAATATGCAGCCGGCAGACATTGAGCACCTTCGGATCGTAGTCGACACCGAGCAGCTTGAAGAACTCTTCGGCGGCAGAGGTCTTCTTCAGTTCGTCGAGAACGTTGGGCGTAGCCGCGGTCATTGCTTTGCTCCTTGTGTCAGAATCGGATCGACCTCGCAGGCACTGGTTGGCGCCGGCAGCGGCGGTCCCTGGCGCACCTTCTGCCGGACATGAGCGAGCTGCGCTTCGAGGAACTCGATCCGGTCCAGCATCACGGAAAGTGCCTCTCCCACCGGATCAGGCATCAGATGATGGTCCAGATCGATGCGGCCGACAGTCCGGCGATGCGTGAACTCCGGTCGTACGACCTTGGCGGGGATGCCGACCACCGTCACGTCGGGCGGTGTGCTCTGGATGACGACGGAATTGGCCCCCACCCGGGTGCGCGGCCCGATCGTGATCGGTCCGAGGATCTTGGCACCGGCACCAACGACGACCCCGTTTTCCAAGGTCGGGTGCCGCTTGCCCGGTGACCACGACGTGCCACCCAAGGTGACACCGTGATACAGCGTGACGTCATCGCCGACCTCTGCCGTCTCGCCGATCACGACGCAGGCGCCATGATCGATGAAGAAGCGACGCCCGATCTCTGCGCCCGGATGGATGTCGACGTTCGACAGGAATCGTCCGAGCCACGACAGCAGACGGGCCGGGAAACGCCAGCCGCGGATCCACAGCCGGTGCGCCAGGCGGTGCCAGATCAGCGCGTGGATGCCGGGATAGGTCAGCAGCGTCTCGAACTCGCTGCGCGCCGCGGGATCGCGGGAGCGCACGCAGCCGATGTCCTCGCGGAGCAGGCGGAGCAGCGAGGGCGCGCCGGCTACGGCCGCGATGGGCTTGGCAATCGGCGTATCGACGACATCGCTCATGATCAGGCAAAGCTCGCTAGCGGGTGATCACAGACCTCGCGCCAGATGGCGGCGACCGCCTCTTTCGGCACGGGCCCCTTGTGGGCAACCGCATGCTTGCGCACGCGGGCGAGAATCCGCTGCGCCTGGTCGGCACTCACAGGCAGGCGCAGATCGGATAGCAGCGAGGTGATCGCGGAGAGGCCAGAGTGCTTGCCGATCACGATCCGGTTGGAGCGCCCGAACAGCACAGGATCGAGCGCCTGATAGGTCCGCTGATCCTTCAGCAATCCGTCGACATGAATGCCCGATTCATGCGTGAACACGTGCTCCCCGACGATCGCCTTGTTGAGCGGGATAGCGCGCACGGCTGCAGCGGCAACGACATTCGCGACATGGTCCAGCTCGGCGAGCAGAATGCCCGTGTCGCGCCGATAGAGCTGCCGCAAGGCGACCGCGACCTCCTCGAGCGGCGCGTTGCCGGCGCGCTCGCCGAGGCCGATGACGGTGACCGACGCGTGGGTCGCGCCGGCCTTGATCGCGGCGAGCGTGTTGGCCGTGGCGAGCCCGAGATCATCATGGCCGTGAAACTCGATCTCGAGGTCCGTCGTCGCCCGCAAGGCCCCGACCAGCGCCGAGGTGGCGTCGGGATCGAGCACGCTCAACGTATCCGCCACACGGAAGCGGCGCGCGCCGAGCGACTTCGCCGTCGCGATCACCTCGGCGAGGAATCCGACATCCGCGCGGGAGGAATCCTCGCCGCCGACGGCAACCGCCAGCCCGCGCTCCCTGGCATAGCCGACCACGCGCTTGAGCAGATCCAGGGCGGCGCTCCGGCCGCCGCCGAGCTTGGCCGCGATCTGGATATCGGATGTCGGAATGGACACATTCACCATCGACACGCCGGCCGCGATTGCCGCGTCGACGTCCGCCTCGCGCATCCGGCACCAGCCGATGATGGTCGCCGGCAGACCGGCTTCGACGATCGCCCGGATCGCGGCGATCTCGTCGGCGCCCATCGCCGGCGTCCCCGCCTCGATCTCCGGAACGCCGGCGCGTGCCAATGCGCGTGCAATCGCAAGCTTCTCTCCGAGAGCGAAGGCCACGCCCGGTGCCTGCTCACCGTCGCGCAACGTGGTGTCGTTCAGGATCACCCGGGGCATCGGGCTCCCAAATGTTGGGCTCGCGGCAGAGCCGGCATCCTGGGCGGTGTGCGGCCCACGCTGTCCGGGGACGTCAGGCATTCACTTGCTCCGTCGCAACCTGGTCGACCGCTGGAGCGAGACACTCCGTCGCGGCCTCGAAATCACACTGAGCAACGGCTGTGCCACCGCCGAAAATCACTCCAATCCCTTGAGAACTTGATGATTTTTCCTGCCGAGCCGATTGTCGGATTCGTAACAGGGTCGGAAATCCAACGCAGGAGAGGGTGCAAGCGGGGCGAGGTGCACCGAGCAAGCCGCGCGACGGTCGCGCCCAATGACAGTGGGCTCCCCCGCCCCGTCCTTTACGGGGCCGCGACGAGCTTCGCTCGCGCTGAGAAGGCTGGGATGAGGGACTGCCGCACCGGGACCTGCGCGCAGCGGTGATGCTGCCGCACCGGCCGATGCCGTCAGGCATGGCGCTTGCGACGCAGGTGGATGATGACGTCGATCCGCTCCATGCCGTAGCCCGGCAGCGGCTCAGGCAGCTGGTCGAACGCGACGTGTTCGGGCACGTCGACGAGCACGCCCTCGTCCTCATAGAAAAAGTGCGGATGCACCGTCGTATTGGTGTCGAAGAACGACCTGGAACCATCGACCCCGATCTGCCGCAGCAGTCCAAGCTCCACGAACTGATTGAGCGTGTTGTAGATCGTCGCCTGCGAGATCTTCATGCCGGTCGCGACCGCTGCAGCGTAGAGCGCATCGGCGGTGATGTGACAATCGCCATTGCCGAACAGAATGCGGCTCAATTGCTGGCGCTGCTGAGTGGGGCGCAGCCCGGCCCCGCGCAGCGCGTCCTCGCAGCGGCGCATCAGGATCTCGCCCGCTTCGCAGGTCTCCGCGACGGCGCACAGCCCACCATCAAGGGTGCACGGGGATTCGAGCCGGGTTTCCATCAACATCATCGCAGTCCTCGAAACTCACATCGCGGCGCTTGCCGCCTCCTGCAGCGCGACCTCGCGGCGCCGCTCCGCCATCCGGCTTTCGCCGCTCTCCTCACCGAAGCAGAGCTGGAAATCATTGCACTGGGTGCAGACCGGCGTCGTGCACATGACGAAGCCATCGTCCTCGCACAGCATGCGGTAGAAGAAGCGCTTCCAGCGCATGTTTCTGGTGTTGCGGCTGGCCAGCGGCGCGAAGTGGCGCAGCAGCAGACGTGACAGCTCGGAGCGCTCGCGCAGGCCGAGGTCTTCCCAGAGATGGTTCGGCTCCATCGCGCGTCGCGCCACCATGGCCGCGAGCCAGCGGCTGACGTCGCTTTCGGTCGAGCGCTGCGCCGCGAGCAGATCACGCACCATCGTGATCTCGTCGTCATCGGGCGCCGCCGAGGCGCCGCTGATCGGCAGCCATGAGGAATCGATCGGCGCTGCCGGGAACAGCTGCGCCAGCAGCGCAATCAGCTCGACGGTCGACAGCCCCGCCCGCTCTGCCAGCGCGCCAGGTTCCATCGCAGACACCGCCAAGATCGATGCGATCACATGACGGTCGAAACTAGGATCGTTGTCGATCTGCGCGTCGGCCGGATCGGCACCTGTCAACAGGCGGTAGATCTGACGGCCGCGATGCCGCTTGTCGTCTTCGAAAGACCCGTCGTTCGGCGACGGTTGCAGGCCTGCAGCGGCGGATTGCGAGATATCGACGATTGCGATTGCCATAGCGCGATCCCCTGCTGCCTGCCGGTGGGACATGCGAAGAGGTGCCGGCCTTCCGACGGGAGGAAGGCCGGCACCAAGACTGCTTAAGCCGTTGCGGCGAGATCGGCGGCAGTCTTTCCGATTTGGCTCTCGTCGACGGCCTTCATGATGCCGTGCTCCATCAGCATGTCTTCGAGCTCGTCCATCGTGATCGGGGTCGGGATGATGCCCTTGCCGGCGTTGTTGTGGATCTTGTGCGCCAACGAGCGGTAGTGGCCGGCCTGGACCGAGTCCGGCGCATATTCCAGAACGGTCATGCGGCGCAACTCGGCGTGCTGCACGATGTTGTCGCGCGGCACGAAGTAGATCAGATGGGTGCCGAGCTTCTTGGCCATGGCTTCCGCAAGCTCCAGCTCCTTGTCGGTCTGGCGCTCGTTGCAGACCAGGCCGCCCAGGCGCACGCCGCCGGAATTGGCGTATTTCAGAATGCCCTTGGAGATGTTGTTGGCGGCATACATCGCCATCATCTCGCCGGACATCACGATGTAGATTTCCTGCGCCTTGTTCTCGCGGATCGGCATCGCGAAGCCGCCGCAGACCACGTCGCCGAGCACGTCGTAGGACACGTAGTCGATGTCCTCATAAGCGCCGTTCTCTTCCAGGAAGTTGATCGAGGTGATGACGCCGCGGCCGGCGCAGCCGACGCCCGGCTCCGGACCGCCGGACTCGACGCACTTGATGTCGCGATAGCCGACCTTCATGACCTCTTCGATCTCGAGATCCTCGACGCTGCCGGCGGCAGCGGCCAGGCTCAGGATGGTGTCCTGCGCCTTGGCATGCAGGATCAGGCGGGTCGAATCCGCCTTGGGGTCGCAGCCGACGATCAGGATCCGATGACCCATCTCGGCCAGCGCGGCCAGGGTGTTTTGCGACGTCGTCGATTTGCCGATGCCGCCTTTGCCGTAGAATGCGATTTGTCGCAGTGATGACATTCTGCTCTCCATCAACCGATTGCTATGTCGCGCCCGCTTCCGCAGAGCGTGACCGCGTCCTCTGTGTGTCCGAACCGGCAGACGGGTTGTTGGGAAGGATTGCATCGCTCGTCCGAAGCGTCGGCGTGCACTCAGCCCTCAACCATTGCCTGAACGGAAGTTTTGCAACGGCTGTGCCAGAGTCCACAAAGAACGAAAACAGCCACGTTTTGAAGGAGATGGCGAACAGTCTGCAGTCGCTCGCGACTTGTTGCAAACCCGACATCGGAATGCCTCGCAAGATCTGATGACGCGCTGCGCTGTCCGAAACGACACAACAGCGGCGACTTTGCAGCCGCGCAAGGCCCGGAACGAGATTTGCTAGATCCCCTTTGCAGCCCTGCGGCACAGACGCTGATAACGTTGAGGAGGATGCGATGCAGATCGGAGTTGAAACGGCGAAAGCAGTGGACCAGCGGCGCGTGTTCGTGATCGACGATGACGAGATCACGCGTGCGGCCCTGCAGTTCATGTTGCATGATGAGATCGAGACACATGAGCTGGCGACGCCGGAGGAAGCTTATGAGAAAGGCGTCGACTGGCTGGCGCCCCACGTGGTGATGCTCGGCGTCTCCTTCCTCAAGCAGCGGGGCCCCGACCTGGTCCGCGAGATCATGACGAAGTTCAAGGGCGTGCGGGTCCTGATCGTGACCGCCAAGGCCGACGAGGCGATCGCGATCGAGGGCCTCAAAGCCGGCGCGCACGGCGCCGTGGTCAAGCCGCTCACGATCGAAACGGTACGCAAGAAGGTCGACACCATTCTCGGCCGCGCCGGCGGTGCGACGCTCGTGCAGCTCGGCGGTGTCTGACGTGACCACGGTCGTGTTCTACGAGAAGCCGGGCTGCGGCACCAATGCCCGGCAGAAGCTGATGCTGGAGCGCGCCGGCCACGAGGTCGTCGCCAGGAGCCTGTTGACCGAACCCTGGACCGGCGAGCGGCTGCGCGCGTTCTTCGCTGACACGCCTGTCGCAGCCTGGTTCAACCCGGCCTCACCGCGCGTCAAATCAGGTGAGATCAAGCCGGAGACGGTCGAGCCCGTGGCGGCCATCGATCTGATGCTGGAGGATCCGCTGCTGATCCGCCGTCCGCTGATCGAGGCCTCTGGCCAGTGCTGCGCCGGCTTCGACCGCGAGCCCGTGCTCTCGCTGCTGGGACAACGCGATGATCTGGACGATGTCCA